>JBBIQU010000241.1:0-4951 GCA_037442185.1 Chthonomonadales bacterium | reverse complement strand
CCCTGGGCGGGCGGGGGCAAGGGGGAGGGGGGACAGAATGCCGCACGTTCTGCGCCGCGAGAAGCGACGGCTACACGCTGCGCGTCCAATGACCGCTATGGTTAGAGGCGATGCGTTTGGTTGTCGGGTGCCGTTACGGCCGAAGGCCGTGTAGCCGCGGGTTCTCCCCGCGCGCCGTTCGTCATTGACCATCGCTTGCGTCGCAAGAAGCGACGGCTACACTTCGCGCGTCCGGTGGCAGGCACTCGACAGATGCATCGTGCGTACGAATATCGGGCGGACATTCCGCACTGATAGGGCCTGTCGCAACGGCGGCGGCGATGAAGGATGATCACCACACGATGAGCGTTGACGCCGGTACTCGTGGCGGCAACACAACGGGCATGGGGTTCCAGCGGCTGTCGCCTGCCGACGCCCTGAACACGCTTCAGCGCGCTGCCGAGGCCAGCATCAACGGCATAGTCATATCTGATGCCCGGCTTCCCGATATGCCAATCGTCTACGTGAACCCGGCTTTCGAGCAGATGACGGGATACATGACCGCCGAAGTCCTCGGTCGTAACTGCCGGTTCCTTCAAGGACCGGACACGAACCGTGAGGAGGTAGCCAGACTCCGCGAAGCGCTCGAAACCGGCGAGCCGTGCTCGGTCAAGCTGCGAAACTACAGGAAAGACGGCGACCTTTTCTGGAACCGCCTCGACGTGTCACCCATCCGTGACGATAGCGGCGCGGTCACCCACTTCATCGGCGTTCAGCTCGACATCACGCGTGAGATCGAGGCCGAGGAAGCCCGACAGGCCGAACAGGCGCGGAAGCTGGCCATCCTGGACGCGGTGGGCGACATTGCCCATGACATCAAGAACATGATGGCCCCGGTTGAGGGTTGGGCATCGCTGCTCGGCGACTTGCTGCCCGAGGCCAAGGCCGCCCTGCAGCGAATCTCGAATACTGCTGCAGCCGAAGACGTTGCCGCCATCCGGGAGCTGCTGGGTCTGATGCCGGATGCCCTCGACGGCATTCGGGGAGGCGCAGATGACGCCAAGGATCGGGGAGCGGAGATCGCCGATGCTCTCAAAGGCAATCTGCGCGCGCCACGTCTCGCCGTGCGCGACGTGGCCGACACCGCCTACCGGGTGGCGCAAACGCTCAGGCCGCGCGCCGAAGCCGATGCGACGCGCCTGAGCGTCGAAGGGTCATGCAGGCCGTTCGCTTTCGATCGGGTCCACGTGTTCAACGCCATATATAACCTCGTCTACAACGCTTTTGCCTATGCGAGAGGCGGCGCCGTGCGCGTGCGCATTGCCGAGTCCGACGGAAGCGCCGTCATCGAGGTCACGGACACGGGCGTGGGCATGCCCGAGCATGTGCTGAACTCGCTCTTCACCGGCCACGCCATTTCGACCTCTCCGGGCGGGACGGGACTCGGCACCCGGATCGTCGCGCGCGTGGCGGCCATCCACGGCGGACGGGTGGAGGCTCGGAGCAAACTCGGCGAGGGTACCACGGTGCGCATCATCCTGCCGCTCCGTTCAGCCGACCCGGCTTCGGACGGGTGGAGCATCTGAATGAAGCGGACCGCCATCGTGTGGTTCCGTCGCGACCTGCGCCTCTCCGACAATGCGGCGCTCGAGGCGTGCGCGGACGCCAATGTCGTGCCTGTGTTCGTCTGGTCACCCGATGAGGAGGGCGACTGGCCGCCGGGCGCGGCATCCCGATGGTGGCTGCATCGGTCGCTCATCGCGCTGGACGCCGACCTGAGGCGCCGCGGCAGTCGGCTGATCGTCAGGCGAGGTCCGGCAGCCCTCGCCCTGGAGCGTCTGGCTCTTGAGACCGGGGCAGACTCGCTGCGCTTCCATCGGCGATACGAGCCGTGGGCGGCCAAGCAGGAGGCGAACGTCGTCGGAGCGCTCAAGCGGATCGGCTGTTCGGTCCAAGCCCACGAGGGCAGTCTCCTTGCCGACCCGAGCGCTTTGCTCAACGCTTCGGGGCGTCCGTTCCAGGTCTTCACGCCTTTCTATCGCGCCCTTGTGGACCGGCTGGGAGCCGATGGTCCGGTGCCTGCCGGATCGGCGTCAGCACGCATGCCTGCCGCGGCGTCCGATCTCGCCTCGGAGTCCATCGAATCGCTCGGGCTTGCCCCGAAGGCACCTTGGGACCGCGGTCTGCGCGAGACCTGGACGCCGGGCGAGGCAGGCGCGAATCAGCGGCTTGCCTCGTTCCTTGACGGGCCGGTCAGCCAATACGCCGACCGGCGCGACCGACCCGATCTCGACGGCGTGTCACGCCTGTCGCCCCATCTTCATTTCGGCGAGATCGGTCCGCGCCAGGTCTGGCACTTGGCCCGACAGGTCGAGGGAAGCGAACCCTTCGTGCGCCAGCTGGCCTGGCGCGAGTTCTCGTATCACCTGCTGCACCACTTTCCCGAGACACCTTTGCAACCGTTGCGCCCGGAGTTCGCGGATTTCCCATGGGAGGCCGACGCCGACGCCCTTCGCGCCTGGCAGCGAGGATTGACCGGCTTTCCCATCGTTGATGCCGGCATGCGTCAGCTCTGGGCTATCGGATGGATGCACAACCGCGTGCGGATGCTGGCGGCTTCGTTCTTGACGAAAGACCTGTTGATCCCCTGGCAGGATGGCACGCGATGGTTCTGGGACACGCTCGTGGATGCCGACCTCGCGAACAACACTCAGGGGTGGCAATGGACGGCAGGCTGTGGCGCCGATGCGGCACCCTACTTCCGCATCTTCAACCCCGTGACCCAGGCCATGAAGTTCGATCCCGATGGTACCTACGTCCGCGCATGGGTGCCGGAGCTTGGCCGAATGCCCGCCGAGTGGATTCACCGACCGTGGGAGGCTCCTGCGGCGGTCCTCAGGGATGCCGCAGTGACGCTCGGCGAGACCTATCCAGGTCGGATCGTGGATCACGCATCCGCAAGGGATCGCGCTCTCGACGCGCATCAGGCCATGCGCCAAGGTGCCCTCGCGTCCTGAACGACGTCGGCGATCCCACGGCCGGAACGCTTCAGCCATGGAATCGCCGACTGTGGCATGGTAGCCGTTCAGGACTGAGCAGCGGTCGCCAGTTCGTTCTCGCGCTTCTTGGCGCGCGGGAAGAGGATGTAGTTCTCCTTGTGGATGTGCGCGTGCAGGTCCTGTTCGAGGGTAGCCAGAGCGTCCATGAGCGCGCGGTAGGTGCTGCAAACATCGTCCGGGGTGCTGTAGCCTTTGGTGGCCGCGTGCAGCCTGGCCAACGCCTGGCCGGCGCTCTCGTGCTCGAGTTCCATGACCCGTATGGGATTCGCTACCGTGTCGCAATGGAAGGACGGCATGGCCGTCGCGGTCTCCAGCTCGCGCACGATCGGGAACAGGATGTTCTCCTCCTTCCACATGTGCGATTCGATCTCTGCCTTCAGGCCGGCGAACACCTCGGCTACCTCGATCGCCTCGGGGTGCTCGGAGCCGTGGGCTGCGCGCACCTTCTCAGTCAGACCGGCGATCCGGGGCAACTCGTCGCGCAGGTATGCATGGTGTGTCTGCTCGATGTGGTCGGCCAACTCCGCGAGACCGGCTTTAGCCCAGTCGCGCTCCTCATGGATGCGGGGGGTAGCGTCGAGCTCGGCGAGCGCGGCAGTAACTTCCTGGACGGCAATGCCCTTGCTCGCGCATGCCCGCTCCAGCTTCACGTGACCGCCGCAGCAGTAATCCAGCCGAAACCGCTCGAACACGCGCAATCGCGCCGGGCGCTCGGTAACCAGATCCGCCAGGGTTGTGCCAAGGTAATCCGTTGACATCAGGGTTCTCCTCAGGTGATTTGTTGGAGCCGAATCGGCAAGGTCACTCGGCTCCAGTTGTCAATAACCGATATACATATCGGTTGTTCTGTAGCTGCAGTTCCCTGAATGAGAAGCCCTGAATGGGTTTGGACCGTCAGGAGGAAGATGCGGATCGTCGCGGGCCTACCGGCCTTCGCCGCCGTAGTAGACGAATCGCGCGGACGTTCGGAACACGATGGCGGTTGCCGCCACGATGACGACGAACATCAGCCAGGCCATGGCGCAGGCATAGCCCATCTTGAAGAACTGGAAGGCGTTCTGGAACAGGTACATGGGATACATCATCGTGCTGTTGGCAGGGCTTCCCGAGCCGTTGGTCATGACCCACGCCTGCGTGAAGTACTGAAACGATCCGATCATGCCCATGATGAGCATGAACAGGAAGTACGGGCTCATCATCGGGGCGGTGACGTGGAGCGTCTTCTGCCACGAGCTTGCCCCATCGAGATCGGCGGCCTCGTAGAGTTCTTCGGGCACTCCCTGAAGCCCGGCGAGGAAGATCACCATCGCATTGCCGGCGCCCCACAGGCTCATGAGGATGAGGGCGGGTTTCGACCACGCCGGATCGGCCAGCCAGCCGATGGGCGCCTTGATGCCGAGCGCGCCGATCAGCCGCTCCAGTCCGGTCCACGACATGGCCAGATTCACCAGGCCGTGCTGAGGATTGAGCAGCCACAGCCAGAGGACCGATGAAGCCACCACCGGCACGATGGACGGTACGTAGAAGAGCGTGCGGAAGAAGGCCTGCCCCCGCACCTTCTGGTTCAGCAGCAACGCCAGAAGGAATGCGGTGACGATGCCCAGCGGAACGGCAAAGGCCGAGTAGTAGATCGTGTTCCAGATGGATTCGTACAGCAGTCCCTGATGCGACAGGTCGCGCCAGATCAAGCGGTAGTTGCCGGTTCCGACCCACTCGGGCGGCTTCAGAGCCGAGTAAGAGCAGAAGCTGTAGTACAGCGAGGCGGCCAGCGGGTACACGGTGAGGAGCAGCAATCCGACAATGGCCGGGGACGTGAACAGCAGGCCGTTGATCGTATGGCGGCGGGCCATTGGGCTGTTTCGTCGGCGGGTTGCCGTTGTCTGCGCTGTCATGGCATCAATCGTACCCCGCAC
>JBBIQU010000240.1:0-4960 GCA_037442185.1 Chthonomonadales bacterium | reverse complement strand
CGGCTGCGATCCCGTCCACAAGCGCATCGAGCGAATACAGGCGCACGGACGGTCGGACAGCCGGATGATCATGGCTCACAGGGAGTTCGAGACTCGCGCCTTCAAGCGGCACCAGGTCCGCATGCGGGGACTCCCTATGTAAGGAACATGGGCCTTCGGCTAACTCGGCTCGGCCACGGAGGGTTCCGTTTGCTTGACGTCGTAGAGTAGCGTTTCGAGCAAGATCGCCAATGATCTCGGCGCGTTCTGCAGTGTAGTCACCGACAACGTCCCTGCACTGGCGCACGAAGAACAGGGCGCCGCCGGGCCCGAGCCGCTTGGTGAGAGCCGCAATACCCTCGCGCAGGATACGCTCGGGGCTTGTATGTTTCTGGTCCATTGCCGGCTCTATCTTTCCGCCCTTTACTCGCGTCCTCAGTCGGGTGTCAGTCGGGTCTGACCTTCGGCATCCCCTCCGGCAGCACGAACTTCCCAGGGTCGGGCATCGTGTAGTCGGGCAGGTCCTCGTCGGTGTTGGCGATGTAGACCCACCAGTTGTTGTAGCCGTACTTCGTGTGTCCGGGGAACTTGGGGACGCGCTCGAGGAGCCACTTCATGTAGCCGAAGTGGCTGTTGCCCCACTCTGCTGAGCCTACCTCGCGAGCCGGCCCTCGAAGGTCGGGGTACTTGCGCCAAGAGTCGGCCCACGACTGGACGCGACGCTTGTTGTTGTAGTCGTAACCCCCCTGTCCGTTCGGTGGAACATGGCAGTTGCCCACCATCGAAGGGGTGCCGGGCGTGTCCATCTCGAGCCAGGAGAACACGTTCCACGGGTCGCGGAGGGTCTTCGGGTCCCAGATGCCGTCGGCCATAGCGAGCGCGGCCATGCTCTCGACGCGGTGTGCGTAGCTGTGGATCATGTTGTCGGGCCCGACCTCGTAGTTGAATCCCATGACCCACATGGTGTGGCCGATCTCGGGCGGGATGTCATAGGGCCGATAGAGCCACGGATTGTCGGTGGGGCCGAACCGCGCGTACCGGTTGGGAATGTACATGGCGAACTCATCGAAGTGGAAGCCCGGCGCTCCCCAAACCCACAGCTCGGTGATGTTCTCCTTCTTGCAGCGCTCAAGGATGCGGTTGTCTTCAAAGAAGCCCCTGTAGGAGGACGTGACGGGATGCCACTTCTGGGTCCGGAGCGCCTCGAGATAGGTCGCCTCGTCGTAGCGCGTGCCGTCGAGGCGCTTCGGGAAGCCGTCCACCTCGATGATCGAGACGATCTCGTAGTTGATGTAGCCCCAGCTGGCCTGTCGGATCACGTCAGCCAGGATGTGCGAATACTGGACCGGGTCGTTCCACTTCATGTGCTCGACGAGAGTCTTGCCGCCCTGCCCCTTGAGCGTCGGGTTGTAGATCAGCACGATGACCTTCGCCAGCTTGCGTCCGGTCGCCGCCCTGGCGTTGTAGACGAACTTCGGGCGCTTCCACTGGATGTCCCGCCGGTTGGCGACGGTGTAGCAGCCCTGCATCTGCTTCTCGCCGATGGGCTCGACGACGGGAAGCGATTTCCAGGATGGACCTTGGGCGAACAGCCCCGAACCGAGGATCGCGGCTATCAGTGCGGCATTCATAGCATCTCCTCCGAGCGCCTGAGTCAGGCCTTCACGATCCGAAAGTGTACCTTTGCCGCACACGCGCGTCCATCAGGCGTATGTATTTCGAGACGGCGGAACGAAACCGAGCCGATACGTGGTATAGTGATCCGGGTCCCAGAGAATGGGACCACGTGTTTCGCTAACAGATTGCGTGTGTTGTTCGGCCTGGCGTATCGTTCCTCGACTGCCCCTTTCCGGACCTCCTCATTCGAACGCGTAAAACACAATCTCACACACCGGAAAGGGTGTCAACAATGAAGACCGGTACGGTCAAGTGGTTCAACGGAACGAAGGGCTACGGCTTTCTGGCCCAGGACGAAGGCGATGACGTCTTCGTTCACTTCAGCGCGATCCAGGGCAACGGCTATCGCGAACTGACCGAGGGTCAGCGCGTCCAGTTCGACGTGACCAACGATCCTCGCGGCAAGGGCCTGCGCGCCGCCAACGTCGTCGTTCTGTAAGCCGCCGCGGTCAACGCGGAAAGTAGTAAGGGCCGCCCAAACGGGCGGCCCTTTGCCGTTGCAGCCGTTCCCGCCCGGCGATCAACGGTCAGCCGATAAGACCACACCGACGATGAATCGTCGGTCTGGGACACAAATCCCGCACGCGGGATCGGATGAACCCGCGAACGTGGATATCGTGGTGGCAGGCGGGTGATTCATCGCCCGATCGCCCGCTATTCCTTTCCTTCCAGCCGTTCCAGTTCGAGCGGATGTTCGTGTTCCATCTGGCTTCGGGTCTTCTTGCCGGTCAGCCATGCGTAGCTCATCGGGAAGTCGCCCGGGTTGAAGTGCACGTTGTAGAAGTGCCACACCGCGATGGCCAGGAACGCAAGGATAGCCTCGTCGCTGTGCGCGATGTAGGCCGCCGAAATGCCGATCTCGGGCAGCATGTTGCCCAGGAAGATGGGGAACCAGAGCACGAGACCGGAGAACACCATGATCGGCATGCCCCAGTAGACCGCGAAGTAATCGAACTTCTGGCGGAACTCGAAGCGGTCGAACTTCGGAGGCGCTGGCGCCAGTCCGAGGTAGTACTTGCTGAGGTCCACGAAGTCCCGCACATCCTTGAGCGTCGGCACCATGGTCCACGATGACAGCTTGAACCCCGCACGCTTCCAGCGCACGAGCAGGTCAATGGAGTGCCATATCCATGCGGCGATCATGATGACGGCCGCAATCCGATGGATCCCCCGCGCGACGCCGATCCCGCCCATCGCGTGGTACATCGCGGCCAGCCACGGGTGTTCGGCGAATCTGAGCGGCAGGCCGGTCAGGCCGAGAGCGATAAAGCTCACGAAGAGCATGATGTGCTGCAGCCTGTGGACAAGGTCGAGCCGCGGGTACTCGGGCTCGGCGGCCTTCTGTCCGCGCGGTCGGGTGACAATCCAGATGGCGCCGGCTATCGCCATCAGCACGATCGCGGAGATGCCGGTCCATCGTGGCCGGCCGAACCCGAGGAACGCCATGGCGAGTGACGAAACCAGCGCGGCGAAGCTCACGGCGATGACCGCCGCGACGACACGGCTTGAAGGCGGTACGGCTTTTCTCGTAAAGACCCTCGTCTTCAGATCAAGGGCGATGCCGCCGATGAGGAACAGCATCGTTCCGGCAGTCAGCCAGCGGAAAAACATCTCCTCCAATCGGAGGAAGGCGGACTGTTTGAGCTTGAGCGTCAGGTGATTGGCGCCCGACATGGCGAAGTTCACCTTCGCTCCGGGATGGCATCCCTCCTGAGCGCAAGTGGCGGCGGCATTGGCCGGATTGGTGGGCGAGGTCGGGTCGCCCGGGGATTTGACGCCGTGATGCTTGTGGCAGTCCACGCAGCCCGCCGCTTTGACCAGGTTGAACCTCAGCAGGGCCTTGCCGTGGAAGCTCTGCCGATAGGAGTGGGCCGCGTCCGGGTCCACACCGTAGCGGCCCATGCGTGCGGTCTGCGAGTGGCATCGGGCACACATGATGGTCGTTTGTCGGCGCGGCCAGTCGGCCTTCACGACAGCGTGCGGATCGCCGCCGCGACCGTGGCACGACTTGCAGGTCGGATGATCGCCGGCGACCTTGTCGGGGCGCGAATGAACGCTCTCCATGTAGTCGGCCAGCGGTTCGGGATGACAGGTGCCGCAGGCCGCCTTCTGCTGTATCATTTCCTTGGTGTGAGGCGCGGCGGTGATCGAACTGTGGCAGTCCTGACACATGAAGTCCTTGTGGGGTGACTTGCCGAGCGCGTCCTTGTCAACGGCGTCCACGTTCTCCATGGCAGCGGAGTGGCAGGCCATGCATGCTTCCACGTCCTCGCGCGCGATCTCTTGCGCAGCCGCCGGCCAGGCAAGGGCAATGGCGGTGCACAGGGCCGCCGCGTTCAGAGCTGCGCTCCGGATCGGCGCTGCCGAAAGAAGTGCGAGGTGTCCGGCCCGGATCCGGATTGAGCGCTTCATCTCTCTGCCTCCATGACTGTGCTGACGACACGGTTCATGCTCCAGCATTCGCCGTGGAGGCCCAGACGTCCTTCCGCGATTCCGGCTACGGAGGTATGAATACTGTTCACGGCGAAACCGCCTTCGTGGATCGGACCCGCAATCGGCCATGGCGTCACGTTTCCCGATAGCCGGTCGAGCGGCGGTCGGACCTATGACGGCGGCGGGCGCGTTCGCCGCGGCGTTCGCATGTGTGCCGGGATTCGACTCCCCTTACAACCTCGCCGCGCTGGCGGCTGACGCCGCGCCGATGCTGATCGTCGCCTGTGCCATGTGCGCGGTCTTCCGGCCGGGTGAAAGGGACCTTTCCGTCGAGGGAACGGCAGCCCTAGCCGGCCTCGTCTGTGTTGCACTGACGCAGGCAACCGGCATAGCAGCGGTCGGCATTGGCGCAGGCACTGCCGTCGGAGCGGCTGTGGGCGCTGCGGTTGGGACTCTGGCGATCAGGCTAGGCGTCGCCCGCTGGATTTCGACGCTTGTAGCCCTGATGGTCATCCGCGGGGTCACGGTCGTCGGTTCGTCTGGCAACACGGTTACGCTTTCCGACCCCGCGCTCGACCTGCTGGGCACGGGAGCGCCGCTTAGGGTTCCAATCGGGGTCTGGGTCGGCGCAGTCACGGTTCTTGCTGCGTGGGGTGCCGGGCGCGCGCGGGGGTTTCGAACGCGTTCTTGCCGCGAGGTGGCTGATTCCCCCCTCCCCCTGACCCCCGCCCACCCAGGGGGCGGGGGAACTGTGGGCGGCGCGGCTGATGATTCCCCCCTCCGGCTCAACCCTGAGCGGACAGGGGGCGGGGGAACTGCGGGCGGCGCGGCTGATGATTCCCCCCTCCGGCTCAACCCTGAGCGGACAGGG
>JBBIQU010000239.1:0-4998 GCA_037442185.1 Chthonomonadales bacterium | reverse complement strand
GCCACGATGTGGCGGGGGCCTCTTCAGATCGCGGAAGACCATCACACGGTCACGGCATGCTGTCTCGGCCTCAAGCAGACATCGCCACGTTTGGGCTAATCAGGCACCGCAGCGCCCAAACGCACCTACCGCAGTCCGAGATTCTCCGCAAGATCCATGAACTTGGCGGATGCGCGCGCCTCCCTAGGATTGTTCCTCAGCGCCGTCCTGACTTGCTCCACTGCCTCCGTTCGCCGGTTTCCGTCAAAAAGGAAGTACGTGTAGCTGTAGAACGCGAGGACGCATGACTTATCCGCCTCAATCGCGCTGCGGTATTGACGCTCCGCCGACGCGGGATCGCCGCTCACTTCAGACAGCCAGCCCGAAGCGGTAAGCGCTGCGGCACGCGCCCTGCCGGTTTTGCCGCTGGTCAGCCGCAACGCCTGGCTGATGGGACCGCGAGCATCTCCGTACTTGTCCTCGCGCAGGAGCATGTAGCCTCGCAGAGCAAGCGCGAGCGGGTCACTCGAGTTCGCGGCAAGCGCCCGACCTATCAGCGCGTTCGCCTTCCCATCATCGCCACTGAGCACCGATGCATACGCTCCGGAGCCGCCGGCCGCACCTCCACCAGCAGGCTGTCCGCCGCCCGACGTTCCACCCGAACCGCCGCCGGAGCCGCCCGCCGGAGTTCCGCCGCCTTGCCCGCCGCCGGATGATCCGGAACCGCCTCCGCCCGCAGTCTGCCCGCCGCCAGGACCCGTCCCTGCGCCGCCTCCGGCAGCGCCGCCACCTGGCTGGGCTGTTGCGGTCGGATCAACGATCTTGATGGCGCCGCGCCACACAGGTTCGTCGCGGTCGTTCGGCCACACATTGACCTCGATGGGCTCATTGAGGGGCATGCCGCCGGGAGGAACCGCCAGGATGTAGTTGGGCTGCCACTTCTTGATAGCTGCAGGCTCGTTGCCGAACATCACGCGTCCGCCTGAGCCGAGGCTCTGTCCGCGGATGGTGAACTGCTGACGCGGAAGCACTGTGGGCGGAACGAATGCCAACGACTTCTTGACCGGTGCCGGAGCCTTGGGCGGCGAACCTACCTGAACAGGAGTGCCGCACTTGTGCTTCGGCAGCAACGGCCCAAGGAACGGCAGCGCTCCAGCTCGTTGAACGGTCAGCCTGATCTTCTTGCCGTTGTACGACTCAGGGATCCGTACCCCTATCAGTTGGAGCTGGCTCGGGTGCACGGCACGAAGTACGTTGCCGAAGAAGTTGCGCACGCCGCGCTCCTCCTGCGGCTGGACAAGCTCGGCCGGTTGCGTATCGTTGTCTATGTAGACGCGAGCGCCCTTGATCCACCGTCCTCCGATGGTCAGCACGCCTCCCGGCGCGACCTGGGTACGGTAGGGCTCGGCTACGATGTTGTTGCGGAACAGCTGTTCGAACATAAAGATCGCCAGATTGGCAGCGACAATCAGGCCGATCAGCGTCATGATCAGTCCCTTGCCGTTCTGCGCGATCGCTCCCAGGCACCCGCTGAGCGTGGCCGGAAAGAGCGGGCAGTTGATGAGCGCCTTGTCATTCTGCGGGAGTCGCAGATCCTGAGTGTCGGCCTCAACGACCGCAGCATGGCAGTTGGCGCTCGCCGGCTCATACAGGGCGACATCGGGAAGCGGCGGCACGCTTGGTATGCCTGTGCGCGCAACCGTGACGGGCAGGGGCAACGGCTGCCGTTCTCCCCTGAACGCCCGAACCTTGCTCACGCCACGGATCGGCAGTGTCCTGACTGACCGCTCCTGTCCCGGTTCAGGCGGCGGGACTGCCACCCTAGTCGTGCGCGTCTCCACGAGCACGTCTTTGGGTTTCGGGATGCGAAGGTCGCAGTAGAGCCAGTCGTTGCCTTCGTTCGTCAGCACCAAGTCGAAATCGGCGCCGCGTTTGAAGAAACCGACCTTGCGCGTCTCCGGCGTCACCTCGTAGTTCCATGCATGGAACGGTCTGATGATGCCGACGGCTCGGAGTTCGGTGAACCGCTCCTTTCGTCGAAGCCCGGACGCCTGACCGACTACGCGCGTCTCGACCTGGATCACGAGATTGTAGAGGCCTGCGCGGGAATCGTAAGCCTTCGGGACATCGAACAGCACCATTACATCGCGCTCGCCGCCGCGCGTGACATAGATGGTGACGTACCGATTGTTGGGACCCGGCTGATCAGGCTTGCCGGCAGGCGGCGCGTTCTCTGATCCGCCCGACGGCGGCAACGCCGTTATGGTGTACCAGCTGTCCTGCCAGTAGGGGTTATCGCAGCGGAGGCGTATGGTGTACGCGTTCTCCTGACTTGTGTTGTTCTTGATCCGCACAACGCAGGAGCCCTGCCCTACCCATCCCTCCGGCAACGGCTGTTTCTGGGGCTTGCGACCCGGCTCGATGTCAATCTCGGCATGCAGGAGTTTCATCGCTCAGTCCACCTTCAGCCTGAGCCGCACGTGGAGCACCTGATGTGTGGCGTCTGTAGTCACGAACTGCCAGTCTTCCTCAACGGTGGACCCGTCTTGCGGAGCCTCGCCCACGAATGTGATCTTCGCTGTGTGCGTTGCGCCGGCGTCAATCTGGGTCGAATCGGTCCGGTTGAAGTTGACGATGTTGAAGTTGCTCGGTACCGTTACCGGCCACATCAGTATCTTGAGCCCCCGGTTTGCATCGGTCAGATTGGAGAAGTTCACTCGAGTTGAGCCCTCAAGGGGCACATCAATGGTGACTTCCCTCGACTTGAGCGGTATCTTCTCGTCGCCGATCTCCTCATCCCGCTCGTATTCGTCAACCGGCGCCATGCGCGGCCCGGTCGTGATCAGCAGCTTCATGTCCGTGCGGAGCGGAACGAACCGCACAAGCACAGGATCCGCTCCCGGTCGGATGATCGAACCGACCTCGTACGACCGGCGACGCCGGTCACCGTATTCTTCGACCGGAACCGTGTCCTCATATCGTCCGCGAACGAACAGATGCGTATCGGTCCGGTTCTCCTCGGTCGCCTTGAGCTTGATCAGCGCATACCACGGGGCGCTCCAACGCAGCCGCGCCTGAAGGTTGACAATCGGCTTGCCCTCCGTCCAGTTCTCGCCCCGCATCTGGAGAACGTAGTAGGACCGACCGACGCCGTACGCATTCGTCACCTTGAGGTCGCTGGCTCCCGATGCCAACAGCAGGAACAGAAGGACGGCTAGCGGCCCTGCCAGAAAGCCAGGAATCGGCAGCAGCCGCCAACGAACCGCCGTCAGGTCCAGGACGTTTACCGCCTTCGCTCCGTTGGACGGGTCCGTCGCAGGCACGGCCTTGACGCGAGCCTTATGGGTCTCCTTGAACCCGAACCACCAAATCCCTTTGCGCAGGATGCGCAGCTTCAGCGAGATCGGGCTGGGAGGTCTGCCTACTGCCTTGCTCTCGAGCGTCTCGTATTCCTTGTCGAACAGGTACTGCCATTGAGCGCTCTCGTATAGTTCGTCCGGTCCACGCGGCATGCCCTTGTCGTCGGTCTCTACCGACGGATCCCGCACGGCAATCCGGAAGCTCGTATCCGCATTGCCGGCGCTCTCGGCTGTGAGTTCGAAGTCCACCGCGCGTCCGAACGGGCCTGACTTCACCAGCGGCTGCTTGGCGGTCAGCTTCACGGCCGGGGTCGGCTGCACCTCGAGCAGCAGATTGCATGGCGTCAGGGTCGCGCCAAGCGGACCGGTGCGCACCATGAACGGGTAGGTGCCCGGGGCAGCCGAGATGGGCGGGGCAAGCCGAATGGAGACTTCGCCGGTACCGTTGGCATTGATATTGACCTGATCCTGAACAAGGACAATCCAGCCGGTCTCCAGCGACCGATCCTCATCAATGACATAGGTCCGAGTACCACGCTGATCGTTTCGGAAGCTGAATCGGAGCAGCAGCGTCTCGCCGGGCTTCAGCGATACGACCGTGCCGTCCCGTGGGTCCAGGATGTTCTGCTCGACTACCTCGGGCTCCTCGTCTTCTTCGTCCTCGGGTGAGGCGCTCGATCGTGCCCGCGTGGCATCGAGATCAATGACGGGCATCTGATCGTCTTCGGCGCGCGTCTCCAGCTTGGGTCGCGCAGGCTTCGCGACAGACGGCGTCGCGGGACGCTGCTCCTCAGCCGGCACAGGCTCAGGCGGCTTCGGTGGCGGAGCCGCGGGCCTTGCTACAGCGGCTGCCGGCTCCGGCTTCGCTGCTGCCGCGGGTCGCTCGGCCGGTCTAGGCTGGGCCTTAGGGGGCGCAGGCTTTGCCGCCGGCGCAGGTTTGGCCGGCGGCTCGGGCGGGGCAACCGTGGCAGCCGCGGATGGAGCGGGCTCTGGCCTTGAGGCAGGCGCCGGCTCCGGCGGAGACGGCGCGGCCGGCTTCGGCTCGGGCTTCGGACTTGGTGCCGGATCGGATGGGGCCGTCGGGTCCGAGGCGACCGACTCCGGTTGTTGTGCGGGCTCCGGTTCCGGGAGAGGTTGCGGCTCCGGCTCCGGTTCCGGTTCGGGCTCTGGTTCCGGTTCGGGCTCGGGCTCGGGTTCTGGCTCGGGCTCCGGTTCCGGTTCGGGAGGTTCAGGACCAGGCTCGACGTGAAGCGTCACCGCAACATCGCCAGGTGGCTCGACAACGGCGCCATCGCAGATGATCCGCATGGTAACCGGGTAGTCTCCCGGCACGGCGCGCGCAGGCGGGCGAAGCGATGCCGACAGCGTCCCGACACCGAGCGCGGCAGCAACCACAGAGTGGGTTGAGCCGGTTCCCGCTGACCACTCAGGACCCGGCAGTCCGTCGAACTCCAGGTAGAAGCTCTGTGGATTTGGCGCGTCGTTCGTGAACTCGAACGAGACCTCCACCGTTGAGCCGGCCTCAACCGATAGCACGGTCCCCGGCACGGGGTTCAGGTAATGGCCGGACTGGCCCGTCAATGCCACTGGTGCCTCCGATCCGCGTCCACCCGGCGCGGACACATGTGCGCAGCCGTCGGCTGCGTTGTAGGATTATAGC
>JBBIQU010000238.1:0-5096 GCA_037442185.1 Chthonomonadales bacterium | reverse complement strand
TCCCCCCTCCCCCTTGCCCCCGCCCACCCAGGGGGCGGGGGAACCCTGCGGCGATAGGACGCGCAGCGTGTAGCCGTCGCTTCGTGCGATGCCAAACGTATGCCCATCACCGAACGTCTGCGCGATCAGGTTCCCCCGCCCCCTGGGCGGGGGAACCGCGATGCGCGCCCTCAGCTCCAACAACAGCGAAGTGAGTAGGCTCACCGCCGCGTGTCGAACACTGTTTTTGGCCACTTGGTTTTCCGGATTGCTGCCGTGGTCCATCCCCGCGTGGCCGACAGCTCCTTCCTCGACTGCCGAGCGGTCCGTCGCTCGTCGGTCTGAACAGCGAGGTTCGCGGAGGAGGCTGCCAGCGGCATCCCAAGGTCTGCGATTCGGCCGGTTTCGGCATTGATGCGACCCCACGTCACCTCACTGTCGCTCAGACCACGGGCGTCAGGGTTCCGCAGGCGCATGCCCCAGTACAGGTACTGACGCCCGGTCCAATCCGCCGTGTCATATCCGATGCTCAGTTCCAGACGCACGATCTCGTATCGAGAGAAACCCGCACGCGCCGCGACCCTGGCTACGGCTTCGTCCGCCGACAGGTCTAAGACAAGGTTCGGCTGAACCGGGTCATCAATGATCTTAAAGGTCACGACAGCGCCCGTTCCCGCATGCATGACAAGCCTCAGGGATGCAGGCAGACGAACGCCCTTCCAGTACTTGTGGAAGACGAGGTGCCAGTCATGTCCCGCGTCTCCATGGTTGACAAGGTCGCAGGAGCGCAAGGTCCAGGTGCGGTTAAGATCAATGCCCAACCCGGAAATGAAAGCCATAGCCCGATCGGTCGCTTGCTCTCTTGTCAGCGCCATGCTGCTGTCCAGCAGAGGAGGCTCGTTGGTGAAGTTGAAAAGGCGACAGAGGCGGCCTGAGCCGATGTCTATCACCCCATGCGATGAGGAGCCGCCGCGCCCGACCCAGAGAGCGGGCCGTCCACGGTCGGGCTCTTCCTTTTCCTCGTCGAAGCCCGGATCGAACCCGAGCTGCCGGATCAGGGTCTCACGAACTGCGGGTCGGATGGGCTGCCACGAAGGCGTCATTACTCGCCCCGGAGCTTGCCCGCTGTACAGTATCGCCCATGCGGCCAGAAGCCATGGGGTGCTCATCATCCAGCCCTCCTCGGTTAGCGAGCGCTCGAGCGAAGGGCCGACACGTGTGAGCCGAACCGGACCGTCCGGCTGCGCGTGTCGTACACGACGCTCATCGTCACGAGCGCCCGAACTGTCTCGAGCGGCACGTAGCAGCGATTGCCCACGACATAGCCGCCGGTCCAATCGCGACCGGTCGGCGTGTTGCCAGGACCTTCCGCCTTCAGCGGAACAATGCGTTTGATGCCGCCACGCGCCAGCGTAAGCTGGCCGGCCGCGTACTCAACGGCGGTCCCATCACCCCGAATGAGCGCGTTTCGGAGCCAGCCGGCCCACAGGTATGGCTTGCCATGGATGAGAAGCGGCGGCATGGCGGTGATCACCTCGCGATCGCCTACCGTCATCGCTAAGGGCAGGGGCAGCGACGCTGCCAAGCCGGTCCGCCGGTGGATTCGGCCCTTTGGAGTAGGCGATTCGGCACCCACATAGCTTTCGATGTGGAAGGTCTCACCCGTGTGGGCATCCACATACACGTCGTGCTCGTACCATATTCCGTCTTGCGTCGGCGGGTTGTCGCGCGTCGCGGCCAACGGCACGGACCACGCCAGCCGGTGCACAAGCGCGAGGGGGTCCGAAGCGACCAACAGGTGCTGTGTCCGGTTGCCTGCGTCGGATGTGACCACGCCGGTATAGTCCGTAGCCTGCAGGAGAGACGCGATCGCCATCTGCCGCGCAGTCGGCTCCGAAACCGCTGGACTAAGAGAGATCGCCGGCACCCCTGGGTCGGTCATGACGCAGGTGATCAGTGCGCCCGTCTCCGGGTGGACAGAAGCTGCTGTGGATCGCAGTGGATGACGCACCCCGTTGTAGCACGCCATGACCCGCCCGTAGTGTTCCTGCATGTGTGGGGCGCCCCAGAGGTTCGGTGTCCTGGCCCGCGCAAATGCCTCGGCCACAGCTTGCCGTTGCGCATCACTGAGATAGAGGCCGGGGTCCGTCCCGCTTGGAGTGTCAGCACTCGTGTCCCAGTAGGCGACCGACACCCACGGGTGTATCCGGACGAAGTAGTGCTTGCCGTCGGATCCTTCAAGCATGTACTGCAGTTCCCACTCCCAGGCGGGCCAGGGATTGAGTTGCAGGTAGTCGTCCGTGCGGTCGGTGGCGACGCCGACGACCTGTAGTTGAAGATCTGGCTCCTGCATCCAGGCGCGCACGCGTTCGGCTGCCTGTTCCGGGGTCAAGCCGAAGGACATGGATGCAGGGTCATAGGGGATTTTGCTGTGGCCGCCACAGCGTTCCGGGCGGAAGATCTGGCCGGCGGCAGTTGTCGGGCATACCAACCAGAGTCCGGCGGCGAGGACCAATACACGGTACAGCATTGCGATACTCCTTTCCGCGCCCCGAACCTACCAGGGGAGCTCCTGCCCGTTGAACACGAACGGTGAGGAATCCATCAGGACCGCGAACCCGCGCCGGTTCCGCTCGATCGAATTGGTCGCCTCCTTCGCCGACGTATGGGCGGGCGCAAGTTCACAGCCGGAACTTGCGCCCGCCCCCAGCGCGTTTTCCCTCCTTACGGTTTGCCTGCCGGAGCGTCGGCGGCGTCGGAGAAACTGATCCGACCATGCTTCGCCAAATGTCTCTGGAAGACCGTCTGCGGCGGTTTCGCCTTGCGCGCGGCTTTCCAATCAACCTTTGGAACTGCGGGCCGGCTCAGCACGGTCGCCCCCGTCGCGGGCGCTTTCTTCTTGTTGCTCCGGGCTGGATACACGTGAGAGACCTCGCCCGAGACGGCGTCAATCACCGCCTCGTAGCGGCGGCCGTCTGTGTGGTCCGAGCAGACTATCTTCCACACTGCGCGCTGCGGCCAGGGCGGCTCCGGGTCATATGTGATCGCCGGTTCGGCAGACTCCACCGTGAGTGAACCTATGCGCTTCAGAGCGCGCGCTCGCGCCATCGCAGCCTGCCACGAAAGCGGGAAGTGCACCGGGATCTTCACAGGATCGTCCACCATGAGGAAGCTCGTCACGGCGCCTGTCGCCGCGTTGACCTCTACGCTGATGAACGATGGTAGCCGGATGCCGCAATGGTAGCGTCTCCAACCGACGTCGTACCGCCGGCCTGCACTCCCGGCGTCGCGCAGTCTCACGCTGCTCAGGGTCCATCCGTCAAGCACGTCTACGCCGGCAAGAGCCATCAGTCTGGCGGCATGTTCCACTGCCACCTGTTCAGGTATGTTGTCCGGCATCGAACTCGTGTCATGTCGCCCGGAGGTGAAGAGCGATGTCGCGATCCCCGTTTCACGGTCCAAGCATATGTCGCATTCCGGGCTGCTCAGGGCAACCACCAGCCTGTGCTGCTCGTCTCTCAGAGCCGCAGACCGCCACCGCTGGGGCGACCCCACCACTCGTTCAGCATAGGGAACGTATGGGCGCGCCCATTCCGGCAGTGAATCGCCTGCCGACTGTGCTCGAGCGGGACACAGACCCATCATCAGCAACGCTGCCGCCAGCGGTCGCAGGCTTGCTCGAATGGCAAGCAGATTCGCCTTTCTGTTCATGGCCAGTCTCCTATTCTCAGTTGGCAGGCACGACGCGGGTGGCGCCGTTCCCGAACACGACCGCCGTGTCATATCCCATGGGATCGCCGCCGTTGTACTCCCTGACCTTCTGAACGGCGAATGCGCACGCATCATCTACTGTGGACGGCACGCCGTTCTGATTGCGGCCCTGGGCGAGAGCTTGCCAGAAAAAGTGCGCCCATTGCCGGGCACACGATGCAAGGCGTTCCTGGTACGACACAGGCTCCTGGAAGCCCAGCGAGCACTTGGCGCCCCGGGCAACGGCTGCCTGACACAGGTTGCCGTGATCCGGGTCGGTGAGCGCGCTCTCACATGCTTGCCACACAATGAGCCGCGCGTTCGCAAGGTTTGCGTCGGCCAGAAACGCTCCGGTCTCGCCAGGGTACGCTCTTTGCGCTCGGATCATCTGAGACGCCGTCGTAACCCCGCCCGCGTTGCCATGGCCCCAGTAGTGAACGATCCGATCTGCCGGGAGGGCGCCCATAATGAAGCCCGCCGAGACAGACCCGTTCGCTCGGGCCCGATATGCACCGCGGTAGGAGGAGGCAGCATCCCAGAGACGCTTCTGCCACTCACGTGCCGAATGGTCAACTCTCCCGGCCTCCGGTATGAAGCAGTAGTTGTCAGCGAGCGGCCTGACCTTTCTGTCATTCATCTGCAGGCACCAGCGGCTACGATGAGCTCGATCTGTGCGTGTGTGACCGTCGCGGACCGCAAACAGGTGGCACTCGGACTCCGCGATCACCATGTCGAAGTTGGCTTCACTCCAGATCGGCTCAGAGGCGTTCGGAGGATTGGCAACAGGATTCGCCAACGCGGTGTCAGCTATCACGTTCAGGTCGCCGTCAAAGACGCGGACGCATCCCTCTTGCGGAGTCGTAACAGGATTGCCATGATCCTCGACCACACATCCGTCTCGAATCCCGTTGGCATCAGTCGCATCGTCGTAGGTTCCCGTCAGCTCTGAGCGTGTCTGGACGATTTGTGTCAGTGCCGACTTGTCCTGATCCGCGTCCATTGTCGGCCCTGCGGAGCCGACTTGCCACTGGAACAAGTACACCCCGGGCTCGGCAATCCCTTCCAAAGTTGCGTCCTGTGTGCCGTCCCAGGTAAACGGCAGCTCGGTGACGCCGGGACCGATTGCCACGGTTGTTTCAAACGTCTTCACCCGCGTCTGGTCGCTCCGGTAGATGGTGAGCTTCACGGGCTGGAGCGCCTTGTATGCGGCTGCGGCCGTCGCCCGCAACTGGACGGTCTCGCCGGGTTCGGCATGCCAGAGGATCGGTTCCGGATTCGCCAGCGCGTCACACGGATGGGAAGGCGAAAAGACAGGCGCCCGAGGCAACCGCCCCGGGGCGGGGGAACATCCCGATGGCCGGGATGAA
>JBBIQU010000237.1:0-5123 GCA_037442185.1 Chthonomonadales bacterium | reverse complement strand
GGGGAAGGTGACGGTGAACTGGGAAGCGCCCACCACGCCCCGAGAAGGCGTGTACCTGGACCGAGTGATCGGCTACCGCGTCTATCGGCGTGTTTCCAGCGACGGCCTCAATGATCGCCCCTGGCATGCCGTGGCGACCCTTGGCCCGTCCGAGCGGTCCTTCGTTGTTGACCTGAAATCCACGCTCGTCGAAGACACCTACTGGTTCACCCGGACCGACCGCTTCGCTGTATCTGCAATCGGCGAGAGCGGGCGAGAGAGCGAGCTGATCGAGGCGCCGCCGCTGAAGAGGTGATGCTCAGGCACGTTCGAGCAAAGCGCTCCCTGAGCCGAACCGGCGATGAATGGCATTCGAGCCCCCCATGGAGCGGGGGGCTCGGTGCTTGGCGTACCTTTCCGGGGTCAGTCGGCTTCGCGCTTGCCCAGGCGGTGATCAAGCACGATCACGTGCTCGCCGGCCATCTTGAGAAGCTCAAGGGTATCCGATGCGTTCTTCTCTTCCTCGATCTGCTCGGTAATGAACCACTGAAGCATGATCTGCGTTGCGTAGTCGTTCTCTTTGATCGCAAGCGCATAGAGGTCATTGATCGCCGCAGTGATCTTCTGCTCGTGCTCAAGGACGGCCTTGAAGACATCCACAGGCGACCCGAACTCGGCCGGCGGCTGCTCGATGGCCTGAAGCGTCACCGTGCCTCCCCGGTCGTTAATATAGTCGAGGATCTTCATTCCATGGCCCCACTCCTCCTGGGCCTGGACTTTGAGCCACGATGCCATTCCGGGCAGGTTCTTGGTCTCGCAGTATGCTGCCATGGCCAGATACAGGTAGGACGACGAAAACTCCTTCTGAATCTGCCCGTTGAGCGCTTTCTGAATGGACTTGCTCAGCATTGTTCTCCTCCGTGATGTTCTGGGTAGCCGATCGGCGCCGACAGCCCTACTTGGCCGCCTTGACGATGACGTCGTCTATGCCCATCAGGTACCCGCGCGAGTTCTCGTTCTTATCTACGGCCTTCAGGCGCAGAATGTGCCTGCCCGCCGGCAAGTTAGCTCTCCCGAGCGGCACGATTTCGCCCAGGGTGACCTCAGCCGAGTAGGTATCTGTCCTTGGTCCGATGTCTTTGCCGTCCAGCTCTGCCTGGATGACTGCATAGTCCCACGACTTGGTGTACCGGATACCGAGATCGTACTCGGCCGCGGTCGGGACGTGCAGCTCGATGTCCACCTGAGCGTTACGGGCGCTGGGCATGATCCACAGATGGTGACCTGCGGAGAAAGCAGGCCCCAGCTCTTGAGTCTCATATGCGCATCCGCGAACGGCGGCTACGGTTGCCCAGACCCCTTCGGAGCTGTCGGCGCTGACGATCTGCGGCTCCCACCTGAAGTAGTCAAGCCCAACATGGCTTGCCTTGGACGCGGCATTCCGGCCCGCGACTCTGATTTCGACTTCCTTGGTACCTGCAGGAACAATCCCGAGTGGCCAGATGGCCTCATTGGGTCCCTTGGCGTCGGAATAGATGTCGAATGCCGGCCCAATGGCTACGCCGCCGACGAAGGCTTGAATGATGCCGCCGTTTGGCCCTCGCATCGCCCGCACGCCGAGAACGCGCGACGCGCTTGGCGGGTCCGGCAGCGCAATGGTCATTGCCTGACCGACGGAGTCTGCGTGCCATTCCAAGATGCGACCGGCACTAACGCCCGGCATGGCGGGGCTCGGATGCGGCGGCTCGGCGCCCGTCGTCACCGCTGCGATGCCCATGGTTTCGGCTTCCATCGCACGGGGCGCCCGTGGGGCGGGCGAGAGCCGAACGCCGTCAATGACCGCGCGGCCGACCGTGGCGCCCATGAACTTCGCGGGCACCTCCTTCTTGTCGAGAACCACGGGTTTCAGACGGGTGATGGCCGGATCCGGTTTGGAGTCTATGTCAACCCATTCCCCGCCGATCTCAAGAGCTATGTCTGCGGCGCCTTCGACCGGTGCGATGAGAATCTCGGGGGTGTACACCTGCGGCTCGGGCACCGGAAGCGTGAAACCTGCGAGCACGGCTCCAGGCTGCGTTTGTCCGAAGTCTACGGCGCGTTCGCGGCTGAGCTCGAAAGGATGACCCGCATCGGAAACGATCTGCCCGAAGCCATTGCGCACCATGTTGCGCAGGAGATCCTCGGCTTCGAGCACGTTGGGCACGCCCTTGCCGTAGGTCCGAAGGGCAGTCGGATCGGGCACGCGGAACAGAGTCTGACCGTAGGCAAGTGTCTCAGGTTTGCCGAGAGGGTCGGTGCCGCCCCTGAACTGGGCACCGGAGAGCTGAGCGAATGGGGGCGTGACTTCGGCCTGATACCAGAACGCCGTGGACGTGTATTCATAGTGACCTCGTGGCCCGACGCCGTTAGGACCATAGTTCTCAATGGTCATGCGCATGCGTTTGTCGAAGGGGATCAGATCCATGAAGTGCCAACGGTAGTTGCAGGTCCGATGGGTCGTCTGCAGGCTGCAGCCCCAGCTTGGCCCGTTCAGGTAGCGGATGCCCCATGCGTCGCCGAAATAGTCCTCAGATCCGGTACCGACGAAACGGGGCCAATCATCGTCATCAACCCACACCTTCTCGTCGCCTTCGCCCCACCATCCGGGCAGAGGATGGTCAATGGGCATGGCGACACCCACGAAATGACCCTTCCCCGCAGTCTCGAGGAACGGGTAATCGAACACAGTGGTGTCGGGCTCCGAGCGCCACCGCGCGTAGAAGTAGGCCATGTCGTCCGGCAGGTTCGGTGCGGGCGCCCACTCAACTTCCACGACGACGCGAGCCGTGCGCTCGAGGTGGTTGGTGATCTCGAGCTTTCCTCGCCTACGGAAGGGCATCGGCCAGTAGGCATATGCGGTCTGATCGCGACAGCCCACAGGCACCGAAGCGTACTCTGCCGTGGTCCAGTCGAACCCGAAGAAGGGGCCGATGGGGGAGAGTATCTGCGGCCATGCAGCGCTGTCCCAGGTGCCCTTCAGGACCAGCTTTCGCCAGACATACCGCTGTTCCGAGGCGGCGAAAATGCGCAGAGCGCGGATCATCGCGGGACCCTGAATGTCTGCTACCGTTATGGTCTGACCCGGAGCGATTTCGATGTTCCTGCGCTCCGCTTTCTGGCCCGCCAATCGAGGCTTCGGGTCGTTGCCCGGTTTGCCCCAGATGATGGCCGCATCGGTCAGCAGGCCCAACTCGAGACCCGTAAGCGGCGTCCGGAAGCTCTCGACCGGCTGGTCCTTTGGAAAGATAAGGTAGTTGAACTGATAGTACTGGCCGTAGCGCTTGTCAGCCGTAATCTTGATGTGCTTGGCGAACGGAATCGGCAAGTAGCAATCCGAGGCGCGACCGTTGTCCCTTTGCCATACGAAGGGCTTGATGAACGGCGGGATCGAGCCCTGGAAGAGCTTGTTGAAGTCCCACTGATAGGTCGGTTCGGATGCTCCGTCGAGGTAGACGCGGATGGTGCCCTGCGGATTGGCCGACCAGATGCGATAGATGCAGCCCGGCCCGTCAACGTCCATCATGACGGCCTCGCCGTTGGGCTCAACGCGCAGATAGTGGCCGGCATCGCCATTGGCGCCCCAGACATTGAGGCCGTTTCTGTCCCAGCTCGAAGCCAGACCCGCCTGAACGCCGGGATGCAGCCGGATCAGCCGATCAAGGTCCGTAAGTTGGCGTATGAAGTCGGCGTACTGCAAGGGCGTCTTTGCCGGCCGATTGTCCTGTGTCCAGGCCGGTACCGACGCCAACCCGAGCGCCGCAATGAGCATGAGTGTTCGCATTCGGCTCCCTTCCTTTCCGTTGGCCCGAGCGTCTAGGCCCGTTCTGGGCGATGCTCGGCGGCCAGTCGCTCGACGGTCCATTCCGGGCGCCAGCCGAGCTCCCGTTCGGCCTTGCGTATGTCGAACATGGACCCTCGTGGGTTGTCTGCGTAGTAGCTCTGATCAATGGCGATGGCATCGCCCCAGTTACGTCTGGCCATCTCGACGGTGTCCAGCGTCCCGTAGTGCTCTCGTGCAGTCAGATAGTAGGTCTCCGACTGCCCGGCCGCCATGGGCACGGCAACGGCGCGGTCAATGGCCGACGCGACGTCCTCGACGTCAATCCACGCATACGTCGTGCCCAACGCCTCGCGTGGCTCGGAACCGGTCGCCTGGGCGAGGAACTGCGGGTAGAGTGCTTCGAAGGTAACGAAGGTGTAGCGGAGGCATATGGTCTGTAGATCGTGCTCCCTGCTGAACCCCTGACACATGAGGTCCCCGAACGCCTTCGTGTAGCTGTATGCCTCTGACGGCAGTGATCTGTGCCGCTCGTCAATCGGCAGGTAGTCCGGGCGGTACCAGCGCCCATGGATGCCCCAACCGCTTGCCGACTCGCTGCTGCCATAAACGACGCGCGCAATCCCGCGAGCGACGGCGAACTGCAGCACATTGAAAGTGCCCACCATGTTGACGCGCATGACCTCTTCAAGAGGAGCCACGTAAGGGTTGGGTATGGCTGCAAGATGGACTATGGCTTCGATGGAGTCCGGAAGGCCATTCAGACTCGCCGGATCTGTGAGATCGGCAATGACAGTCCGCCCACTCCAACCGGAGTGCGGCTCGACGCGGTCTACGTTGACGACTTCATGGGACCGTGACAACCTTGCCAGAACGCGCCTACCAATGTTGCCCGACCCGCCCGTAACCACGATCACTTGCGAATCTCCCGCTTCTTCGTTGTCGGTGCCTTGGCGCCGGAAGGCGTACCGCCTGTTGGGGCGTACCGCACGATGAGGCTTGACGGCGCATTGGGGAGCCGCAGGACCATTCCGGAAAGCATCCGTCTGCCGGTCAGGGTCTCGACAACGGTCTTCTCCCCATCAGATCTGGTGATTCGATATGTTGTCTGAGGACGAACCGCTCTCGGCGCGACGACGATTCCGTACACGCCGCACTCGGCCCGTCGGAAGCAGTAGATGACGCCGTCGCCGGTGTCCGGACGGTGGAGCTGCCATCCTGCCATCTCGGTCGGTCCGGTACCGGTGCCGGCGATCGGGTAGAAGTCACCGTACCAACACCACCACCCCCAGCCTTCGGAGAATCGCCATGATGCAAAAAGCCTTCG
>JBBIQU010000236.1:0-5133 GCA_037442185.1 Chthonomonadales bacterium | reverse complement strand
GCTCGCGATGACGTGCGCGGCTGCCATCCTACCCTCCGCGGGAGCTTTCGCAAGGAACGACACGCACGCCCACAGCGCCGACACCGGTCGGAGGCCGAGTACACACCCCGTCTCCGACACGATGTTCGGCCGATCCCATGCTCAGGCGGCGCGCTCCGCATCCAGACGGCGCACCAACTCGTCCAGCGGCATCGCCCCGAGGTCGCCCTCGCCTCGCCTTCGGACCGACACAACGCCGTTCTCAATGTCGCGCTTGCCGATCACCACCATGTAGGGCGTCTTCTGAAGCTCGGCTTCACGGATCTTCAGCCCGACCCGCTCCGACCTGCTGTCTATCTCGACACGATAGCCGCCCTGCTTCAGGACCGCGGCGACTTCCTGGGCGCGGGGGAGCTGGGCATCCGCAATCGGGATCACGAGCGCCTGGACGGGAGCCAGCCAGAGCGGAAACGCGCCCGCGTAATGCTCGATGAGCAGTCCCAAGAAGCGCTCCGTTGACCCCGTCACAGCCCGATGCAGCACGACAGGCGTCCGCTCTGAGCCGTCGGCCGCGATGTACTTGCACCCCAGAGCCGCAGGCTGGATGAAGTCCACCTGTATCGTCGAGGCCGTCCACTCGCGCCCCAGTACATCCCGCGTCTGGAAGTCCGCCTTGGGTCCGTAGAAGGCCGCTTCGCCCGGCGCTTCCGTATATTCGACCCCGTTGGCAGCCAGAGCGCGGCGCAGCGCGTCCGTAGCCTTGGCCCACTTGTCGTCGTCGGCAACGTACTTGCCGCCGGCCTCTTCGCCGCGCAATGAGAGCCGCACGCTGTAGTTGCTGAAGCCATAGCGCCCCAGCACCTCGCGGATCAGCTTGAGCGCGAGGCTGAACTCCTCCTCGACCTGGTCCTCCGTGCAGAAAACGTGGCAGTCGTCCTGCGTCAACGATCGGACGCGCGTCAATCCCGTTAGTTCGCCGCTCTTCTCGAACCGGTAGAGCGTGGCGAACTCGGCCATGCGTAGCGGCAGGTCTCGATACGACTTAAGCCCGCTCACGTTGAACAGCGTCATGTGCGACGGGCAGTTCATCGGCTTCAGCCGATAGGAGACACGAGCCTCTTCGTCAACCATGGGCGGGAACATGACGTCGCGATAGTTCTGCAGGTGTCCGCTCCTCTGGTACAGCTCCTCGCGCACGAGATGTGCCGTCCACACGTGCTGATAGCCGTACCGTTCCTGCGTCTCGCGCACGTAGCTCTCCATCGTATGCCGCAGGGCCTCGCCGCGGGGCATGAACAACGGGATGCCGGGCCCGACCTCCTCAGGAGCAAACGTGAACAACCCGAGCTCGCGCCCGATCCGACGATGGTCTCGTCGTTTGGCTTCCTCGAGCCTCTGGAGGTAGGCTTCGAGCTCCTCGGCCGTATGCCATGCCGTTCCGTAGATACGCGTGAGCATCTTGTTCTTCTCGCTCCCGCGCCAGTAGGCTCCTGCGATGCTCAGCAGCTTGAAGTGCTTGACCGCCGCCGTCGTGTCCACGTGCGGGCCGCGGCACAGGTCAGACCAGTTGCCCTGATGGTAGAACGACAGCGTCTGCTCGTCCTGCAGATCGTTGATCAGCTCGAATTTGTAGGGCTGATCCGCCTGAAGGCAGGCGCTCAGCGCCTCGTCACGAGGAAGTTCCGTGCGTTCGATGGGCAGCGCGGCGTCCGACAGCTCGCGCATGCGCGCCTCAATGCGCTCGAGGTCCTCCTCCTTGATGGGCTCGGGGAACTCGAAGTCGTAGTAGAAACCGTCCTCGATGGGCGGGCCGATGGCGTACTTGACGCCCGGGAAGAGGTCTCCCACGGCCTGAGCCATCAAATGGGCAGCCGAGTGTCTAAGGCTATGGTATGGATCATGCTCCATGGCGTTCACCTGTGGTTGTCTCCTTCTCAGTGGGCTTGCGAGTGCCTGACAAACAATGACGCCACCCCGCGATATCCGGGTGGCGTCTCGGTGCTTGCGGTATGGGTACGCGTGATTCAGCGGCGGCTTGGCACGTTGACGCCGGAGCCGCCGGTTGGAACCGACACTTGCGAAGCCTCACTTATCGGGTTCATTGTCTCCATACCGGGCCTGAGATAGGCACTCGAACACATTATGTCCGTTTCGCCGCCGGACAGTCAACCTGCGCTTGCAGGCCAATGAAGCCCAACAAGCGACTGCAACCCGCCCATGCCCGAACACGTCCATCTGGTAGTCTGTAGCGGCCGTTCGGACCAGGGCTCGGCTGCGGACGGAAAGGGAGCGACATGCAACCGGTAGGGTTCGTAACGAGAGAGCAAGGATCCGTTGTTGGCGTGCTGCGCAGAGTCCGGCTGGATTCGGCTGACTGGGGCGCTCTATGGGATCAGGAGTACATGCCTCGCGTCGGCGACATTGATGCGCGCGGCGTTGGCGATGCCTGCATGGGTTACTACTTCAGCACCGGAGAGGACGGCCTCGTAGACCTCCTGATGGGCAAGCCGGCGCGGCCTGGCGCAGAGCCGGCTGAAGGCATCGTCGTTCGCGAGGTGCCCGCCGCGCGCTACGCTGTGTTCGAGTGCGGCCTGAGAGACATAGCGATTACGTGGCGAACGATCTACGGCGAGTGGCTGCCCCAGTCCGGGCTCACAGAGAACGTGTCCGCTCCGTGCTATGAGGAGTTCGGACCGGGATGCGTTACGGGCGCGGAGCCCGTGAGGATATACGTTCCGGTGGAGAGCGCCGTAGCCTGACCTTCGTCCCAGCGCCGGTTTGCGGCGGGCCTCATCCCCGGGCCGGGTGAACAGCCCGCCGAATCTCATCTTGCCGCGAGGGTACAATGAACGCATACCGACGCTCGCCAGCCGGAAATGCGCGAATGACCCTCCGAGACATCCACACCAAGTACCGAGCCGGGGAACGGCTCGTGATGGTCACATGTTACGATTACGCCTCGGCTCGGCTGCTCGACGGCGTGGTGGACATGATGCTCGTCGGCGACTCGCTGGCCAACACCATGCTCGGCTTCGAGACGACGCTGCCCGTCACCATCGAGCAGATGATCCAGTGCGCGGCGTCAGTCCGACGCGGCGCGCCGGAAACGCTTGTCATCGTTGACATGCCGTTCCTGTCGTATCAGGTCAGCCCGGACGAAGCCATCCGCAACGCCGGCAGGTTGATGAAAGAGACCGGTTGCGAGGCGGTCAAGATCGAGGGCGGGGTCGTCGTCGCGCCTACGGTCCAGAAGCTCGTATCTTCCGGCATACCCGTCATGGGCCACATCGGCTTGACGCCGCAATCGGTCCACGCCTTCGGTGGCTATCGCACTCAGGGCCGTACCGAAGAGGATGCCCGGCGTCTCAAGTCGGATGCCGAGGCGCTCGCCGATGCCGGAGCCTTCTCCATTGTGCTCGAACTCGTCGCTCCCGAGACGGCTTGTGACATCACGGCATCCGTCAACGTGCCCACGATAGGCATAGGTTCCGGTCCCGGTTGTTCCGGCCAGGTGCAGGTCTTCCATGACCTGTTGGGCCTTTTCCCCGACAAGCGCTTCCGCCATGCCAAGCGCTACAGCGAGATCGGCCTTGCCATCCGCGAGGCAGTTGCCCGCTACGCGTCCGAGGTGCGCGACGGGAGCTTCCCCGAACCGTAGCCGCTTCCGGTGTTGCCGGTATCCCCATTTCCATAGCGCCAGGGTGAACCAAGCCATTGAGAACGTTCCATCAAATCGCTGAACTCAGAGCCCACATTCGCGCCGCCCGTGACGAGGGCGCGACCATCGGCTTCGTGCCAACCATGGGCGCATTGCACGAGGGCCACATATCGCTGATCCGCCGATCGGTGACCGACTGCGACCGCACGGTGGTCTCCATCTTCGTCAACCCGACCCAGTTCGGCCCGCATGAGGACCTCGAGCGCTATCCCCGTGACCTTGGCCGCGACTCGAGCCTCTGTCAGCAAGAAGGCGTTGATGCTCTGTTCGTCCCATCGGTCGAGGCCATGTATCCCGCGGGTTCCGATACCCGGGTGGAAGCGCCTGCCTTGAGTTCGCGGCTCGAGGGCAGCATCCGGCCGGGACACTTCCGGGGCGTGGCCACGGTGTGCGCCAAGCTCTTCAACATGGTGCAGCCGCATCGGGCCTATTTCGGCCAGAAAGACTACCAGCAGTTGCTGGTTATCCAGCGGATGGTCGCGGACCTGAATATGCCGCTGGCGATCGTTCCCTGTCCAACGGTCCGTGAACCGGACGGGCTGGCCATGTCCTCACGCAACGCCTACCTCGATGCCGACGCGCGTCTGGCCGCAAGGGTGCTCAGCCGTGCCCTCCGAGAGACTGCGGAGCTGTACGAAAGAGGCGAGCGGTCGGCCGACGCACTCCGCACGGCCCTTCGAGCCGTACTCGACGGAGAGCCGTCGGCTACGACAGACTACGCCGAGATCGCGCATTTCAGGACTCTGGAGCCGCTCGAGCAGATCGAGGACGGAGCGGTTGCGTTGGCCGCAGTGCGAATCGCGGGGACAAGACTCATTGACAATGTGCTGCTTGGCGTGGGGCTGAACCACCAGCCTCCGCGCGGGGCATGAGGGAGACGCGGGATGCGACTGCGTTCAATACTGAGCAGCAAGATCCACGGCGCAAGGGTCACGGCCGCCGAGATTGAGTACATCGGCAGCATAGCGATTGACGAAGACCTCATGGATCGGGTCAATCTCTGGCCCGGCGAGCGGGTCCATGTCTGGGACGTGGACAACGGCCAGAGGTTCGAAACCTACGCAATACCGGCTGAACGCGGATCCGGCACCATCTGCGTCAACGGCGCCGCAGCGCGCCGCGTTGAGGTCGGCCACAAGCTCATCATCGCCGCATTCACCATGACCGACGAGCCGCTGCGCGCCAGCGTGATCCTGGTCTCCGACGATAACAGGTACCTCCGCAGCCTCAGCTAAGGTCAACACTCGTCACTCAAGAAGATCTAGATGCCGGGCGGGCAATGAATCGCCCGCCTGCGACTCACGAAACCCACATTCCTGGGCTGGCCGGCATCCCGCGAAGGCGGGATTCGTGTTCGCAGCCCGACGATTCATCGTCGGGCCAGCCTCAGCTAAGGTCAACACTCGTCACTCAAGAAGATCTAGATGCCGGGCGGG
>JBBIQU010000235.1:0-5210 GCA_037442185.1 Chthonomonadales bacterium | reverse complement strand
ACGGCGATCGGAATGTTCCTCAAGAATACAAGGCCAAGATACCGAACGGGCTCGTTGTTGGGAAACAGCGTGGGGAACAGCGGCTGGGCGATGGCGAGAGCGATAACCTGTTGCAGGATCAGGACCTTCGGGAGCCACATGCCCTTGTAGAAAGCAGTCTCTTCCTCGGCCTCGAGGGCGATCTCGTCGAGAGCGATGTCGAGGAAACCCCCGGTCTCTCCCGCTCGCACGGTTGCGACAACATGGGGCGCAAACAGGCTGGGGTACTGCTCCATCGCTGACCACAGGTTTTGGCCGGCGTGCGCGCCGGCGCACATGGACGCCGACGCCTCGCGCAGGGTCGGGTTCCCAAGCCGCGGGCTCAAATCGGAGAGCGCAGCGAACGGAGAAATGCCCGCCCGGACGAGCGAAGCAAGTTGTCGGAAAAACAACGCCCGGTCGGACGGCCCGACACGGCGCGTGCGAACGGAGGCGCCTGTGCGCTGAACGTGAGGGCCGTGTCCTGACGCTCGTGGGATTACCTGCAGAACACGGAAGCCTTGCTGGGAGAGACGGGTGGTTACGGTCTGCTCGTCGGGAGCCGCCATGACGCCGCTCAGGACCTTGCCGGAGCTATCGGCTACCTCATATCGGAACATGGCGTCAGGCATGGGAACAAGCTCACGACTTGCGCCCGAGCAGGTCGTCGTATACCGCCTCGACACCCCGTGCGGTTCGTTCGATGGAGAAATGCGTCTCAGCCCGAGTGCGCCCAGCCAGTCCCATCTCCCTCGCTCTGTCGGGATGGTCCAGCAGACTGCCGATGGCGCGAGCCATCGCCTCGGCATCGCCCATCGGAACGAGCAGGCCCGTCTCGCCATCCGCCATGACTTCGCACACGCCCCCTGCGCGTGTGGCCACGACGGGCTTCCCGGCCATCATGCCCTCGAGCACCACCTGGCCGAACGGCTCGGGCACAACGGAAGCATGCACGAGAATCGTGAGCGCCGCGATGATCTCGGGCACGTCATTACGGAAGCCTGTGAACTCCACCGCGTCATCCAGGCCGAGTTCTGAGCGCCTGCTACGCATGCGCCGCTCGTACTCATCCTCACCGAACATCGCGGAACCGACAATGAGGAACCGCGCCTCCGGGTGATCGGCATGCACCTGCGCGGCCGCCTCGAGGAAAACGTGCTGGCCCTTCCATGGCGTGATCCGGCCGATGAGCCCGATCAGGGGCCTACCCCCACGGGTGTCTGGCACAGATCGGGATCCCGGCCCGCCATCCGTAGCACTCAACGGTGTGACAGGAATGCCGTCATGCACCACCCAGGCTCGGCGGTGTGGTCCGCCCTCAAGCATGTGGGCCGGCATGCGCAGGGTTTCGAACGTGGCGGCCGAGTTCGCGATCAGTCGGTGCGGTATCTTGCGGCACAGGAGGCGCAGCAACCTCGCAGCCGCTCCGGGCAGGTAGTCTTCGGCGATGCGGTCGCGGATGTGCCATATGAGTGGCCTTCCTGCCAACCGCGCCGCGAGGCCGCCGATCAGGTCAGCCTTCAGGGAGTTGGTGTGGACGATGTCCATGCGCCGTTCAACGATGAACCGACGCAGCCTCAAGATGTGGCGATAGGTCGCGGGTTGGAGCATCCCTCGTACAAGGCCTCCGCCACCCAAAGTGCCCTTGCGAACCGCTGCGACATTGGCCTCAAGCGGTATGACATGCGTCTCGATGCCGGCGGCTTCAAGTTGATCGGCGAACGGGCCATGGGCGAACAATGCCACGATGGGCTCGAATCTGGATCGGTCCATCGCGCGAACGAGGTGGAGAAGCGCTATCTCGCCGCCGCTCATCGTCGCCGTATGGTCAGCGAACAGCACTCGCACAGGAGAGCCGGCCCTCATTCTCCGACTCCCGAGATCCTAGCCATCCACATCCGCTCCGACGTCCTTCCAGACAGAGACCAGTTCGGGCAGGACATGGTCCCAGCCAAACCGCGCGGCATACGCCCTGCACTCGGTCGGTGACGGGAGACACTCGGGATGGACGAGACCCGCGGCGAGCCGAACGCCCAGAGCCTCGGCTGTCGCCGCATCTGCCACCAGTTCAGGGAAGCCCATGAGTGCCTCGGGCATGCCGCCGACAGGCGTCGCAATCGCGGGCGTTCCGGAAGCCAGCGACTCCACGATGACCAGCCCGAATCCTTCAAGGGCGACGGACGGAACAACCGTGAGGTCGGCCGCGGCATATGCGAGCGGGAGCTGTTCATCGGGCAAGAAGCCCAGAAACCGAACGACATCCGAGACCCCGCAAGCGTCAGCGTGCGCTTTGAGGTCCGATTCTGCATGTCCACGCCCGGAAACGAGCATCAGGAGGCCCGGTATCTCACGGCGCAACTGGACCGCTGAGCTGATCAACAGGTCAATGCCCATGCGCCGCGTTAGCCGCCTGATGCACACGACGATCTTCCGGTCGCTCGGCCAACCGAGTCTGGATCGCGCTTCATCCTTCGGCGGCGCCGCCTTGAAGGGATCGAGGTCCGCTCCGCCCGGCACTACGGCAACACCACTGTGTAGCACGCCATAGCCGTCCGTCAGGACTTCGCGAAACGCATGCGAAAGTGTGATGCACCGATCCGCCCGCAGGTAGACCGCGCGCTCGATCGCCTTTGCCGCTGTTGCCTTGAGCCGGTGCGCGGGACTGCGGCTCTCGGCGAGCATCTCGCCTGCCCATGGACCATGGAAGCTCACCACGAGCGGGGTGCCGCGAGCCATGTGTCGAAGCCACGGCCAGGCGTACAGCGCGAAGTGGGGGTTGGCCAGACTCACCCCCTCATCGAAAGCCGCCAGAGCTGCCACACGCGCGCCGTTGAGTCGCTGCAGCAGTCCGGTACCTTCCGGCGCCATTGCCTCAATGGGGATGGGACCGCTCTGCCCGGGCCTCACATATGTCACAACTGCCCTGGCTGGCCGCCCCGATCGTGCGAGGGCGTAGCACAGGCCATGAAAGTACCGATTGAGCCCGCCGGCTCGATTGGGAAGCCACTCGGATCCAATGAGAAGGGCAGGACGTTTCATGGTTGCATTTCGGCAATGGGAGGACCGTTCAGCGCTCCAGAACGATCACCTGATAGTACGCCAGCTTGCGCATGAAGGGCAGGAATGCCGGAATGGCGCGGTCCAGGCGATCGAGTGCTCGGCTCACGCGCACGTTGCGGAAGCCGAACAGCTTCGCATTCAGAAGGTAGAACCAGTCGAACCGCGGATGGATGGTTGTCAGCCGCGAAAACGGCTCCCTCAGCTTCTTGATGTCCGAGCGGCGGAGCGGGTACTCGTCCGGCGTGCTCCACTTGGGGATGCCGAATCGCCCGCACAAGTAACGGCGCGCCAGCATCAGGGCGCCGCTGCGGGCCGAGTTCTCCGTAAACACGGCGCGCCCTCCCGGCCTGAGCACGCGAGCGATCTCGCTTGCGGCGATCCCTGCGTCCAGATGATGCAAGATCAGATGGCCGGTTACGATGTCGAACGACGCCTCGGCGAAGGGCAAGGCATGCGCGCTGGCAGTTACAGGCTCCACACGGTCCTCAAGCCGCATGCGTTCGGCACGTTTGCGCACCGTAGCGACGCTTGCGGACGACAGGTCGAGCGCAACGACATGCGCTCCATAGGAGGCCAGCTCCGTGGTCCACAGGCCCATTCCGCAGCCAAGGTCCAAGATGCGCTTGTCTTCGATGTCGCCCAGAGCCGCAAGATGTGCCTCATGGAGCGGATCGCTACCGCGGACATGCTCCCTCGCGGCGAAGGCGTCGCCATACTGATTGGCCACCCGGTCCCAGTGGGCCGCCTCTGTGCGCTCTGCCTTGAGACGTTCAGGTCCCCCGACGCTACCGGCCATGGGCGGCGTCCTTCGCAATGCAGCGCGCCGGTACTCCGACCGCAGTCGCTCCCGGCGGGATATCGTTCAGCACGACGGCATTCGCGCCGATCTTCGCTCCGGCGCCAATGCGGATGGACTGCTCGCGCTTAGCGATGATCTTCGCGCCTGTGCCGATCACCACGCCGTCCTCTATGGTGATCCTGTACTGCGAGCCGATGACCGCATCGCTGCCGATCGTCACGTGGTTGTAGATGCGCACCCCATGGCCGATGCTGACATTCGGGTGGACCACTATACCCAGCGCCTGATGCATCAGCTCAATATCTCGTTCCACCTCACACTGGAACGGGAGCACGGCATGAAAGAGCGTGAAGTTGATCCCCTTCAACACCCAGGCGACGGGCTTCAACCCTATGCGGTAGGCACGGGCGCTCAACCACCAGAGCAGGACGGGAATCACCTGGCCTTGCCGATGCGCGCTGCCTGCGTGGCCGGCATCCGGCGGGGTCGTAACGGTCGAGCGGCATCTATGAACATGGGATCCTGTTCGGACCTTGGCTCGACCCTGGGAGTGCCGAAAGGCAGCGATATGCCCAGAACCAGAACGAAGACGCCGGCCCCGTAAGCCGATCCTGTGTAGACGGCATAGGCCACCATGGTCGCCATAGAGAGGCGGACGAAACGATCGCGCTCAGGATCGAGTCGGTATTCGCGCACCGAGCGGAGGAGCAGCCAGAGGCCTCGCAAGAACATGAGCAGTCCGAACCAGCCGTAGCTGTCGGCTAAGCCGATGTAGCCGTTGTCGAAACCCGTGTTGCGCCTGCGCGGGTCGGCAGCCAGACGCGTCGCCACCCCGTAGGTGCCCATACCGCTGCCGATTGGATTGCCGACTACCGTATCCCAGAACGTCCGAAGAATCGCGAAGCGAGCCGTCATGGAGGTGTCTTCGCTAAGGTTGGTCATGCCGGTAACGCGCTCTGAGACCATCTCGTATCCCGGAAGGTACGGGAGGGCGAACCACATCCCCGCTCCGAGCAACAAGATCGCCGCAATAACCTGCACGCGTCGCGCGAAGCGGGAGACGAGCACGTAGGCCGCCACACCGGCCGCCATGGCTACCCACGCGGTGCGCGTGATCGTCAGCAAGAGGACATAGGCTATAACGCCCGCTCCTGCGAAACCTACCACGCGGCGCCACTTCGGCTCAACCAGCATCGGAACAAGCGCAGTCAACAGGAACAGCGAACACTGGAGCGGCGACCCGAAGGTGGAGAACACCCGTATCTCGTATGGTTCGGGCCTGCCGATTGCGATGAACTCGCGCCCAACAGCGCGCATCCAGGCGGTATCCCAT
>JBBIQU010000234.1:0-5210 GCA_037442185.1 Chthonomonadales bacterium | reverse complement strand
CGGCCAAGTCCGGCGAGGGGCTGAGGACATTTCAAGAAACGCTCATGGGACGTATAGCCGCGTTCGTTGGCGCGTCCGGGGTGGGGAAGTCAAGTCTCCTGAACGCGCTCCAACCCGGCCTCAACTTGCGCACGGCCGACATAGGCAGAGTTACGTGGAAGGGGCGCCACACAACGACAGCCGCCCAGCTCATTCCGCTGCGCTTCGGAGGTTGGGTTGCCGACACCCCGGGGCTCCGCCAGTTCGAGTTGACCGATCTGGCGCGCGAAGAAATCGCGGACTGCTTCCCTGAGTTCCGGCCATGCATCGGGTCTTGCCGGTTTGACGATTGTCGCCACGAGGCAGAGCCAGGCTGTGCGATTCGCGACGCGGTCGTGGCCGGCAGAATCGCCCGGCGACGCTACGAGAGCTTCAGGGCGATGGCGGCCGCCGCGGACGCCCGTGAAGGGCCGGCGTCCGGGCGCTAACCGATCTCGTCCACGATGACCTGATCGTTGGTGAATACGCAGATTTCAGATGCGATGCGCAGCGCCTGCTCGGCGATCTCGCGAGCGGTAAGCGAGGTGTGTCGAACAAGCGCCTTGGCTGCTGCCTGAGCGTATGGCCCGCCGGACCCGATGGCAAGCACGCCATCGTCGGGTTCGATCACATTGCCGTCGCCCGAGAGTAGATACAGCTTCTCGGTGTCAGCCACGATCACAAGCGCCTCAAACCTGCGCATGAAGCGGTCCGTTCGCCACTCGCGCACGAACTCGATGGCGGCCTTGGTCAGGTTTCCTCCGGAAGTCTGGAGCTTGGCTTCGAAGCGGTCGGCGAGGGCGAGGGCATCCGCAACCGAACCGGAGAAACCTGCGAGCACGCGATCGTGGTGCATTCGGCGTATCTTGCGGGCCGTACTCTTGACGATCACGTGTTCCATGCTAACCTGGCCGTCGCCGGCAATCGCGACCTTGCCATCGCGTTTGACGGCAACAATCGTCGTCGAGCGCGTCTTGCCCCCGGTCATTCCGAACCTCCTTCGTCCTCCATCCGGCGATGTGCGTCGGCATTGACCTGTCGGCGAGCCCGTGGGTGAGCCTTCGCGTGGGCCGACCTCATGCGTTCGGACGTTACGTGGGTGTATACCTGAGTGGTGGCGATGCTCGAATGGCCAAGCAACTCCTGAACAGACCTGAGGTCGGCGCCATGGTCCAACAGGTGCGTCGCAAAGGTGTGCCGCATTACGTGCGGAGTGACCTTGAGCCGGTCACACGTACGTTTCGCGTACTTGTCGAATATGCGGCGGATGCCACGATCAGAGAGCCGGTTGCCCCACCTGTTCAGGAATAGCGCCGGAGATGCCCTCCTGGCCTGGCGGGCGAGCGCAGGACGACCGATGCTGAGGTATTGCTCGAGAGCCGCGGCTGCCGGAGCGCCCATTAGCGCCACTCGGTCACGTCCGCCCTTCCCTTCCCGCACGATGATCTCGTGGCTGTCGAGGTCTATGTCCGAACAGTCCAGTTGAACCGCCTCGCCTGCGCGAAGCCCACTGGCGTACAGAAGCTCGAGGAGCGCTCTGTCGCGAAGGCCAGAAGGCGAATCGTCGGGTTGCGCGAACAGGGCGCTGAGCTCGTTTTCTCTTAGCCATTTGGGCAATCGCCCAGCCTTGCGTGGAGCGCGCAGGGATCTGGCCGGATCTTCCGGTACCCATCCGACGACAGTCCCCCACCGGAAGAACGATCGGATAGCGGCGAGCTTGCGCGCAACGGTCGCTCTGGCTAGACCGCGCGACATCAGGCCGGCGATGTAGGCGCGCAGGAGGACCGTTGTAACGTCGGTCTCTTCGGTGACCCCTTTCTCCTCCAGGTACTCGGCGAGCTGAACCAGGTCGCACGCGTATGCGGCCAGGGTGTGCGGGGAGCTGCCGCGGAGCAGGCGGCGGTATTCGATGAAACGGTCAACGCGGTCGCCGATCATGTCCTTGAGGCCGTCGGAACTCGCGTCGCGGTCGCGCCGGCGAGCAGGATCAGCCCGGCGCCGATCACGGTCAGGCCTGCGATCGGTTCGCCGAACAGCAGGGCGCCGGCAACGGCAGAATAGGCGATCTGCGAGAGTGTAATGAGAACGCCCTCCGAGGTCGCAATGTAGCGGTATCCATAGGTCATCAGGACCTGAGCTCCGATGCTCGAAGCGGACATGAGGACCAGGAGACGCCATCCGACTGCGTCCGGCCATACGAACGGCGTGCCTGCCATGGCCAGCAGCGACACGGGGATGCCCACCAGCGAGAAGTAGAAGAACACTGCGGATGCGGTTTCGCCTTGTCGGAGCCGTCTGACCGCGGTGAGCGCCATGCCGGCAAGGAGGCCGGACAGAAGCCCATATGCGTCGCCGACCATGACGGCGCCCGGTTCGGGGTGCGTGACGAGCAGAACACCGATGATTGCGATCATAATGCCGGCGGCGGCATGGCGGCTGACGCGTTCACCCAGAAGCATCCATGCGAATAAGGGCGCAAAGATGATCGAGGTCATATTCAGCAGGACGGCCTTGGTTAGCGTCGTGTGTCTTATGGCAAGAAAGTACGCATATACGGCCAGACCGCCGCTCAATCCGCGCCAGACGAGGCCGAGCCGATCCTTGCCAAGCAGCGATGCGGATGGCACGAACAGCAACGGAACCATCGCGAGTGCACCCAACCCGAAGCGCGCTAGAGTTATCTCGCCGGTTGGTAGAGGAGTCGTCCGTGACGGGTCGGTAAGCATCTTGGTGGTCACGGTCATAACGGCGAACAACATGGCCGCGAGCGCCATGGCCGCCACCGCCAGCCCACGGCGGGGCATGTCGGGGTGTGCGTGGTGCGGGCCATGCGTCACCTCGGGTTGACCGGCGTCCCGTTGTGGCGAACTTCGAAATGAAGATGCGGGCCGGTAGACAGTCCGGTGCTGCCGACCCTTGCGATGGTCTGCCCCTGGCCGACAACGCGCCCCTCCGAGACGAGAAGGGCCGAGCAATGGGCGTACAGAGTCGTAACGCCCCCGCCATGGTCGAGGATCACGGTGTTGCCGTATCCGCGCATGTACGATGCCATGATGACTTCGCCCTGGGCGGCCGCGCGGATCGCGGTTCCGTATGACGCACCAAAGTCAACCCCATTGTGCATGCGGCGTCGGTGCAGAATGGGGTGGTACCTCATGCCGAACGACGACGTGATGGGTCCCGGGACGGGGCGGATGAAGCGCCCGGTCCAAGGGCGCAGCATGCGCGCGCGACCTCCGGGTGTGCGTTGGAGGGCGCGAATCCTCGATGTGATAGAACGGGATGCTTCTTCGAGAACGTCGAGCGCCTCTTCGAGCTGTGCCCGCTCGCACCGAACGTCGTGCAACAGATCGCGCTTGCGGTCAACGTCAGCCCTGTAGCTCTGACGATCAACGATCAACCTCGCCTGCAGGGATCGGAGCTGCGCCGACTGCTGCTGCGCTTTGTCGCGATCCCGCTGTAGCTCACGCTCGTCGGCCCGAATGGCGGATATCAGCCGCATGTCGGCATCCACGACCCTCTCGACGTAGTAACTCCGCGTCATGTAGTCGTGCACGCTGCGCGAGTTCAGGAGGACATGGACCATACCGTCACGGCCGTCCTTGTACGTCTGTCGGACGCGATAGGCAAGGACGCGGCGGCGGCCTGCCAGACGCCTCTCGGTCGCCGCGATGCGGGTGCGCAGGATTTCCTGTTGGCGGGTGAGGAAGGCAATCCGGGCCTGAATGTCCTCGAGCCGCTCCTCGGTATCGAGCAGACGGTCTTCAACGGCCTCAATCTGACCGGTAATGCGTCGCTCCTGCTTCTTGACCTGCCGGATCTCGGTGCGCTTCTGCGCGATTCCGGCCTTGACGGACTTCAGGTGTTTGGCCAGATCCGCGACGGACTTCGTTGAGCTGCTTGGGGCTCCTGCGAGCCTGCCGCCGCACAGCAGCACGAACACGCCGGCAATGGCGAGGGCAACTATGAGTATCGTGCGTGAGCCGATCACTTCAGGAACCGTCGTATCGCCAGAGCGCTCGTGGCGAGACCCAGCAGCGCCCCGGTAGCCATCATGATACCCACGACTGCCGTCGCCGGGGGCGCAGGCGGCATGATCTCCGTGAAGGGCGTCTGGAACTTCATGACATACCGAGAGGATTGCGAGGCGGCGAACAGCAGGATGCCGGCTGCGATGGCCGAGCCGACGATCCCGTGGAACAGACCTTCGATCACGATGGGAAGCCTGATGAAGGCGGGCGTAGCCCCGACCAATCTCATGATTGCGATGGCGTCCTGGCGAGCGATGAGGGTCAGGCGAAGTGTGTTCTGTACCACCATGCTAGTTGCCAGCAGCATGAGGATCGCGAGTACGCCGCCAACGTTGCGAACAAGCGTAGACGTTGCCAGCAGGCGCTCGACCATATCCACTTCGTCGCGCACGGTCTCGATCTCGGGAAATCGGCGCTGGTCCGAAAGGATGGATGCCACCGACCTTGTTGCCGAAGCGGACCGCAAGCGCACGTCAATGCGATCAGGCAGGGGGTTGGCTCCGCTGAGCGCGGCGACGACCTGCGTTCCGCGGCGCTCATCCTGACGTTTCATCTCCTCAAGCGCTTGCTCGCGAGTCACGAGTTCCACAGTCGCCACTCCGTGAATCTGTGCGACGCGGTTGCGCGCATCCTCTACGTCGGACCGCGGCGCTTCCGGTCGGAAGAACGCGGTGATGTGAAAGCGTTCGGGCTGGGCGTTGACGAACTGGTGCGTTCGATAGAGCAGGTAGGACGCCCCTCCGAATACTGCGAGCGAGATTGCGACGGTGGAAAGAGCCGTTACGGACATGAGCCCGTTCCGGCGAATGCTCTTGCCGGCTTCCTCGATAAGGAACGCGAGGGAGCTCAACATGCGGCCGCCGCCTCTCGCGCGTCGTACATGCCGGCTTCCTCGTCTCGGACGATCCGACCAAGTTCGATCTCGATGACACGTCGGGCTTCGTGGTCCACCATGTGCTTGTCGTGCGTCGAGACGACAACGGTCGTGCCCCGTTGGTTAATGCGCTCAAGTATCTCGGCGATCCCGAGCGAAGTCTCAGGATCCAGCATGCCGGTTGGCTCATCGGCAAGCAGGAGTACGGGGTCATTGACGAGGGCGCGCGCGATGGCCACGCGCTGGCGCTCTCCCCCCGAGAGCTGCTCAGGGAAAGCATCCGGACG
>JBBIQU010000233.1:0-5389 GCA_037442185.1 Chthonomonadales bacterium | reverse complement strand
GACTGGTATTTTAACGCGTATGCCCCCTTGCCCCCGCCCACCCAGGGGGCGGGGGTAACGACTGCGGCGGTATCGGGCACATCACTGTGGTTGAAACCGCCAGTATTCCTTGGCGAAGCGGACCATCTCATCGAGGCACGCTTCGATGAGGACGCGACCCGTCTCTGCGGTCGAGGGCGTTGGGTCGCCGAGGAGGCCGGTCTTGCTCGGGCTGTAGTGCCACGTGGACCAGAAGACGCGCGTGGAGCCGATGAAGTTATCGCCGGCCACGAAGTCGGTATGCACGTTGACATGATCCACATCCGTGTAGAGCCTCGGGTCAATGTCGTAGCCGTAGTGGAGCATTACCGAGGTCTCGTCCTCTCCCCCGTGGATGCTCCCGCCTGCGGGGCCCTTGCGAACGGCGTTGTATGCCTTGGCGCCGAGGTAGAGGAAGTTCACCACGGCCGGTGCGATGTTGTGATCGTCGGAAACCTCACGGGCAACCACACGAAGCAGCTCCGTGTGGTGTCCGTGGCCGTTGAGGACAAGTATCTTCCGGAATCCCATTTCGCAGAGCGAGCCCATGATCTGGCGCATCATGTCCATGACGGTCCGCGTGTCCATGCGGATCGTGCCCGGCCAGGCTTGCATGAGCTTCGCCGAGTATCCTGTCCAGATGGCCGGCAACGTTAGGAACGGCACCGTTCCGTCGGCGGCCAGCCTCTCGCGCAGATCGTCCATGAACCGCTGCGTGATGAAGAGGTCCGTGCCCGTCGGCAGGTGGGCGCCATGCTCCTCGATGGTGCCGATGCCCATGATGACCAGCGCGTTCCGCTCGATGAACGGCTTGAGCTGCTCGGAGGTCAGGTACTCGAATCGGTGTTCCATTGGCCTATCTCCCGGTGGGCGGATTGGTGTCCCGAGGCGCCGCTCACAGCACCCCTTCGTTGCCGATCCGCCGGTCGGTGAAGAAGTTGTCGCCCGGGACAGACGGCAGCGACACCTCCAGAATGAGCGCGGGACCGCCTACGGCAGCAAACGTGTGATGTTTGCCGGGGAGCATCTTCAGAACATCGCCGGCCCTCATGCGGCTCTCCTTACCGTCCACCGTCATGCCGACCTCGCCGCGAACGATGTAGAACGTCTCATCCTTCATCGCGTGGTGATGGCCGGGACACCGCTGGCCTTCGAATAGGAAAAGGAACTTGCCGCAGTAGCGGTTCACCGTGTCGTTGACGATCCAGTATTCGATCTCGCCGACCCGCTCGAACTCGTCCAAGCCGAAATGCAGGACCAACGGCTCGCCGGGCGGCATGACCAGCCCCCACGCGCTGAGGACCTCAGCCGCGCGGTCTAGCGCCGCCTTACGTGCCTCTCCTTGAAGCTCGAAGCGCTGAGTCCACGAAGTCCGACGGCCGTCCGACCCGTCCGACCTGTCCGACCCGTCCGACCTGTCCGGCCGCTCAGGCTGCTCCCTCTCTCCCATCACGCGTACCCCAGTTCCCGCTCGACCTCGCCGATGGCCTCGTCGAGGATGTCCATGCCCTTGCCGGCGACCTCTTCATCCATGATGATCGGCGGCGACAGCCGCAGGATGTGCCCTGCCGGAATCCATGCGAGGCCCTTACGGAAAGCCGATTTGTAGAGGCGCTTGCCCGCCTCGTCGAACGGCTCTTTGGTCGTCCGGTCTTTGACCAGTTCGACACCGAGCAGACAGCCCTTGACGCGGACATGGCCGATGATCGGATGCTCGTCCTGCATCTTCCGGAGCCGGGCCAGGAAGAAGCGCTCCAACATCGCCGCGTTCTCGAGAAGGCCCTCTTCCTCGATGACCTGAATGCTTGTCAGCGCGGCAGCGCAGGCCATGGGATTGCCGCCGTAGCTCGTCGAGGCCGATATCTTCTCGAAGGACTCCTTGATGTCCTCGCGGGCCACCATGGCCGTGACCGGGAAGCCGTTGCCGAAGCCCTTGCCGAGCGTCGAGATGTCGGCCACGGTATCCCAGTGTTCGAGCGCAAGCCACTTGGCGGTCCGGCCCATGCAGGTCAGGACCTCGTCGGCGATCAACAGGATGTTGCGCCGGTCGCAGAGCGCTCGGAGCTTCGGGAAGAAGTCGTCGGGCGGCATGATCGAGCCTGCCCAGCCCTGGATCGGCTCGAGAACGAACGCGGCGACCTGCCCTGTGGTCACATTGTCAATGAAGCTGTCGAAGAAGGCGATATAGGCATCGGTGTCAATCTCGCCATCAGGCTTCTTGAACAATGGGCGGTACGGGTCCGGACGCGGAGCGAGGTAGAAGCATTCGGAACGCGCAGGCCCGTTGGTGGGGTTCATCTTGGCCAGGCTGACCGAGTGACCGGACTTACCATGGAAATCCATGTAGCAGCTGATGAACTCGTGCTTGCCGGTGAAGGCTCGCGCGGCCCGGAGCGCTGCTTCGACGGCCGTTGTGCCCGAATCGTAGAGCTGGACGCCATTGATGCCCGGCGGCAGGATGCTGACCAGCTTCTCCAGCAGTTCGGTCTTGATCGGGGTGGTGAAGTCGTGGGCGTTCATCAGCGTGTGGGCCGTCTTCGCCACGGCTTCCGAGACCTTCGGGTGGCAGTGGCCCAGCGTCGTCACGTAGATGCCCGACGAGAAGTCAATGTACTCGTTCCCGTCCACGTCGCGAAGCATGACGCCGAAGCCGTCCTTGAAGCAGACGGGATGCAGCTTGACCTGACCCGATAGGCCCTTGATGATCGCTGAGGCGCGCGCGTGCATGGCCTGCGACTGCGGCCCAGGACTGTCCGTCACCATCCGCGGCAGGCCAGATACGTCTATCCCGTTACGCCACCAGGGCTTGTTAGACTGAGCCATGTGCAACTCCTTTTCGTCTTCGTGTCACTTCGGGCATCCGGAGCGGCCCGGGGCGGCGCGCTTCCTGCCGGCGATGGCCGACGCGCACGTATCCCGGCTGAGGACGCGGGCTCTCATGCAGTTGCTGCGCTGAACGGGAGCCCACGTCCTCAAGCCGAAAGCAATGAACTGTCGCAGACGCCTAGCGCCCCGGAACGCCGCCGCCCGGACCTGCGCCCGGCGCCGGAGGAGCGGGAACAGATGAGCCCGGCGTGCCTCCCGGACTCGGCGGCAACGACGGACCGGGCCGCTGCACCCCGAACGCTTTGCGGATCATCGCCTCCGACTTCTCCGCCTGCGCGCCGGGGCTGCTCTTCTTCCAGAACACGAAGCCGATGACCACCAGCAGGACCACGACGATGGCAACGACCGCCGGAACCGGTATTTCCTTGCGCACTGAGTGAAACCTGCCTTTCCGCTGTCACTCCCTGACCATCGGCTTACGCTTACTGCAGGTCGCGGAAGTCAGCCGGATTGGGCCATCCGTACTTCGGCCAGATGTAGTCGTAGCACGGGTACGTTCCCGTCGTCGAGAAACGCCACAGGACCATGTCAACGGGATAGGTTTTCGCGTGCCCGTCGAAGAAGGCGAAGTTCATCTTCGAACCCGGGTCCCAGCAAGCATACCATCCGTATGGATTGTCAATGAATCGGTTGTCATGCCACGGGTTCAGTTCGCTGAACATCTTGAACTGAGCCGGATACTGGGTGCTGGACTCATGCCATGGCGCCGGGAAGTTGGCGCCCCACCACGCTCGCGCGGCTCCGGCATTGGACGCCATGAACTGGTACAGATAGCTGGAGCTTCGGCTCCCAACCTGCGGCTGGGGCCGCGCGTTTGGGTCGCTCGGGCATTTCCACAGCTGCCGATTCTTCATGTAGGGATAGAGCTGAGTCGCCAGACCATAGGTCAGGACGTAGTCAACCCATGCGTTGTCGGGCGGTTCGGCAACGCCCTTGTACATGTCCGAGTAGATGTCGCCCGTACTCGATGCCAGCGCGAAGTCGAGCCCCGGGAAACATCCGTCGTAGTCCTGGGTGTACATGAGCGTGCTCAGAGCGATCTGCTTTAGGTTCGAGATACACGTAATCGAACGCGCCTGCTCCCGCGCCCTCGCGAACACGGGGAACAGAATGGCTGCCAGTATCGCGATGATCGCGATCACGACCAGCAGCTCAATGAGGGTGAATCCTCTCATCCGCCTTTGCATTGCTTTCTCCTTCCGACCTCGGAGGTCAGAGTCACATTCCGGACAGTGTCGAACCCAGATCACGAAGTGGTATGGTCTCACATCCTCTCGCGAATATAGCTTCATTGGCGTGCCACCTATGGAGCCGCCGGACCCGCGATCAGCACCTCAACTCCCGCATCGCGTAGGGCCTCAACATCATCCTCGGAAGCTCCGCTGTCCGTCACAACCGTGTCCAGCAGGCTGACCGGACCGACGAGCGCATACGAGCACTTGCCGATTTTCGATGAGTCACAGAGGGCGACGACGCGTGTCGCCCTGTTGATGAACTTCCGCTGACGCTCGGCCTCGATGGCGTCCCTTTCGGTAAGCCCGAAGGTCGCATCCAGGGCCGCCGCGCCGGTGAAGGCAACGTCCCAGTAGAGCATGTCGAGCGCATCTTTGGCGAGGCTGCAATCCGTCGCGAGCAGTTCAGGTCGAACGATCCCGCCAAGGAGCTCGCAGCGGATGCTCTTCTCGGCGACCAGGCGAATCGCCACCTGAAGCGAGTTGGTTACCACGCGGAAGCCCGCACGCGCAGGAATCTGCTCAGCAAGGGCCATCACAGTCGTGCCGTCCGAGAGAAACACGGTCCCCTTGTCCGGCAGCAGCGCAAGCGCGGCATCCGCTATCCACTGCTTCTGCTCGGAGTGGACATGGCTCACCGACTCGTAGGGCAAGCGCGTGTAGGACGGCTCTTTCGCAACCGCCCCGCCGTGTGAGCGCGTAAGCCTGCCCTCGGCCGCAAGCGCGTCGAGATCGCGTCGGATGGTGTTGGCTGCGACGTTCAGCCAGGCGGCAAGTTGGGCCACGCCTGCGGCCCCGTGCCTCCGAACGTGGGACACGATCATCCTGCGCCTCTCGGCAGCCAGGAGCGCCTCTCGTCCGGTTAGGTTCTCGACGGACATGTGGCGGACCTCACAATAGTCGCTCTGGTGTCCAATACCCTCCAGAAGTATAACAGAGGTAACCGATATCGTCAATGTGTCTTTGGTAGATTATGGTGATATATGATAGTCATTGGTAGTTTCGCTGTCCAAGTCGTCTTGAACGCTCGCGGCATCGCGCTGCATGTCACCGGCAACAGTCAGCTTGCGTGTCACGTGTTCCGGTCCGGGCGCGCGTGCCTGTAGGGGCGTATCAGCCGGACGGACCACCTGCCGATCAGCGGAAATCACGCTTGGTCCGGCTGGTACGCCCTCGCGTCGCTCACGACGGCGCGGCGTGTATGACCACGGCGTCGAACCGTCGGGTGACACGAGGGCGAGCCAACCGCAGCG
>JBBIQU010000232.1:0-5398 GCA_037442185.1 Chthonomonadales bacterium | reverse complement strand
GCGGTTGGCTCGCCCTCGCGGCACCAAACGGACCGACACCGTCGTCATACCGGACCCGTCATCGCAACCGTAGCACAAGATGTGCCCCCAGACCCCGTGGCCGGCCATGAAACCGAACCGGTTCGGGGTACGTTAGCGTGATATGATCGAAACCCACGACCTGACGAAAACATTCGCCGACAAGAAGCGGGGCGTGGTGCGCGCCGTGGATGGCGTCACCATGTCGTGCAACGCCGGCGAGGTGTTCGGCGTTCTCGGACCCAACGGCGCAGGCAAGACAACGCTCCTCAGGATGCTCGGCACCATCCTGCAGCCCACATCGGGCACGGCCCGAGTCGCAGGTTACGATGTCTCAGCCCAGGCACAGGACGTGCGCGGAGCCATCGGTTACCTGTCCGGCACCACCGCGCCCTACGATCGCCTGACGCCCCGAGAGATGCTCGCCTACTTCGGCGCGCTGCATGGACTGGACCGCAGCACCGTCGCCCAGCGCACGCGCGAGGTGTTCGATGACCTCGACATGCACGAGTTCGCCGATCGGCGCTGCGAGCGGCTCTCGACGGGACAGCGCCAGAAAGTCAACATCGCGCGCGCCACGCTCCACAGGCCGCCGCTCCTGTTCCTCGACGAGCCGACATCGGGGCTCGACGTCCTCGCTTCGCGCACCGTCATGCGCTTCATACGCAAGTGCCGATCCGAGGGACGCACCGTGGTGTTTTCGACGCACATCATGGGCGAAGTCGAGGGGCTCTGCGACCGCATAGTCGTCATCCACAAGGGCAAGCTGGCTGCGCTCGGCTCACTGCCCGAGCTTCGCGAGCGCGTCGGCGGGGGATCGTTCGAGCAGGTCTTCCTGCGGCTGATCGGAGAGGACGACACGGAGGATGCCGCATGAAGCGAAGTCGCGCCGCCGTCGTATTCGCCAAGGAGTTCCGCGAGATATTCCGTGACCGTCGCACGGTCATCGGCGTGATCATCAGTCCGCTCGTCATCACTCCGCTGCTCTTTCTCTTCCTCGGCACGTTCATCATGAGCGAGAGCCGCAAGATGCGCACGGAGATCATGAACGTGGGCATCGTCAACTCCGAGAAGGCCCCGACGCTCATGAGCGCCATCGGGTCCATCCGCAATGTCTCTCTTCGGCCGGTCGCGCCCGACAGGGCCGAAGAGCTCATCCGAACGCGTAAGGTCAGGGCCGCCATGGTGATCCCGGCAGATGCCGACGCGCTCCTCAAAGCCCATCGGACCGTTCGGGTGAGCATCATGCTGGACGCAGGGAACGAGAAATCCAACGCCGCGGCCGGTCGCCTGCGCGAGGCGCTCATGGTGGCCGGTAAGGGTCTGGTCGCCGCCCGCCTGACCGACATGAAGTTGCCGAAGGATTTCGCGACTCCGCTCGACATCAGCGAAGCCCCGATCAAGACCGGCAGCAGCCGCGGCACCATGATTATCGCGGGGCTGCTCCCGTACATGCTCGCCCTGGCCTGCTTCAGCAGCGGCATCTACGCGGCCAACGACATGGTGGCAGGCGAGAAGGAGCGGGGTACGCTCGAGACCCTGCTCGTGTCGCCGGCCTCTCGACGCGAGCTGGTCGTCGGCAAGTTCAGCGCCGTCGCCGCCGTCTGCTGCGTGGGCAGCATCCTCTCGGTGGTCGGCATGGCCATCCCTTTCTTCAGCGGTCTCAAGGCATTCGACTGGATCGCCCGGGGCGGGATGCACCTGAGTCCTGCCGGCCTCGGCATCACTCTCCTCATGCAGATACCGCTCGCGATCCTCTTCGCAGGCATGCTGCTGACCGTCTCGACTTTCGCCCGCAACCAGAAGGAAGCGCAGACGTATCTCGGGCCTATGATGATCGCCATCCTCATACCGGCCATGATGTCCATGTTCACCGGGTCGGAGGCGCCGAAGGCGATGGCGGCCATCCCGATCCTGAATGCGTCGCTGATCATCAAACAGGCGCTGACGGCAAGCGTGGACCCCGGTTTCGTCGTGCTTGCCCTGTCGGCGTCCATCGTCTATGCGGGCCTGGCGGTTGCCGTCTGCGCGCGCATGTTCGAGCGGGAGAGCGTACTGCTGCGCACTTGACAGAACGGCCAAAGATCGGTACCCTTCGGGCCGAACGTTGTGTACGGTTTCACAATCGTGCGCCCTTGCCGATTGTCTGCCTCAGGAGGTACCCCATGCCGCGCCTGACGCCGATCCTGTGCGTCGCACTCGCCGCAGCCCTCATCGCCCCTTTACGCGCTCAGGAGCCTGCCGCCCCGGCGCCCGCGTCATCCAGCGACACGAAGGCGAAGATCGAGATCGGTCCCGAGGGTGTGTCGCTCCACGCCGTCAGCGTGGATGCCCATGAAGTGCTGACGACGCTCGCCCGACGCACGGGACTGCGTGTGATCGTGGACGACACCGTGCGCAGGAGTGTCACGGCCCATTTCGTCAACAAGAAGGCGACCGAGATACTCGATGCGATCGTGGCTGCCTACGGGCTGTCCTGCAAGGAGGTGCATGGCATCTTCATGGTCAGCGAAGGCATCCCGCGAAGTCCGTCGTCCTACCTGCTGAGCGACATTGACAGCATCAGCACCCAGTACGTCCTTGCCCCGAACGCCAAATCGCTCCTGCCGGTGTTCCTTCAGGACCATGTCAAGACGAACCAGGAGCAGAACGCCGTCATTCTCTCGGCGCCCACGGAAGTTCTGCGCAAGTTCCGCGACGACATCAAGCAGTTCGACATCCCGGCGTCCCAGATACTGCTCGAGGTGCTCATGGTGGAGTTCACCGACACAGGCGCGCGTGAGTTCGGCCTGCGCTGGGATTGGACCAACGCGACGCGCAGCGTCGGCGTTGACGCACCTTCGGGCAGCATCTTCTATCACACCCTGGTCACCTTGCCGAACTCGTTCGGCGCGGACCTGAAGGCGCTGGTCACAGCCGGCAAGGCCCGCGTCAAGGCGAGCCCGCGCATTGCAACGGTCAGCGGCCAGCGCGCATCCATCTTCATCGGGAAGCAGCGGTATCTGAGCACTCCCGTCGCCATCCCTCGGGGCGACGATGAGTTCGGAGGCGTTCGCCAGAGCAACGCCATTGACGCAGGCGTGCGCCTCACCATGACGCCATGGACCGGCGGTCAGGGCGAGATCATCGTGGACGTTCGGCCCGAAATCAGCGTCCTGAGCGCGCCCGATGCCACGACCGGACTGCCGGATCGAAGCACCCGGCGCGCCAACACCACGGTTCGGGTGCGCGACGGCGAGACGGTCATCATCGGCGGCCTGATGCAGGAAGAAACCCGCAAGACCCGGACCAAAGTGCCGCTGCTTGGCGATCTGCCCATCGTCGGACCGCTCTTCCGCTCGGTTTCCGATCAGGAGGCCACCACCGAGCTTGCTATCTTTGTGACGCCCCGCATCCTCTCCCAGACGGGCCGCCTTCCCGCCGAGGAGGAGAAGAAGTACGAGGGATTGCTCAAGGGCGACGACCCCGGCGAAGCGAGGCGCTGATCGCCGTGTTGGGCAGGCAGGCAGGGCACGTGGCAGCGGCGGCGGTCCGATTGGCGGCCGCAGTTCTTGCGCTCGCATGCGCCTCGGCCGAAGCGCAGGAACGTGCCTACTGTCATATCACCGCAATCGAGAGCGCGCGTCTGGTCAACGCGGTGCAGGTGACGATTCGCGCCGATGGCTTGCTGCGTCCCGACATCAACTCGCAGGACCTGTTCAACACCGACGCGGCGCGACGCGGCGAATGGGAGAAGATGGGCAGACGAGTCAGCGTCATACCCATCCGCCTCCGCAACGCCCGCACCAAGGTCGGCAGCATCGCCAACGTGGGCATCTACCCCGTGAGCCATGTCGAGGTGAGCGTGCCGCCCGATGCGCCGGAAGGCATCGGCGTAGACGTGAGGATCGTCCTGTACCAGCCCGGCATCACCCGCGAAGTGCGCCTGACCGGCGACCGCTGGAACTTCGACGGCGGCAACGACCCGCCGCCCTACATCAGCATCGAGCAGAGTCAGGACCGGCGATCTATCGTCGTCATTGTGACCAGCGACCGCCGCACCCCGACGCCGGAACAGCGCCGCAAGCCGGCCGACCCCACCGGAAGAGTCCTTGAGGTGGCCGCCGATCGCGGCGGCGTCTCCATCTACGCGGTGGATGCGGACCTCCGCGACCTGGTGCGCGAGCTGAACAAGGCAACAGGCGTGAACCTTACTGTGGCAGCCGACCTCGAGCGCGCGGTAAGTGTATCTTTGGACAGCGTTCGGCTCGAAGACGCGGTTGAGTGCATCGCCATGGCGTACGGCCTATCGCTCGACGGCGTCGGCAGCACCATGTACCTGGCCGACGGCGGCGTGGCGGAGCTTTCGGCATATCACGGGAGTGATTTCGCCGAGATACCCCTTCGGCATGTCAGCGCGCTCGCCGCGCGCGACAGCCTGCCCGATGTCCTCCTTGGATATATCCGGACCGACGTAGGCCGCAATGCCATAACAGTCGCCGGTCCCAAGGCTATGGTGGCCAAGGTGCGCCGCGATCTGGCGGTTCTCGACCGGCCCACGCCCATGATCGAGGTCAGCGCACTGGCTGTGGAGTTCGAGAGCCGTTCCGACCTGTCGGCGCTTATGGAGGGCCGACTGAACTGGCAGGGCGGCAACCTGGACTTCGCTTCGGCGGCAGGAGACATCAGCTATTCATCCCTCGCCGGCGCCGGAAGCGACTTCGAGGCTCGTCTGAGCGCCCTGCTGCAGAGGGGAAAGGCCCGCCTGCGCTCGCAGACCCGCGCCGCCGTACTCAACGGTCAGACGGCCCGATTGTTCGTGGGTCAGGAGCGACGGCTGGCAACCCAGTACTACGACTTCTGGACCGAAGCCTTCGAGGCGCGCATCCTGACGCTGAGCATCGGCACGGCCCTCGACGTAACGCCGCTGATTGCCGGCGGCGGGACCGTGACGGCGACGGTGCGCTCGGAGGTCAGCAACATCACCGACACGGAGCCCATTACGGGCAACCCGACGGTCTCCCAGCGTGTCGCCGAAGCTACCGTGAGGCTGAACGACGGCCAGACCCTCTACATTGGCGGCCTCGACCTCATCCAGGACGCCGACCGGTCGCGGTCGCTCTTCGCGGGCATGGGTTCGTACCCCGACACCCGCGATCGAAGGAACACGCGCCTCGGGGTCTTCGTAACGGCCAGGATCGTCACCGCGCCTGGTCCTCTGGAGCAACACAAATGAGCAAGACAACATCGCCCATCGCAACAGCCGACAGCGGCGTTCACCCCCTCCCTTGCCCTCCCCCCTCAAGGGGGAGGGAAATGGGGTCCCCCCGCCCCCCGAGCGCGGACGCGCCCAAGTTCCCCCGCCCCCTGGGTGGGCGGGGGTTAGGGGGAGGGGGGACAT
>JBBIQU010000231.1:0-5449 GCA_037442185.1 Chthonomonadales bacterium | reverse complement strand
CCGTCGCAGACCAGAACGCGGGCCAACTTACGCGCAGCGTGTAGCCGTCGCTTCTTGCGAGGCCGAACGTGGTGCCCGTCACCGAACGCATGCCAGGGGGGAGATACCCGGCGATTGAAGTCGCGCCTTCGGACGGCACCAGGTCCAGAGGCGCGGATTGCCTGTGTGCGTAGCCCTATAGTCGTCGCATGCGTATGTTGCGGTACGCGGCCCTTGTCTGGAAGCTCGCGATGCCCAGGGGCCGCGACCGCGATATCTCCCCGTGGCGCAGGCTGATCCGGCGACCGGAGATGTTCACATTCACGATCTGTTTGCCGTCGAGCCAGGCCTCAAGCCGTGTCGCCGTCACGCGCATGCGAACGGAGTACCAGCGCCCTGCCTCGAACTCGAGCCATGTGGTCGTCTCGTTTTCCGAGGCGTCCATGCCGTCAATGCTCGATATGCCGACCGTACCGCCGCCCCATCCTCCGAGGACCAGCGTGGCATGGCTGTCGCCCACCGGAAACGTCAGGCCGCAGGCAAAGTCGCTGCCGTCGAGCTTGACGAACTCGAGGCCAACTTCGTAAGGCTCCCGGGGAAGCTCGCCCGTGTATGTGATGCCGCTCAATGTCGCGCCCGGCTCGACAACGATGGCGGGGGCTCCGCGGACGTCGGTCTCGACGCGGACCTCGCCTCCGCCCGAGAAATCGGTGCGGACCCATGGCCCGAGAGAACGGCCATCGAAAAGGGAAACCCAGGCTGCGCCCTGATCGGAAGACGAGCCTCGGCGACTCAGGATGCGGTCCAGCACGACGATCATCTCGTCGAGAATGCGGATGGCTTTCTCGCCGTGAGGCGCGCGGGCGTGGGCGCGGCACGGTGCGGCAAGCAGCGGAGCGAGCGCAGCGGCGCACAGGATGCGCCCGATGATCGAACCGGCCATGGTCGCCTCCCCGGTGATCGCCCGCACGGCGGACGAACCAACATGATGATGGTACCACGGCCATGCGAAACCTTTGGCCGTTCAGCAGGTAGTATTCGACAGTGAGGGCGGTGTGGACGCGCTAGCCTCAGGCGTTCGGCGGCGGCCCGGAAAGGGAGAAAGAGGATGAGATCAGGATCGTTGCGCCTCGCGTGCCTTGCTTTGGCGATGGCGCTGGGCGCCGCCGGCGCTGCGGCCCAGGATGGCGCTGCCATCATGCGCAAGGCCGTTGACGCCATGAGCAAGGCCAAGACCTATCAGGCGCAGTGGAAGATGGTCGTCTCCATGGGCAACATGGGCTCGATGACGATGAACATGGACATGAAGACGACGTCTGACGGCAAGGCTCGGGTCACGACCGAACCGTCGGGACAGGGCACCGGCATGATGGCAGCCGGAGCGGCCATGGCGTCGTCCGTTGCCGTATCGGACGGGAAGACCCTCTACATGTACATGAAGGCCATGAACACGTACATGAAGATGCCCGTGAGCAAGGACAGGAACCCGGCCTTCACCGGCCAGCTCGGCGCCCTCAACGATAAGAACGCCACCTTCAAGCTGGTCGGCACCGAGTTTGTGCGCGGACGGAAATGCTGGGTCATTGCAGTGAACCCGAAGACGCCTTCCAATGCCGCCCCCCCTGGCGCAAAGGCGAAGGTGCAGGCCTACATTGACCAGCAGACGGGCCGATTGCGGCAGATGAAGTCCACTATGACGATGCCCGGGATGGGCGGACCGAACGGCGGCGCAGGGACGCCAAACGGCCAGGGCAAGCCTGAGCCGATGGTCATGACCACGACCATGGTGCTGGTGAGCGAGAAGTTGAACGCGCCGATCCCGGCCGCGACGTTCAAGTTCACTCCCCCAAAGGGCGCGCGCGAGATGCAGCCCGGCATGATGGGCGGCATGGGCGGTCCCGGGCGCATGGGCGGACCCGCAGGAGGACCTCCGGGGCGTCCCTGAAACCCGACCGCGCAACACGACCTTCCCCTGATTGCCGGGGGAAGGTCCCGTTCGCGCGCTATGGGAGATGCGGCCGGATCAGCAGCCTGTAGAGGAACCGGCCCATTCCGTCCCGCGCCGCCGGTTTGACGCGTGGGATCAAGAACATGTCTCCGCCCGAACGGGCGAGCCCGCTCCTTGTGGTGCATGCGCCGATGAGCCCTGCCTGTCGCACCAGAGACGGGGTCCGCGCGTTGTACGACCCTCGGGGGTAGCAGAACGTTTGGGGGCGGACTCCCACGATAGACTGCAGGTCCGCGACGCCGCCTTCGATCTCATCAAGGGCCGCGCCGTCCTCCAGGTCACCAAGCCGCGCGTGTGACCTGGTATGTCCGCCGATCTCCCATCCGCGTTCGCGCAGCTCCATGAGGCCCGGGGCGTCGAGCACGCGGTCGGCCTCCGTCGGGGCCGAACGCCCTTCGCCGTAGACCTTGCCGATCCAGCCGGATGCCACGAACACCGTCGCAGGCCAGTTGAGCGCCTCGAGCGTCGGCAACGCAGGGTCGGCAATACACCGAAAGGCGTCGTCGAACGTAATGCAGACGGCGCGTTTCGGCAACGGACCGCGACCCGAAAGCCCGGCTGCCGCCTCGGAAAAAGTGATCGCCTTGTACTTGAGTCGGGCAAGGAGCGCCATCTGATGCGCGAATCGGTCGGCGGCGACGTTCAGGAACGTGTCGGCAGGATCGTGCATCTCCGCGCCGACACGGTGATACATGATTACGGAGACCGATGGGGTGCGAGTCATGGGACAGATGGTACCTGAGCCGCAGGTGGTGATCGCGGCTCAGTCGAGGCGCTTGCCGAACCGAGCGATGGCGAGCGCCATGATAACCACGGTCAGGCATCCAAGAGGCCAAAGCTGCCCCACGATGTCCGTCAGCCCGCTGCCTTTCATGAAGATGCCCCGAACGATTACGAGGTAGTACCGAAGCGGCAGGACCGTGGTGATCCACTGCAGCGGTTCGGGCATATTCCGAATGGGGAACATGAAGCCCGACAGCAGGAAGTTCGGCATCATGAAGAAGAACGCCGTGAGCATCGCCTGCTGTTGCGTGCGCGATAGGGCCGATATGAGAAGCCCTATGGCGAGCGATGACACGAGGAACAGTGCCGTGACGCAGAGCAGCAGCGCAAGGTTGCCCCGCATCGGCGCGCGAAACAGAAGCGCATTCGCGATAAGGATCGCGGTTGCGTTGACCATGCCGATGGTCAGGTAAGGAAGCGTCTTGCCGAGCATGAGCTCCCAGGACCTGATGGGCGTCACGATGAGCTGCTCGATGGTACCGATCTCCCGCTCCTTCACGATGGCAAGCGCTGTCGCAATGGTGGCTGCCAGGCCGATGATGACGCACATGGCGCCGGGCACCATGAAGGCGGAGCTAACGAGGGACGGGTTGTACCAGAAGCGCGTTTCGGCCTCAATCCCGCCCTGCGCAGGCCGTCCCGCAGGGCTTCGGACGGAGCGCTCCATGACGATCTTGGCGGAATGGCGCCGGAAGAAGCGCGCCAGATATGCCAGTGCCACGGTTCCGGTGTTGGCGTCACTGCCGTCGAGCAGGACCTGAACCGGAGCGGTGTCCCCACGTCTCAAGCTCCGAGCGTGGCCGGGCGGTATGATCAGGGCGACGGCGGCCGAGCCGCGGTCCAACCACGCATCGGCGTCATTGGGGCGTGGCAGATATCCGACGACGTTGAAGCTTTCGGATACGCCCATCGAGCGGATGAGGCTGCGGCTTTCGCCTGTGCGATCGAGGTCGCACACCACAACCCGCACGTCCTTGATGTCGGTGCTGACCGCATAGCCGAATACGAGTAGCTGGAGAACGGGCACGATCAGCAGGAAGCGGAGCATGTTCGTGTCCCTGCGGAGCTGTCGAAACTCCTTGCGGACCAGTTCAAAGACCCGTTCCATGTCGCCGAACCTACACCGTCTTGCGGAACGATCGCACGCTGATCGTCATGATGAGCGCCGCATAGGCCGCCAGGATCGCGATCTGGGGCCACAGCTCGGCAGGTCCCACTCCCTTGAGGAAGACGCCGCGGGTGATCACCATGAAGTACCGCGCGGGAACAATGGCTGTGAGCGCCTGTACCGGTGCCGGCATCGAGTTGATCGGGAAATAGAAACCGGACAACAGGATGCTGGGGACCATGGTCGCCATCAATGCCGCCGTGATTGCCGTCTGCTGGGTCGGCATGCGCGACGACAGCAGCAGGCCGATTCCGAGAGCGGCCATGAGGAAAACGCCGCTTGCCGCGATGAGCGTGACCACACTGCCGCGCAGGGGTACGCCGAACCAGAAACGTCCTACCAGCACGACGAGCATCACGTCAACGAAGGCGAGGAGAGCATAGGCGCCGATCTTCCCCAACATGATGTCACGGGCCGTGGCGGGCGACGCAGCAAGCTGTTCGATGGTGCCTCGCTCGCGTTCGCCGGCAATCGTGCCCGAGGTCAGGAGCGCCGAGGTCATGGCGAGGATGACCGCGATCAGGCCCGGCACGATGAAGTTGGCGCTGCGGAGGTCCTCGTTGTACCAGACGCGTATCTCGGCGCTCACGCCAGGCGCTTGGGAGACCCCTCTGCCGGAGCGGAGCGCACGCCGCTGAATGGCCGCTGCGGAACGGCTTGCGACGATCGCTTCGGCATAGCCTGCGGCGACGTTCGCCGTGTTGGGATCGGAGCCGTCGAGCAGTATCTGGACGGCGATTGGTCTGCCCTTCACGAGATCGGTGGCGAAGTCAGCCGGGATGACCAGCGCGCAAGTGGCCGTCCCTCGATCCAGCGCATCGCATGCCACACGGTAACGGTCGGTGCGCACCACCACGGCGAAGTATCCCGACCGGGCGAACGCTTCGATGAGGTCTCTGGACTCGCGGGTTCGGCTCCAATCGAGGACGGCAAGGGGGATATTCTTGATGTCGCTCGAGACGCCGTAGCCGTACAGGATCAGAAGTGCGACAGGCATCAGCACCGCAATGGCAAGGCTCCGGGCATCCCTTCGGATGTGGATGAGCTCCTTGCGCATGATCGCCATGGCGCGCGAGCGTGGGCGCTTCGATCGTGAGTCTGTCACCGGAACGGTCCCCGAAGCATCGTACCCGAGACGGACGGTCACATGCAGGCGACGCCTGCAGTCTTTGTGGCGGTGGGTTCGGGATACACCCTCACCCGTGCCCTCCGACGGTGGGCGTTCGGTTCGTCACGGGCGCGTGTGTGCATTTCCCCCCTCCCCCTTGCCCCCGCCCACCCAGGGGGCGGGGGAACCCTTCGGCGATCGGACGCGCAGCGTGTAGCCGTCGCTTCTTGCGACGCAGAAACGTGGGCAATGTGATCGAACGACGCGCGCCCCGGTTTCCCCCGCCCCCTGGGTGGGCGGGGGTTAGGGGGAGGGGGGCTTCCGTCGCAGACCAGAACGCGGGCCAACTTACGCGCAGCGTGTAGCCGTCGCTTCTCGCGACGCCGAGGGTGTGCGTCGAGAC
>JBBIQU010000230.1:0-5484 GCA_037442185.1 Chthonomonadales bacterium | reverse complement strand
GCCGCCCTCCGACAGAAGGGCGTAATCGGGTTCAGGGGCGTATTCGGTCTGGCCGGTCACCCTGAGCGTCCCGGAAGTGGGGGCGCAGCGCAGTGCGAGGAACAGCGTCGCTCGGCGATCGGACCATCGCCGAAGCCATACCTGCCCGTCGGCGCCTTCACGCATTCGGACCTCGGGTCCCCACGCAGGCCTCACGAAGCCGTATGAGGAGCGCCCACCGACCACGCTGAGACGCGGCGCTGGAGCGGTTCCGGCATTCACCAGGAGCGGCTTGCCGTCGGCAGACCTCATCCATGCCAGGTCGGGTGCCGGGCGCTTGCGAACCCAGATGGGCGAACTCCATGCGCGGTGGCGATCGGCCTGAACCACCTCCACCATGTATGGGGTCTCAGAAGGCATCGGTTTCGGCAGATCAAAGGCAACACGCACATCTCGCTGGCTCGCCGGGCGCGCCTGAGTCAGCACTCGGTCGCCGTTGAACAGGGAGACTTCGCGGATTGGGGCGGTGCCCGAGACCACAACCGTCGCCACGGCCGGACCGTCGGTGGTGACGGTGCCTCCCATGCCGACGCCGTTCACGGTGAAGTCGAGCACGATGCGCTCGCCGGTCGTTGCGTATACGTTCCGGGCGCGGTAGGCGTCCAAGAGGCCCTTGCGCGTGAACTCCGATGGACGCGCCGCGGTCAAGCCCTGCACGAACCGGTTGCGCGTCGTCAGCCCTGACGCCCATCGGCGCCCCGGCCACCCGGTCACCGTGCCGGAGTCACCCACGAGCCCGAAGCGAAGCCCCCGTCCGATGACCTTGAACAGGGGTTTGGCTACAGGCGAACGAACGCCGCCGATCAGCGAATCGAACGGGCCGGGGCCGGGGAACGACATGCCTCGTTCGGAATGGCACTCCAGAACCGGAGCAACTGGATGGCCCTGGCGGGTGCGACCGTTCAGGAGTGAGCTGTAGGGGAGATAGGCCGCGTTGGCATGGTGGATGATGAGGGCCTCGGTTGCGCTAAGAGACGCATGAAGCTCGAACGGAAACGCCGGCATCGAACGGGGGAGGATCCGCGCCAGAGCCTCGGGACCCGATTCAGCGCTGTACACTCCCAGCGAACCGGCTGTGGACGTGACGCCGTGGTACCCGAGAATGGTGACGAACTCACCTGGCCGGTGGTGCCTGGCTGCCGCCTCCGCAATGATGCGCCCCAGGGCCTCGGGGATGAGAGAACTGCCGAATCGCGCCGCGTAGATGCCTCCGGCGCTCCGCTCGGCGGCAGCGTCCCGTGGCACAAGCTCTTCGGCGAGGGCTGCGTAGTCCAGCCCGGCGATATCGCGAGCATACGAGTAATAGGCGTCCGCTCCGTCGCCCCATCCCGCCGTGTACCCGGCTCCGCCATTCAGAATGCCCCATCGGATGGCGCGGGACGAGCCGGCTCGCACCACAATCGGATTCGACTCGGTGGGCGCGGCCTTGCTCGCTTCGGCGGGTCCCATCAGGGCGGCTCCGATTCGATACGAGCCGGGTCTCGCGGCCCTTATGCCTTCGATCAGGCGAACGCTGTGGTCTCCGGCCGAGAACCTGACGGTTGACGGGATGCCGGTCAGCCCGGCGGGCGCGATCAGTCGAACGCTTCCGGTGTATGGCGGCTCGGCGCGCGAGTCAAAGGCGTCGGTGATCGCAAGCCTGACATTGAACGGCTGCCCGGCGCCTACGATGCTCGGGGCCGTGACTCGCACCGCTGACGGTTGGCCCGCAACGATTTCGCACCGTGGCAGATTCCTCCACCATCCGGCAGCCGTCCAGCTCGTGCCGTGCGCATCGGCATCGGACCTGTGATAGCGAACATCCCACGCAAGGTCGCGAACCGGAACGGGATTGACAAGGCCGACAATGCGACCGTCGAGCTGGCGATTGCCGTAGGCGAGCACGACCGACTGTCCAGCCGGAAGGCCCGATGGGAAGGCAATGCGCACGCCGAAAGCGCCGGTCTCGGTAACGCCGATGGGATGGACGGTGACGCGGGCAGGGGAAGGTGCGGGCGGTACGCCTGCGCTACGGGGCTGATCTTCCGCGGTCGGCTCGACGCCGAGACTTGCCGTTCCGCCCTGCAGTTGCGTCACGCTGATCGGCTCAATGGCCATGGTGAACGATGATCCGGCCGGCAGTGGCTCGGAGCCGTTGGCGTATCGCAGGCGAATGGCAGTCTCCTGGCCCGAGACGACCGACTTGGGTTCGATGTCCCACCTGCCCATGGGCTCATCGCGGACGAACGCGGCGGCGCTCAGCGCCGCGGCCACACACGCGAAGGCAATCGCCGATAGGGTCCTGCGCAATGACTTGTGCATCTTCAGCCTCCTGCGGTCCGGATCGCCGCGCCTGTAACCTATACATACCCCGGGCACGTACCAAAGGTACCGGATTGCGGCCTCGAGCGCGCCCAGCCCTTGGAGACACGGACCATGCCCAAAGCGTTCACACTCATCGAACTCCTGGTCGTCATCGCGATCATCGCGACCATGGCCGCGCTATTGTTGCCGGTCCTATGGGCTGCCCGTGCCTCGGCTCGCCGGGCAGCCTGTATCTCCAACCTGCGCCAGGTGGGGATGGGATGCGCCATGTATGCTCAGGACTATGGCGAGTTTCCGCCGCGGCTGTCCTCCTGCAACGAGTCGTACATAAGGAACGGCGGCGTCTTCGTCTGCCCGAGCGATTCGGCTCGCGGCCATCACGCTCCGACCCCACGGCTCGAGGGCGACGGCTATCTCGCATCGGGCGTCAGCTACGACTACGTGCCCATGTGGAACCGCGCCCAGGAACTCGGGTGGTGGCAGCCGGCGCCCCGTTTCGGTCGCGGCAAGTGGGATGATCTGACTCCGCTTGCAGATTGCCACTGGCACTGGGCACGCGCGTTCCACGCGGACTGGTGGGACAACGCATCCAACGCGCGGGGATGGGTACTGATCCTGACCGCGGGCGCCTCGGTGCGGCGAGTGCGGGTGGAGGATCCTGTGGCAGCGTTCACTCCCGACGCGTACCGCTAGCGTTAACCGGCGGCTTGCTTGGCCGCCCGTTCCTCGAGCCGCCGCACTGTGCGAATGGCAGCTCGGCGGCGCTCGAGCGCCTGAGCTACCTTCATCACCAGTACCTCGTAGGTATCCACGCCGGGCACGTTCTTCTCCAGGTAATCGAAGGCGCCTCGCCGCATGGACTCCACCGCGTTCGAGACGTTGCCGTAGGCCGTAAGGACTATCACTTCGGTGAACAGGTCCCGAGCCAGTGCGTGCCGCAGCACGTCGAGACCGCTGTCGGCCTCCTCCATGCACATGTCGGTCACCACAACGTCGAACGCTTCGGCTTCCTGGGCCAACCGGACGTTCGCATCCTCGGCGCTCTCGGCTGTGGCGACCGTATAGCCCTCCCGCTGAAGGCGGCGCTTCAGCGATGCTCGAACTTCGTCCTCGTCGTCAACGACCAGTATCCGTACCATGCGTACATTCCCCTTGATTGCAGCTCACCGGTTCGGCAACCGGCAGGCATACTATGAACCGGGCCCCTTCGCCGAGGGCTCCGATCTCGCGCACTACCCCGTGATGTGCCTCCACAATGCCCTTCACTATGCTGAGGCCAAGTCCCATGCCTTTCGCCCGGGTCGAATGAAACGGTTGAAACACCCGTTCCTTCTGGTCATCCGCGATCCCGGGGCCAGCATCGGCGAACTCGACGGCGACCGCCTCAGCCGAGTGGCCAATGCCATAGCGTCTGCGGTCGGGCTCCGATACCACCGATGTGCGCACGCGCAGCGCCCCGCCATCGGGCTGGAAGCTCACGGCGTTCTCGATCAGTTCGCAGAAAGCGCGTTTGAGTTTGCGGGCATCGCACTTCATTTGGGGCAGATCGGGCTGAAGGTCCAGCACCAGTTCGATGGCGGTCCGCTTCGGGAATATCTCAGCGACGGTTTCCTGCACGATCGCATTCAGGTCGCAGGGGGCCAGGGAGATCTGCGTCGCCACGACGAAGTCCCGGAACTCGCGCAGTATCTCCTCTAGGCGCTCGACGCCTCGACACATGCTGGCTACTAGCTCGACAATCTCGGTTCGTATCTCCTCGCACGGTTTCTGCGAGAGCAGATAGGACATCTCGTTCAGATCGCCCTTGAGGGCAAACGTGCGATTGCCGATCATGTGGGCTGCGCGAGCGGAAAGCTCACCCCAGGCGGCCATTCGCTCGGCCTGGACCAACCGTTCGTAGGTCCGGACGTTCTCGACGGCGGCTCCCAGCTGACGCCCGATGGTGTTCAGCACGCGTTCCTCGCCTTCGCTGAAGGACGTCGAGAACCACGCGTCAGGGCTCTTGCGGCGCACAACCCGGAGGACTCCGAGCACCTTGTTGCGGCCGACGATCGGCACGGCCAGGAGCGCTCCGATCTCGTCCTGGGGAAACTCGAGGCACAGCCCCCTCCAGCGCGGGTCGTTGCGCGGCTCGACCAGCCGCACCGATGTGCCGTGGGCCGCGACCCATCCGGTGATGCCCTCGCCGACATGGTACGGCGCTTCGCCTGTACGGCCCGCAAGGCTGCCGCTGGAAGCCGAAAGGACGAGCATGCCGGTGGCTTCATCCGTGAGGAAGACGGTGCAGTCCTCGAACCGGAGCATGTCGGCAGCGACGGCAAGCACCTTCTGCATCAATGTGCCGATGTCGAGGGTAGTGGTCAGGTTGTTGCCAATCTCGATCAGCGCGCTCTCGCGGGCCCGGAAGCCCTGAACGCGCAGCGCTGCTGCCGCGGCATGGGCTATGGCCGTCAGGCGATGCTCATGCTCGTCCGAGAAGCGGTCGGGTTGAGCGCTCTCGACATTGATGACGCCGACCGACTGGCCCGACGTGCCGCAGATCGGCACGGCGATTTCGCTGCGGACATCGCGGAAGTACTCGAGATAGTGCGGGTCGCTGCGGGTGTCGCCGGTTCGGTACGGTCGCGCAGTCAGCACCACATGCCCTGTGATGCCGCGCGCGTGTTCCTGAGCGAGCGAGAGGCGCAGGCGCGCAGTCTCCGGCGTCCATCCGAGCCCGGACGTGTTCACTACGACCAGATGGCCGGTGCTTTGTTCGACCAGGGCAAGGAAGGCCCGATCGCCGCCGACCGCGCGCATGGCCAACTCGAGCGACCGCTGGAGGAACGCCTCCTCGTCACCTGAGCGTACGGCCGCCGAGAATAGCGCGTTGAGATCGGTCAGGAACGCGTTGGTCTCGCAGCCGGCTTCGCACGCATTGTTTGCCACGGCGCGATTATACCTGCGTGACGTTGGGCGAAGTCGGGGAGGTTAAGCGGTCGCCGCCAGGAAAGGAAAACGTTTGGCCACGGAGCAACGAAGGCCGCCCGAAGGCGGCCTTCGATCGTCAGACCGGCGCTAGCCGATGCACGACCTACCAGTTGATATTCGGTCGGAAGAGCCATGCATGACAGCCGTCCCACCAGTAGTAGCCGGGGAAGC
>JBBIQU010000229.1:0-5484 GCA_037442185.1 Chthonomonadales bacterium | reverse complement strand
GGGACGAACCAAGAACTGAAACCAAGTGTTGTTGCCGGCTCCGCCGTAGTTATAGACCATGTTGCGAGTACTGACGCCGAAGCTCGAACCTTGTGCGGAGTACATGTTCTTGACCGCGTTGTAGTTGGTGACCAGCCCCGGGAACGTCAGTCCGAAGTTCGTGATCTCGAAGCTTCCGGTGCCGACATACGTGTTCCACGGTGTTGACCAGCCGACGCCCCCGTTCAGACCATGCAGAGGGTTCGTGGGCGTATAGTTGAACTCGTCGTACGTCTGACCCATCGCCGGCATGACCGCGACTGCCAGCATCAGCGCTAGCGCTAGAACTGCATACTTCTTCATGAGGCGCTACCTACCTTTCTGTGTGTGCTGCTTGTATAGGTTGATTGCTAACATCAGTTTGTCCTGTCAGCTTTCAGCCCGAGAAAACAACAGTATCAGCCCACGTCTGACAGGGCTGTACAGAGCGATTATACGGCTGATCCTCCTACCTGTCAAGGGTGGTCCACGAAAAAACCTGAGAATCTTGCCGTCGTGCGCATCGCCGAGATGGTCCGACGCGCGCGAAGCTTACGCAGGGCATTACGAAGCTCGTGGAGATCGCGTTCCAGTAACAGTTCACCGACTGTGAGAGTTGTCGGTTGTCAGGTAGGTTGGGGCCGCACATGCTGCTGTAGTAGCGTCTGGCATTCACGGAGTGGATCGCACCCTCGCAGGTGCCAGGTGCTGAAGAGGGAGAAGAGGACGCACTGTGTGCGCGATCCGGTCTCGGACCTGGTGCCGCCCGTCGCCTTGCGGAGCATGACAAACGGCCGTATGGCACGTTCGGCTGCGTTGTTGTCCGGCGGCACGCCGGAATGGGAGACGAAGACGAACAGGCGTGACCGGTGTTGCAGGATCCGGCGGGCGAGGGTCTGCTGCGGCAGACCGCTGTTCCTGTAAGGTCGCGCCAGCATGACTGCTTCCCGCACGAATGCGCGCTTCGCGGTCAAGCGTGCCTGAGGCGGGTCATCAGCATGCGCAGCGACGTAGGCCTTGGCTCGCTCGACCAGGTTGAGCACGCGTTCCACCCACGCGACCACGGCAGGTTCGTCAGCATGAGCTTCAGCCAGCTCATCCAGGTCACGGTCCAGATGCGTCAGGCAGCACTGGCGCGAACGCAGGTACCAACCGTATGCCGAGTAGAAGTCGCTCACCAGCGTGCCGCGAAACACCTTGCGGCCCTCGGAACGCACCCGATCCCGAGCTTGTCGGGCGCGAAGCAGGCTGCGGCCGGTCGGCTCGTAGCCCAGAAGTCGCTGAATGACGATCGAGCCGCGACTCGGATCGCGGTGGTAGACGCGGATGTCAGGCGTGCTCAGGCTCCACACATAGCCGTTCTGACCGTTCTCGCGCTGCCCTGTCTCGTCGGCATGCACGACCGGGCTGCCTCGAACTGCCTCCACCAAGCCGTCGTAGGTGGATTGGCCGATCCTGGCCAGCGTGTGTAGCACACGCACGATCTCCCCGACCGAAACCGACAGATCGTAGACCGTCTTGAGCAGGTGCTGGATGCCACGGACCGTCATGCGACCCACCGCGTCCAGATACCCGATGAAGCTCATCAGACGAACGCCCAGACGGCTCTGCCCGCCGGCAACACACGACAGATCGGGGCGCGCCAGTTCACGACGACGACATACGCCGCAGTGCCGCGCATAGAACTGGTGCTCCACGATCTCCACCGGCGCACTGGGGAGTTCGATGATCTGCCGGGACGCATGCAACCACCCGCCCGACAAACGACGACCGCAGTGTGAGCAGTTGGCGGCAACATGCCTCTCCACCCGCGTCGGAGCTTCGCGCCGGCGAGCCGCTCCCTTCGCCCGCTTCTTGCGAGGAGCAGGTGCGACCTTCCGCTTGGGCGCATTGGGCTTCACGAACGACGGCACCGCCGACTTGCCGTCAGATCGAGGGCCGCCACCCTTGAGTTGCTCCAACTCCTTCTCAAGCCGCTCGATATGGGCAGCTTGCTCCACGATAATGCGGATGAGTTCCTCGCGAGGAACGTCGTCGCCAAGCGTCATACAACTGGATTCAACACCGATGCCGCCGAGGACTCCCTCGAATCGGAACTTTATCTGATCTTTTTTCGACTGCCCAGAAAACCGCTCTCACCAAGCGTGAACTGTTACGCGTTCCAACAACGGCAGGAATCCCACAGACGACGGCAGAAAACCTCGACGAGACTACCATCGGAAGGCAAGGTCCATGTCCACAGTTCGTTTCGCATCGGCGCACGTAACGCGCCTCGACCGCAACGCCACGCTGCCCGCCCGCTTCGGCAGGATGCTCGACGCTGCGGGCTTCGCGACGCGCTTCTCGGGAATGCGCGTGGCCATCAAGATGCACGTCGGCGCCGACATCGGTTTCTATACGATCCATCCTCTCTTCGTGCGGATGGTAGTGGAGGCCGTCAAGCGCTCCGGAGGCACCCCATACATTACCGACGGCTCGTTCTCGACGGACGCCGCCGTGGTTCGCGGCTATACGCCTGAGGTTGTGGGCTGCCGCGTGGTCGGCGCCGCAGGCGAGCACGACCGCTACGTCTACGAGCGCGAGACCGCGGTCGAGGGCCTGCCCAAGATCGAGCTATGCGGCAACGTGGCGGATGCCGATGCCCTGATCGTTCTCAGCCACGGGAAGGGGCACGGTCATACGGGCTTCGGAGGCGCCATCAAGAACATCGGCATGGGCTGCGTGAGCTACCGCACGCGAGGATGGATTCACGGCCTCATGGCCGGACACTTCGCCTGGCAGGCCGAGCTGTGCACTCATTGCCGCCAGTGCATCAGCGGATGTCCGACGGGCGCGATCCGCTTCAACGACCAGGATGAGATCACGATCTCCGAGCATCATTGCCGCTTCTGCATGCACTGCGTCCGCTCATGCCCGGCCGAGGCTCTCACCATGGACCAGCCTGTGGAGAAGTTCCAGCGCTTTCATGCCGGCATGGCAGCGGTGGTGAAGGAGACGTTGGCCTCATTCGATCCCGGGCGCGTGACGTTCGTGACGGTGCTCATGAACATCACCCCCCTGTGCGATTGCTGGGGCTTCTCGACGCCGCCGCTGGTGCCCGACATCGGCATCGTTCAGTCGGAAGACATCGTCGCCATCGAGCAGGCGTCGCTGGACATGATCAAGGCCGAGAACCTGATCACGGCAAGTGTGCCCAACCAGCTTCTGCCGCTCGGCGAAGGCGCTCACCTGTTCCAGAGGATGCACGGTAAGGACCCGTACGAGCAGGTGCGCCAGTGCGCCGCGCTCGGTCTGGGCTCGGAAACGTACGAGATCGAGACGATCCCGTAGGCTCGTACCGTCCGGTTGGTCAATCTCGTTCGGACGGAAACGCACAGTGGAGCGTCGCGCCCGTGCCCGGCGCTCCCGACATCCAGACGCGGCCGCTGTGTCGGTCCATGATGCGCTTCACTATGGCGAGCCCGATGCCGCTTCCTTCGTACTCGTCGGGGCTGTTGAGCTGGGCGAATGCGCCGAAGACACGTTCCGTGTCCTCGGGCCGCAATCCCACTCCGTTGTCGCGGACATAAAGGACCGTTTCGCCGCCGGCGTTGTCTGATTCAGCCCCCACCTCAATGCGGGCCTGCTGCGCCTTGCGGGTGAACTTGATGGCATTGTCAAGCACGCGCGTGAGCAGCTCCAAGAGCATGCCCCGGTCGGCGAGCAAAGGCGGGAGCGCTCCGAGGACGAACTCGATGGACCGGTCGGCCCTGCGATCGGCAAGAGACTCCCAGGCTTCCAGTACGGGGCGAGCAAGATCCATCCGGCGCGGGGCGAATGGCCTTCGGCCAACTCGCGCAAGCGTCAACAGGTCGTCAACAAGCCGGCCTGCGTACATGGCGCGCGTAGATACACGCTCCAGTCGGCTCAGAATCTGGTCGGCGTCCAGCGACTGCGACACTATATCCTCGGCGAGAAGGTGGGCCATCCCGTCAATGGCCCGCAGGGGCGCCCGCAGGTCGTGGGCGACGCGGTAGGTGAACTGCTCGAGGTCTTCGACCACCTTCTCGAGTTCCCCGGTGCGCCGGGCGACTTCGCGCTCGAGATCGTCGGCGTAGGTCCGGACCCTCTCATGTAGACGGATCGAGCGGATCGCGACCGCTGCCTCCTCGGCGAACGGTATGAGCGGAAGCACGTCCGCTTCGGTAACCGGTCTGCCGGTCAGCAGATTGTCGGCGCTGATCAGCCCGACAAGTTCCAGTCCGGCACGCATGGCGATGACGACGTGACGGATCGGGCCACGACCTCCAACTTCGGAGGCGTCCGGCTCCCACGTCTCGATGACGAAACGACGAACGCCCGCCGCGAGGTCCGGTATGGAGGGACCCCAGTCGTCGAGCGTCTCCGCCAACCCTGCCTCCGAGCGGGGCTTGCCGTCGGCATCGGTGCCCCACGCTCCTCGCACCTGATCGCCGAAGACCTGAAAGACGCCGGCGCGATCGAAGCCGCCGAACTCAATGACCGCATCGCGCACCATGCGCAAGATCGAGTCGAGCGGCGCGAACCCGCTCACCGCCGAGGTCACTTCGGTTAGGCGTCGGTGTAGCGCCTGAGATCTGGACTGTTCCGTGATGTCCCGGACCAGCACGATGATGCAGGGCGCGGAGCCATCGGGCTCGGGCCACGGCTGCGCCGAAACATCGAGGTCGGCCAACGAGCCGTCACATCGCGGCACGCGGATTCGCGCGCCAGACCGGTCGCAACCCGATCGCTCGGACTCGAGCAGTTCTGCCAGGGCGTCCCGATGCTGAGGCACAAGATCGCCCAGAGCCCTTCCCACCATCGCTGACGGCGGGTAGCCGAGCATCTGGACCAGTCCGTCGCCCCAGTGACGGACAATGCCGGCCACGTCCAGGGCCAGAACGCCTCCGGAAGCCAGGCGCTCTATGACGTTGAGCATGTGCCGGTGATCATCCGTGTGGTCGCAGGTTATGTCGCGCGTAGGTTCCATATCGCTGGCGCATTCCGATGCCATGGTGATTGTGCCCCGCGCGCACATGATGGACAATGACGCATCATCACGGCGGGGTGTCAGTCGCGCTCCATACGTGATCGGGCATATGTCCTACGCCTGGGGTGCATGGTGGCTCCGCGCGGTTGTGCGAACGCGCCGAATCGCCGACGCATCGCCCGCCTTCGACACGAACCCTGCCTGAGCCGGCTCACTGCATCCCGCGGAGCGGGATTCGTGTTTGCAGCCCGACGATTCATCGTCGGGCGGACTGCGGCCCGGCGTTTGAGATGTGCCGATCGGTCCGCCTCCGACACGAAGCCTGACTCCAGCCCAACCTTCCCCCCATGACGTCTGGCGGGCCGAGAGAACGAAAGCGCCGCCTGGCGCGGCGCTTTCCGTTGCGGTGACCGGGTTCGGCTTAGTTCGAGCCGATGTCCACCTTGACGCCCTTCGGGCGGGCATGCTCGGCCTTC
>JBBIQU010000228.1:0-5507 GCA_037442185.1 Chthonomonadales bacterium | reverse complement strand
GGAGTACCGCGACATAGCCAATCAGCTCGCGCTCATCACCCACGAGACCGGCAATATCGCCGGCTATTCCGCCGCTCACATTCGCAGGGTGGCTTCGGCCCTCGATACCTCCCAGCCGCTCGATCCACGCGAGGCACAGACCACGCTCGACCTCTTCGATACGCCGGAACGCGCTCTGAACCGCGTGCTGGAAGCTGTCGTAATCCAGCGCGGACGGGCGACAGTGCGGGAACTGGCGCAGGCCGTCGGAACAGAGGTCCGCTTTCCGGTCCGACACGATCCACAGACGGTTGGTATCGTTATCGGAGAGGGCAATCCCGAGTATCGGGAGCTCGTGGGCATCGCCGAACGCTTGTGCACCCCGACGGCGAACTACATCCGCGACCTCCGGAAGAGGCTGCGGCAGGCCGGCCTGGACCCCGACAAGGCGCTGGCCCCCCTCAAGCCGCCAAAGGCCAAGGGCATCAAGCTGGCCGCATTCCTGACCCAACAGTACCGCAAGCATCCCAATCGTGTCGGCAAGACATACCGGGATGAGGTCCATCTTGCAGGCTTGGTGTTCACGAACACCCTCAAGCAGCTTGAGAGCAGCCCCGTTGCGTTCCAGGGCATCCTGCAAAGCCTGGGCACGGGTCTCCTCGCCCGGCTGCGCCATGTCTTCGGGGATCAGGCCGACAACGTCGTGGCGGAACATGGCGGCTGGGTGCGCACGCAGCTCTTCGACAGTTCCTCCGAGACTGATGCCGATGGAGGCGAAGAAGAGGACGCCGAGGCAGTCAGCGCGTCCGGGGAATCGCTGGACGCCTCGGGTGGAGAGACCGACGATTGGCTCGACAACGCCATAAGAGCCCGCGGTCTCGAGCGCAAGCTTGCCGACTTCGCCGAGCCGGAGTTCGACACCTCGCGTTGGCGACGCGACATCGAAGACGACCTTGCCTATCTGCGTGAGATCCATCGCGCGGCCGTCGAGGCGCGGCAGCGCCCAGATCCGAAGCTGCTGCAGGTCATCGAGTGCATCAAAGGTGTCTTGGCCGAGGGCCGCCGTCTGCTCATATTCACCCAGTCCCGGCGCACGGCGGAATACCTGGAGCGTGAGCTGAAGCGTCGTCTGCCCAACCGAACCACGGCACGCATCGATTCGCGAATAGAAGACACGCGCGGCGCCATCCTCTATGCTTTCTGCCCGAACTACAACCCGAGGCCCGTCAACTGGCCGCCCTCGGTGCCCGAGAGACTCGACATCCTGATCTCAACGGACGTACTGTCCGAGGGCGTCAACCTCCAGGACGCCGGTGCGATCCTCTCCTACGACATCCACTGGAACCCCGTACGCCTCATCCAGCGCATCGGGCGCGTGGACAGGCGCATTGATCCGGCGAAGACTCCGCTGGACCATTCCATACGCATCCTGAACGTTCTGCCCCCCGAGGAAATAGACGATATCATCGGTCTGGTCGGGACAGTCGAGGGGCGCACTCTGAAGATCAGTCGAGCTCTTGGCCTCGACGTCTCGTTCTTCAAGTCCACCGACCCCGCCGGGAACCTCAAGGAGTTCAACGCCATTGCCGACGGCGAAGTGACGCCCGTCGAGCGCGCCTTCAACGCCTATGCAGGATTGACGGCCCGGCCGCCTGCACCCGAACTGCAGGCCGCCGTCGCATCCATGCCGCCCGGCGCTTTCGGCGTCTGGGCCGAGGCTCCGCGCAACGGTCTCTTCGCAATGTTCACCATGCAGCCTACTCCCGACGCGGGGGAGTCCGAAAGAGAGCGGTTCTCGGATATCATCGGGCGCGTTGCGCTGATAGCCGAACGCGACGATGCTGGCGTCACGACCAATGCCGGCAAGATACTGGACATGCTGGGGGGCACCGTGCCCGGCGTGCGATCGGGGCTGCCGTCCGATGAGGCAAGGCTCTCGCGCCGTCTGGCCGCCCTGCGCGACTATGTGCGCGGAGAGTACGCCGACATCGGCTTGCCGCGCACGATCGTCCCCCGCCTCGAATGCTGGATGGAGATGCGAAGACCATGACGCAGATTGCGGAAGAACAGCTCGTCGCCGTACGCAGCCGGGAGTCCCTGTATGCGTTTCTGAAGCATACGCTGAACTGGCCCACGGACCCGTCGGACACATTCACCTACCGCGTGGATGCTCCCGGCGCCTCGCCCGTCGCTGCCGACGTCACGCAGATCGTGCCGTTCACCGGCGAGGATCCGTACCGCATCTACCTGGTCGAAACACGAAGCCCCATCCGCCGGCGAGACCTTCGCGAGTCGCTTCGGCAGGTTAGGGCGCACCTGCGAAGCACAGGCCGCATTAACGACACTCCCCTCGATAGGCTCCTGTTCGTATGCGGCGGCCCGAACTACGACGAGATTCGTTTCGTTAAGTTCACCCAGCAGAAAGGCCGCCAGCCACGCATATGCTCATTCGGCTGGGAACGCGCGCGAGCCCAGGAGACCCGAACCGTGCGCGAGATGTGTCTGCCGAAGCTCTATCTCGCCCGCGACAGCGGCGACACGATCAAGTGGGATGTCGCCCAGTGGGATCAGGCTTGGGATGTAGCGGCGGTGACGGAGGAGTTCTACCGCAACTACAAGGTGATCTTCGAGGAGCTGAAGGGCTTCATTGCTCAGCAAACGCGCGGCGATGATGAGGCCCACCTGGTGACTCAGAGGCTCCTGCACCGCATCATGTTCTGCTGGTTCCTTCAGCGCAAGGGATGGCTGTATCGCCAGCAAGACTACCTGCGCGGGCTCTTTGAGCTTGCCGAGAGCCATCGGCGCTCCCACGGTTCGGGGCCGCGGTACCCAAACTACTATCGCGACTATCTCTGGCCGCTCTTCTTCTGCGCGCTCAATACGCCATCGGACGACAGGCCGACAGACGAGGAATGGTCTCGACTCGCCGCCGTTGTCGGGCAGGTGCCGTTTCTGAACGGCGGGCTCTTCGCTCCGGAGCAGCCCTACGACGCACGTGACGCCCTGAGCCTGCCCAACGAGGCGTTTGCACCGATCCTCGAACTGTTTGAGGGCTATCACTTCACCGTAACCGAGAGCACACCGGATGACGTGGAGGTTGCGCTAGACCCAGAACTTCTCGGGCAAGTCTATGAGCGCCTCGCCATCGAGAGGCATGATACCGGCAGCTACTACACGCCCCGCGCCATCGTCGCCTTCATGTGCAAAGAGGCACTGAAGAGCTATCTGCGCGACTGCGGATCGGCTCAAGCGGTCCATGCCTTTGTCGAAAACGGCGATGCGTCGGGTCTGTCGGATCCCGAGGATGTCCTCGCGCGACTGCAGAGCATACGCGTCTGCGACCCCGCATGCGGCTCTGGCGCATACCTTGTCGGCATGATGCAGGAAATCCTGAGACTGTGCCAAGCCCTGTTTGTGGCTCGAACGCGCGATCACGCGGCCGTCCATGACCGCAAGCTGGAGATCATTCAGCTCAGCCTCTACGGAGCCGACCTTGCTCGGACTGCCGTAGAGACGGCGATGCTGCGACTCTGGCTCTCGCTCGTGGTAGATGACCCGCGCGACCCCGTCGCCGACCCGGATGCGGACGTAAGCCTCCCCAACCTGAAGTTCAAGTTCGCCTGTGGCGACTCAGTGTCGGCTCCACACCGTACAGTTCCCAATGCGAGCCTTCACGCAGAGGAGTATGCCAGGATCGCCGCCGCCTTGCGGAGCCTCCACGACAAGTACTTCGCGCCGGCTTCGACGGCCGCGTCACCCAAAGACCAGATAGCGGCGTCCATTGGCTCCTGTGAAGCGCAAGTTCGGGATCTGCTCGGAGGGACGGCGCCGCCTGGTTCGGTGGAATGGGACATTGCTTGCGCCGAGGTCTTCGCGTCCGATCGCGAGCCCTTCGGTTCGTCAGGCGGCGGCTTCGATGTAGTCATCACAAACCCTCCCTATGTCCGGCAGGAAAGACTGGCGCGCTCCTATCGCGACTATGTGGGCTTGCCTGCGTGGCCCGAAGGGTCCGGCAGGGACCCCTACGGCGCACCGTATAAGTCCTATCCCCAACAGACGCATCCTGACGTCGCCTGCGGCACCGCCGACCTCTACGTCTACTTCTATTCCCGCGCCGTTCAGCTCCTCAAGCCCGGAGGCGTGCTGGCGTTCATATCGAGCAACAAGTGGTTCCGGGCGAAGTACGGCGAGAAGCTGCGCGCCCACATGGCCGACACCTGCGATATCCTCAGCATCACCGACTTCGGCGAGCTGCCGGTGTTCGACGCCGGAACGTTCCCGATGATCTTCATCGCTCGGAAGAGGACCGAAGCCGAGAAGCAGTCCGCAAAGCCCTCGCAGCCTGAGTTCACGCAGGTGAAGTCCCTCGAGCCGCCGTATCCCGACGTCGCGGCCCTCATCGAACGGGACGGGCAGACGCTCCCCCCTTCTGCGATCAACAAGTCGGTGTGGCTCCTCACGGGCGCGTCCGAAGCTGCCCGCATCAAGCAGATGGAGCAGGCCGGAGTGCCGCTCGGTACGTACGTCCATAACCGCATATATTACGGGATCAAGACCGGCTTCAACGAGGCGTTCATCCTTGACGAGCGCAAGCGTGATGAGCTCATCGCCGCCGACCCCCGCAGCGCCGAGATCATCAAGCCCCTCGCCGTCGGCGACGATATCCGAAGGTGGCACATCCGGGATAAGAAACGGTGGCTGATCCTGACACAGATCGGCGTGGACATGGCGCGGTATCCGGCCGTCTTCGCCCACCTCAAGCAGTATCAGCCGCAACTCGAGAAGCGCTGGGACAAAGGCGAACAGTGGTGGGAACTGCGCGCCTGCGCCTACTACGACGTGTTCGAGCGGGAGAAGATAGTGTATCCCGTGATCGGGAAGGAACCTCGGTTTACGTTCGACACCCGAGGTCACTACACGAACGACAAGACATTCCTGCTTCCTGTGGATGATCTGTACCTCGCTGCAATACTGAACTCCGATTCCGCCTGGGCATTCCTCAAGTCACGTTGCTCGGCTTTCGGCGATGAGGACAAGGGGGGCAGGCTGGAGTTGCGAAGCATCTACATCGCGGCGCTGCCCATCCCCGATGCGTCCGAGACCGATCGTTCTCGGCTTGCCGAGCTTGCGCGGAAATGTCTGGACGCCCGCGCCGCCGACCCGAATGCCGACGTGACCGACTGGGAGCGGGAGATTGACGGCATCGTGGAGGGGTTGTACGGATTGTGAGGTTGCGGCAAAGCTGATGCCGGATAGATGCTTGGGCGATTGGTGATTCTGTTTTCGCCCCCCTCCCCCTGACCCCCGCCCACCCGGAGGGGGGCGGGGGAACTCTAGTGCCCGCCGCCGCGGGTGTGCCGCGTGCGTTGCCGTTACCCCCGTCCCCTGGGGTGGGCGGGGGAACTCTAGTGCCCGCCGCCGCGGGTGTGCCGCGTGCGTTGCCGTTACCCCCGCCCCCTGGGGTGGGCGCGCGGGGGGAAGCCCAGGCTGCCGCGCCGTGGCCGTTGTCGTTACCCCCGCCCCCTGGG
>JBBIQU010000227.1:0-5514 GCA_037442185.1 Chthonomonadales bacterium | reverse complement strand
GCTGCGCGCCCTGATCTCCGCAATCTCACGCTCGTCTACGGCCCTCTCAAACGACCTGAAGCCGGCCAGTTCGAAGCCGTGACGGTCGCAGATGCGGCCTATCTCGTCCGCCTGCTGAACCGACACGGTCTTGCCAAGCGTGAAGCTCTCGCATCGGCCCTCCAGACTCAGCGCCATTGTCTCCGACATGCAGGCGTATGCCGTGCCCGGCGGAAAGCCGAAACTGAACTCGGTAGAGGCCCCGTACTTCGTGCAACGCATGGCTCCGGGAACCCTGACGACCCCACCTTCGATGACGAGTACGTCATCTCGCTCGCGCGCCACACGTACGGATACGTCGCGTGGACGCGCAACGTCACATACCACGCAACCCTTCTTCAGGTGGTGAGGCTCGATGATCGTCTCGGCTGCGCTGCTGACTGTCACGATGATATCGGCATCGCGGAGGCCGGCCTGCACGTCGCAGTGAACCGACATCCTTGCGGCGACGGTCGGCCTGATTCGCTCGGCCACTTCTTCGAGCGTGCTCTGGTTCCGACCGATGAGTGCGACGGAGGCAGCGCTGCGGCCCAGAAGCTGCACGCACGTTGCACCGATCGAGCCTGAGGCTCCCACCACTGCAGCCCTCGCCGTGGCTATCTCGATGCCCATCAGCTTCGCTGCCGACCGAACGCCGTCAATGGCGGTTCGCACCGTGTAGGAGTTGCCGGTGGTGACGGCGATCCCCAGACGCTTGGCCAACGTGATGCCGCCGTCGCCGACGACTGAGGTGAAGGCGCCAAGCCCCACAATGGCGGCGCCGAGATCCTCCGCAATGCGCCCGCATTGCTCCAGCTTGTCGTACACGAAGTCAACAGGGAGTTCCACGAACTGGCGCGGGGACAAGGGACACCCGATCAGCCAGCCATGGGTCTCAACGCCTGTCACCGATCGGATGCCCGTTACGTCGGCAACTGGCAGCGGGTTCCGATGCTTGAGGAGCCACTCAATGGATCGAACCGGCAGCAGACCCATGGCCGGATACCGACGAGCGACGTCACGGCGCACGTCTATGGGGTGGATGATAAAGGCGAACGGTCCGGGCTCGGCGGCGGTCATGTTGGGATGCAATCAGGGATCAAGGAATCACTCAGGGCTCGTGAATGTCGCTTCACACGTCGGTCAGGGGTGTCACGCTCGGGCGCCAGCCCAGTTCTGCGAGTTTACCCAAGTAGTCATGGGGCGTCAAATCCGCCGGGCGCTTCTGTAGCAGCACCACGAGAACGGCCTCCATAACGTTCGTTGCGAATGCCTCGCCCCCTATCTCGGGCGTCGTGGTGATCAGGGTTCGGACTCCGCGCGATCGGAGCAGCTCAACTTCGGCCGCACGACTGGACTGCGTTAGCACTATCTTGCCGTCCATCCTTTCCGGCATGTATCTGCGGATGATGTGCCAATCACCGGCGACGATGTCGGCTTCGTGGAAGTACCGGGGGAACCGCGGTGCGTTCTTCTCCTGCCTGGAACCCGTCGGATAGAGCCACTCGATGGGCACTTGCACAATCAACGGCAGCGCGATCCGCGCGAGGGTCTTCAGTACCGTCCAGGATCGTATCGGTACAGGAATACCAAGACCGTAGATCAGGTCACCGAATGTGATGCTGCGGGCTCTGGTCGCCAGGGCTTCGGCCATTCCGAACCGATCCACAGCGGCAACAAGCAAGACTCTCGAGCTTCGGAAGTCCACCGCCCCAGTGCGATCCAAGTAAGCGACAGTCTCGCGCTCGAGGGTGTGCTTGAGACCGCTCCCGTCAACCCATGGAGTTCGAATGGCCCCCTTCATCAACGCGAGCGTCTCACGGAACGCGTAACGGCGATCACCTGCGTACAGGTACGCATCCGTTCCGCCGACGCCGAAGCAATCCACCTTCCCATCGAGATCGGCCACGATAGCCGCGAACTTCCTCTTGTCACCGTCCGTGCCGACCCGCTCGATGCGGATCTCGCAGTCACCGAATCGGGCCACTGCGGTCTTGTCGCGCTTCGACGTGCCCAGACTTACGCTCACAACGCGTTTCATGGCGTTCACTCCGGTGCAGTCCTGATTGCCCATCGGACACCCGCGAGCACAACGAGGAACTCCTCGATGGTCATTGCTCGGTCGGTGTCGGCTGTTCCAGCTGCCATGAGGAGGTCGGCGACCGGTCCATCCTGAACTCGGATTGATCGAACCAGCGCTCGAGTAGCACCCGCATAGTCGCCCTCGGCATAGGCGTCGGCTGCGCGAGCGGCCAATCTCGAACGTCTCATCGAACCGAATGCCGCGTCACTTGCGCCCTTGTGTCCCAGGGCTTTGATTGCACGGACCACGACAGCATCCCGCTCCATCGAATCGCCGGTCAGCAAGCGATACATCTCATGATCGCCAAGAAGCGCTCCGATGGCGTTCGCGATCTGTTTCCGACCGACATCCGAGGAAGTCGAGGCAAGCGCCGCATACATGGCAGGAACTGCAGAGATGCGCCCGGTTCGCGCAAGAGCGGACGCACCATGCGTGAGGACCGAGGCATCTGTCTCTCGCCTGAAGGCATCCTCGAGCGCCTCTCCCGATGCAGGGTCCCCGATTTCGCCGACAGCGTCCATGGCGGCGCTCCGTAGGCCACGACGCTCGTGTTCCAGGAGCCGCAACAGAGCTTCTGGTACCTGGGACGGATGACATGACCCGATCGCCTCGACGGCGGCTTCCGCCTCATCCCAGGACTGCGCGTTCAGGGCGCATTCGAGCGCCGCGAGCAGGTTGTCCACGTGAGCCGGCGAACCGATGCGCCCAAGCGCCCGGATGCCCGCCATGCGCAGGTCACCTTCTTCCGCATGGAGGAGGTTCGCCAACGCTCGACCCGCTCGCTCACTGCCGATTCTGCCCAGCGCCTCCGCCGCCTCTTGCGTTACGGTCGAGACGGGATCATCAAGGCATCGCACCAGCGCGTCAACTGCGGCTGCATCGCCGATCTCGCCGAGAGCGCGCGCGGCCTCTCTTCTGACGCGATGGCTCGGATCGGACAGCGCAAGCGTCAGCTCTTGGACGGCCAGCCCGAGGCGGGAAGCGCTCAGCGCGCTAACGGCCTTTCGGCGTTCGTGCTCTGTCTGCCCGTGCTGCAATCGCCGCATCTGGATCAGACTGCCGACGCGGACGGCCCCCAACTGACCCAGCACGGCCGACGGCGACGCACCGCTGGAAACGGGCAGTCCCTTGACTAGAGGGAGCGATACTACACGTATGGCAGCGTTGAGCGCGAACAGGACGTGATAGGCGTTCAGCGCTACGCCGGTAAGCCTGACGGGATGGTCTCCCAAGAAGGCGACGATGATGCCGCCGACGATCGGCGCCGCGCCGCCCGCTATGCCTGTGATGGCCGACAGAGCGCCGACGTAGACGCTTCGGCCTTCAGTTGGCGTTGCTTCGATCAGGACATTGAACTGCAGAAGCCCAACGCCGGCCCACATCACGCCGCCGAAAACGTTGTTCAAGCACAGGATCGCCAGCGTCACTGTCATGGCATTGGGATTGGCGGCGACCCATGGGAGCGGCGTGAGCGAGACGCCGGCCACGGCGATCACGAGCAGCGGTCGGTTTCCGAACTTATCGGAAAGGTAGCCCCACAGCGGCATAGAGGCCAGTGAGGCCAGCGACGCGACGGCTCCAAGAACCTGAAGCCACATGTAGGAGAGCTTGAGTTCCTGTAGCGCATAGACCGTGTAGAATGGGGCCGCGATGAACTGGCCAACGGCGAACACGCCGCTGAACCAGAGCACTCGCCTGAAAGCGCGGTCCCTGAGTGGTCCTCGGTACGCGCTGACCATTCCGGCAAGACCGCCCGACGTTGCGCTTTCGGACCGCGCCATGGGCGGCTCAGGCTGTCGGAGAAGCACCAGAAAGCTCACCAACCCGAAAGCAACTGCAACACCGAAGAGAACCGCGAACCCAACCGGTTTCGATACCAAGCCGCCATCTACGGCTTTGTCCAGGAACCACGCAGGCGGCAAGGATGCCGCCATCGCGGTCAGCCCGGCGAGCATGTTGCGTCTGCCGAAATACCGTCCACGATGGTCGGCGGGAACCAGGTCCGACAACCAGGATGTGAATGCCGGCACAGGCACTTGTATGGCAACGCTCGACGCGATCAGGAGCGCCACGAACCCATACAGGCGCAAGTCCGCCGGCAGTACCCACGGTATCAACAGGATGGGGAGCCACACGCTTCTGGATAGTAGTGAGAACCACGCAGTCATTCCTTTGCGTCGGCCCAGTCGTTCAACCGCAACCGATGATACGAGCTGAACCAGGGCCGCAAAGGTCGGCGCTGCCCCGATGACGCCCATCCAGAAACTGCTTGCGCCCAGCCACAGCGCAAAGCCCGTCTGAAAGGCTCCGCCTGTCAGCGAGACGTGCACCGTGGCGGCGATCGCCTCGATGTTCGAGAGACGGAGGGCACGAATGACCTCGAGCCGTGTCAGGGGACGAGGTTGCCGATCTGTGGGCTCGGTCACCGACTTTCCCTATCAGAAGACCAGTGGATCACGGCGAATACCGATGCCGATGATAAAGCCGATTCCGATGAGCGTCACGAGGATCGAGCTGCCTCCGTACGAGACCAGGGGCAACGGTACGCCTGTTACGGGTCCAAGGCCGACGTTCATCGCCATATTGACGATGGCGTGAAAGCTGATCATGGAAAGGACCCCGGCTCCGACCAGCCTGCCGGTGCCGTCAGGCGCGGTGCCGACGATCAACCATCCGCGCGTGACAAGTCCCAGGAGCAGCGCCATGGTTACGGTTGAGGCAACAAAGCCGCCTTCTTCGGCAAGCATTGTAAAGACGAAGTCCGTCTGGCGTTCAGGGATGAACTCGCCTTGCGACTGAGTTCCGCGGCCGATCCCCTTGCCGAAAATGCGTCCCGACCCGATCGCAATGCGTGCCTGATTCACCTGATACCCGGCTCCCTGCGGATCCGATCCGGGATCGAAGCAAACGAGGAGGCGCTTGACCTGATAGTCCCGGACCACTCCTGCGCGAACCATGACGCCGAAGAGGCCGAGCGCACAAACCAACACGATGGCGAGGTAACGCAAAGGCACGCCAGCTATGAATGCCATCCCGAACCATATCGCACCAATCACGAGCGTTGTGCCCAGGTCAGGCTGTCGCAGAACAAGGAGCATGGGAACGGCGACATGCGCCAGGGACCGGAGTACGGTCGAGAAGCGATCTACTTGCTCACGATGGGCGTAGAACAGACCGGCAAGCGTCAACGTTAGGAACAGTTTCGCGAACTCTGAGGGCTGCATGCGAAACTGGCCGATGGCAAACCACCGGACCGAGCCTTTGGCCTCATGCCCTGCGAACAGAACCGCTGCCAAGAGGAACAGATTGACGATGTAGATGGTGCGGAGATGCCGATGCATCCGGTCGTGCCCCGCGATGGCCGCGATTACCAGACCGGCCATGCCAACGACGGACCATAGGACCTGCTTGAC
>JBBIQU010000226.1:0-5546 GCA_037442185.1 Chthonomonadales bacterium | reverse complement strand
GGCGGCATCCGAGATCTACGAGGATGGGAGCTACAACCTCAAGGGCGAGGGCCGGTCGCTTACGTCCGTCGAGATGGTGGACTATCTTGCGTCGCTGGTCAATAAGTACCCGATCATCTCCATCGAGGACGGCCTCGCGGAGAGCGATTGGGATGGATTCAAGATGCTCACCGAGCGCATCGGCTCGCACGTTCAGGTCGTGGGCGATGACCTCTTCGTCACCAACACGCAATACCTCTCGCGGGGGATTCGCGAGAAGGCCGCGAACTCGATCTTGATCAAGGTGAACCAGATCGGCACCCTCACCGAGACGCTCGAGGCGATCGAGATGGCCAAGAGGGCGGGCTTCACCGCAGTGGTCTCTCACCGCTCCGGCGAGACCGAAGATTCCACCATCGCCGACATTGTCGTCGCGACGAACGCCGGCCAGATCAAGACCGGCGCTCCCAACCGCTCCGACCGCGTTGCCAAGTACAACCAGCTTCTCAGAATCGAGGAGGAACTTTCGCAGGTGGCGGTGTATGGAGGGTGGAAGTCGTTCTACAACGTCCGCAAGTAGACCGCCGTCCCGACGCGGCGGCAGCCTGAGGAGGGCGCGGCACGGGTGAGAAAGCGCAAGATGAGCGGCGTTGCGCATGGAGGACAGGACGCGGCAGGCCAGTCCGGAATGCCGCGAACGGTCCGCGCGCTCCTGTTGATCACCGCAGCATTCGCCATCGGTGCGCTGACGTACCGCGCCTATCCGCACATCGCTGAGCCGTTTCGGCAAGCCGCGGCGATCGAGCAGGCGAACGCGCGCATCGAGCGGGTCCGCTACGAGAAGCAGCGCGAACGGAACAGGCTCGAGCGCCAGTTGGAGCTGGCCAAGACCGACGAAGGCAAAGCCGAAATCCTGCGCCGCAGCCGATATCAGAAAGAGGGCTGGTCGCACCTTGTCGGCGACGGCGTCGGCGCCCCGCCATCCGAACCCTAGCCCCAACGCATTTCATTTGAGACCCGGGGCAGACGCCCCGCAACTGCAGTCGCGCCTCCGGCTCGCCCGCTTCTGCATAACGGTTGGGGGAAGGTCAACCTCCGTCGCCCGCATCCAAGCTCCTGACGCGCGTTCTTCACCAAACAACATGAAAAGCCAGACCAAGGGCACGCTTGGCCTGGCTATGCTGACGTGGCGGGGATGACGAGACTTGAACTCGCGGCCTCCTGCGTGACAGGCAGGCGCTCTAACCGGACTGAGCTACACCCCCGCGGTGCTTTACAGAGTACATCCGGATGCGCTGTTATGGGGCTACACCTAGCATAGAGTACCTATGATATCCGCGATGTGTCAATGGCCTGCCCGGGCATGGAGTAGCGCATGCTTTGAGTGTGCAAACGTGACAGGGAGTGCTTCTCCGAGTATGGTTATGGTTCGACATCCCAGACCACCCGAAAGGAGAAGCACTCGATAGTAAGCATATCACCAAAGGACGCAGTGAGGCGCATGCGTAGCCCCATTGCGGTTGCCTCATGGCGCGGGGTAGTGCCCGGCGACTGAGTTCGCGCCTCCGGGCGGCACCAGGGCCGCCTGCGAGAACTGCCTACGTGATGGGCACTGGGTCGCGGTGACGCCCGTCACACTCGGGGCGGGTGACTATGTCATCGGCTCCTACATGCCCGGCTGGTGCGATATCGGCTGGGCCATGGTTGATGGAACACAGCGCCGGGAGTGACCTACGTCGAATCCCGGGCAATCGGCGGTGACAATATGCCGACGAACCACTTCAGTGTTTTCGAGAAGGGATACTTCGGGCCGAACTTCCGCTATACGGAACCGGAGGTTGTGCCTGAACCGGCCCTGGTCCGGTTGCCGGCATTGCTCGCGTTGGGCGTTATCGGGTGGCGGCGGAGGCAGAGAGCCTGATCAGACCCGTCGCCCGGGCTCGGCGCCTTCATGGGCGCCGGGCGACGGCATTCAACCCTATCTGCGCGCGGTCGCCGGCCTCGTTGACGATGGCTTCGGAGCCGCGCAGCCTGTTGCCTATGACAACAGCCGCCTCGACGTCAGGACCGATGCGCACCTGGGTCTTGCCTGAAGCAGCGAAGTCGCATCCGTTGATAGTCACGCTTCCCCTCAATGCCTCGACGGCAGGCGTGCCCGGGGTTGTCTTCGCCCAATCGGAGAAGTGGCAAGCCGTGAACGTAGTATGTCCGCTGCCTTCCAGGAGGGCATGGCGATCGGCGCCCTTGACGGGCCAGAAGCCGCACGACGTGAGCTTCACGGGCCCGCGGTTGGTCTCCTTGATCTCGATTCCGGTCATGAACTGGCAGTTGGCGAACGCGACGCCCGCATGGTCCTGGACGCGCTGGACGCGGACCGCAAGGGGTCCCACGTCGGAGCCGCTCTGAGCCAGCACCGCATTGGCCGAGCCGTCGTTGGTGCGAACGAAGTCGAAGCCCACGCTGTAGCCGATACAGAAGCAGTTGCCCACATACTCCCAATCGGTGCGCCCGACAATGAACGCGATACCCTCCTTCTCGGTGAACTGCTTGAGCGGCGTCTGCCAGACCTCCCAGAACGGCCAGAAGTGGACATCCCACAGGCGGCCCACGTCGAAGCACTTGTCCACGAACACGCCGCGATAGATGGCCTGAGCATATAGCCCGCGAACATAGTGGCGGCCGGCCGGCTTGGTCCCGAAATCCACAGCCTGATAGGGGTTGACCAGAAGCACATCCACCAGGCTGCAGTTGTCACCATCCCCCCGAACAGTCCACGGATAGGGAACCGGATCGGCGGTCTTGCGCTGCTCGGGATAGAAGACTGTCAGACCTGCCAGGGTGGAGTTCTCGTGGAGCGTCAGGAATGGCTGCCCCTCTGCGTTGCCCCCTTCTACCAGCGCCAGCAGGCAGCTTCCCCGATGCTCCGATCGTATCGTTGGCGCACGGGAGACCCCCTCAAGCGTCACCGAGGCCGGAATGTCCAGCGGGGCGGTGATTCGATACTCGCCGCGCGGGATCGTGATCAGATTGCCGCCGTCGCTCTCGGCCGCTCGCAGAGCGCGCTCGAATGCCCGAGTGTCATCCCGCTTGCCATCGCCGGATGCACCGAAGTCGCGCACGTTCAGCACGCCGCGAGGCGGCTTCCTCTGCCGGGTGTGCTGATCCGCGCCGGCTTCGAGGGCCAGCATGCTCGACGCGGTCATGGCGGTTGCGAGGCCGGCTCGGCGAAACAGCTCACGACGCATCGTGTTCAGGTCTTCCATTTCCGTGCCTCCTGGCGACAAATCTGTCCGACCGCCCCGTCCGAAGCTGGATCGGGTCTCCGCAGCATCCCCGAGCGCCCCGTGGCTGCACACAGAGTACCGGAAGGGCGCCGGAGGAGGCCATGGGATATCGGCGCGAGGATCACTGCGTTTTTCCCGCAACCCCCTTGACACCGGTCGGCGGTCACTGTAGAATAGCTTAGGGAAACGTTTTCCGTCTATCGTTTTCTTTATGGATCAGACCAATGAGAAGGGCTACCATCAGGGACATAGCCGCGGCGGTGGGCGCGTCTCCGGCAACGGTATCGAAGGTCCTGACGGGGCGGGGCGATAGCCTGATCAGTGACACAACGCGCCAGAAGATCCGTGAATCGGCGCGCGAGCTCGGCTACAGCCCCAACCTCGCAGCGCGTGCTCTCGTCACAGGCCGGACGCATTGCATCACCCTCTGGGCCGAAACTCTGGCCGATTACCATGCCACGGTCGCCAATGTCCTGCTCGACGTGCTCCGGCCGTCGCGTTACGAGATGGTCATTACCGATGTCGTCAAGCACCCCGACTGGCATGCCCATTTCCAGCGCAATGCCCCGTGGCCCGTGGACGGGATCATCGCGCTAGACTCGCCCCAGAGCGTCGAGGCCTACCTTGCCACCAGCGCCGGCCGCAACGCGCCTGTGGTCAGCATTGGCGCCTATTACTGGGCGCATACCGATCACGTCGGCGTTGATCTGGGCTCGGGGGTGCGCGAAGCGACGCACCACCTCGCCGAGCAAGGCTGCCGCCGCATCGCGCATCTGACTTGCGAACATGGCATGCGGCCGGGCGATGCCCGCAGGCAAGCTTATGAAGATGGCATGGCCGATCTGGGCCTGGAGCCCCGGCTGCTCGTGGCCAAGCAGTCGTCGAGGGAAGATGCGCGCCTTCTGGTCCACGAGCTCGTCAAGACCGGCTCATTGCCCGATGCGCTGCTCTGCTTCAACGACGAGACCGCGATCGGGGCCTATCGCGGCCTCAGAGAAATGGGGGTGCGCATTCCCGAGGATGTGGCCCTGACCGGCTGCGACGGCATTCAGGACACAGCGTACTTCGATCAGCCGATCACCACCATCGTGCAACCTGTGGACGAGCTATGTCGCGCCGCATGGCAGTGCCTGCTGACGAGGCTGGACGAGCCCGACGCCCCGCTCCAGTCCCGTATGCTCAAGGCCGCCCTGGTCATCCGCGAATCCTCGACGCGCATCGGGCGTTTGACCGGGTCCGATACCGCGCAGAACCCGACAGGGCACGGGCGCGGGGAGGCCCCCAATCCGGCAGAGAGGCTCGAAAGCAACATACAGAGGTAGGTGCAATGCGACCCATCATCCATCCGGCACTTGCGGCAGTCTGCCTGGCAACGGCGCTGCTCGGCGCGGCTGGTGGCTGCCGTCGAGAGGCCAAGCCGCCGGCTCCGCCGACTGCCGAGCAAGTCAAGAGCGGCATCCAGAGGAGCATGGAGCGGGTACGCAACGACCCGAAGCTGACGCCGCAGCAGAAGGAGCAGGCCCTCAGAATGCTCGAGGGAATGGCCGCCTCGGCCCAGCAGCCTAGCCGCGATGAAGATCAATGAGATACGCCCGACCGCTCCGAGCCGGCAGCGCCGAAACGGCGCACCGTCCAACGATTCGCCATACGACCTCAGAAAGAAGTAAGTAATGCAGAGGCAAGGTTTCACTCTCATCGAGCTGCTGGTGGTGATCGCTATCATCGCCATCCTTGCGGCGATACTCTTCCCCGTTTTCGCTCAGGCGCGCTCCAAGGCGCGGCAGACCATGTGCCTGAGCAACTCCAAGCAGATCGGTCTCTCGGCGTTCATGTATGCCCAGGATTACGACGAGGTACTGCCCAGCACATTCCGCCGAGTTCCTCCTGCGCCGCTGCGGACAATAGACGCCTACGTCGTGCTGGTGCCCTACGTCAAGAGCATCAACCTCTGGTTCTGCCCTGACCGTACCGACACGGGCTGCGACGAGTCGGTGGGCGTCGGCGTCAACACCTCGGGCAAGTGTCTCGGCTACGGCTACAACTGGGGCGCGGACCCCAACGCCGGCGGCGGCCTGCTCATGCTTCAGCAGAACGCGCCAGACGGCACCCGGGTCTCGGCGGGCAAACCACTGGCGGCGCTCACGAAGCCGGCAGAGGTTATGGCATTCGCCGACACCTATGACTGGTCATCCAGCTCCTACACCATAGGCGTGACGAGGATTCTGGCCAGATACGCAGGAGCGCAGAACACCGACTCTCTGCGGCACGGGTCGCGCTTCAACG
>JBBIQU010000225.1:0-5568 GCA_037442185.1 Chthonomonadales bacterium | reverse complement strand
TCATGCGCATCCTGCTGGGCCCGCCCGGTTCTGGCAAGACCACCCTGCTGCTGGCGCTCCTCGGACAGATCCCCTATGAGGGACATATCCGGCTCGCCGAGCCGCTGGGCCGCCGTTGTCGGATCGGCTATGTGCCACAACGGCTCGACCTGGATCGAGGACTGCCCATCACCGTGGCCGAGTTCATGGCGTCTGCCCACCAGCGAACGCCGCTCTGGTTCGGCGTGTCCGCTCGGCTGCGGGAACGCGCAATGCAGGCCCTTGGCATGGTTGGCTGTAGCGACCTGGCGAGCAAGACAATCGGCATGCTGTCGGGCGGCGAGCTTCAGCGGGTCCTCCTCGCCTTTGCGTTGCTCGACGAACCCGAGCTGCTGGTCCTTGACGAACCTACATCCGGCATGGATGTGCAGGGCGAGGCGATGTTCTGCGATCTGATCGAGAGGCTGCGCCTCCGACAGGGCTTCACCGAGCTGATGGTAAGCCACGACATTGCCACGGTAACGCACCACGCCACGCATGTGATATGCCTGAACAAGCGCGCGGTGGCGGAAGGCCCTCCGCGCGAAGTGCTGACGCCCGAGAACCTCGCGCTCGCGTTCGGCATTCACATGGGCCTGGTGAATCCCGAGGCCATACCCGCGGCGCTTCAGGACGGCCATGCCTGATCTCGATCCCATACTGCGTCTCCTGTCGCACGCGCTGCCCTTCGAATGCATGCAGCCCACGTTCATGCAGAGGGCGCTGGCGGCGCTCCTGCTGCTGGCTCCCATGGCGGCGGCAATGGGAGTACAGGTAGTCACCTTCCGCATGGCCTTCTTCTCGGACGCCATCAGCCACTCGGCCTTTGCGGGCGTTGCGATCGGGCTGCTGACGGCGCTCGATCCGAGATGGACCATGCCCGCTTTCGGCATCATGATCGCGCTTGGCATCATCGCCGTTCAGCGGCGCAGCAACCTGACCACGGACGCCGTCATCGGAGTGTTCCTGTCGGCTGTCGTTGCGTTCGGGCTGGCGATCGTCAGCAGAGACGCGAACGTCTCTCGCGATGTTCAGCGGTTTGTCTACGGCGACATTCTCACGATCACGGATGCGGAAATCTGGATGCTCCTCGGGCTGTTCTTGGCGCTGACGGCGTTCCAGGCTGCCGCATACAACCGTTTGACGCTGGTGGGCATCAACCCGGTCCTGGCCGAGGTGCACGGCATTCGAGTGGCGCTGCTGCAGTACGCATTCGCGACGATGGTCGCGCTCGTCGTGGCGTTCGCCGTGTGGGCCGTCGGCGTCCTGCTGGTTACGGCGATGCTGGTGGTGCCGGCCTCGGCGGCGCGCAATCTCGCTCGATCCGCAGGCGGCATGTTCTGGTGGGCTGTTGCCATCAGCGGCACATCCGCGTGCCTTGGCCTGATCCTCTCGGCCCAGGAATGGGCCGGCGCCGCCACGGGCGCGACGGTGATCCTCGTTGCGTGCGCGTGGTTCGCCTTAAGCCTTGTCGTCGCGAGGCTGCGCGGCGCAGGTCGTAACCGCGGCTGACGATGTAGCGCCAGAACTCCAGACTCATGGCGATGCGCCGGCGAGACGGGCGATGTGTCGTCGGACCGCCATCCACGAGACCTACCTTCGTGCGCTGAGCCCATCCCGCGTGCGGTCTTTCCGGCACCATCACGGAGGAAGCTCGCCCGCTTTGGACGAACCGATGGGCATGGACACTGACGGGGCGGTACCTACGCCGCTGCCGTCTCGGAGGCAGGTGATCGCCGCAGGCGTGGCAGCCGCAGCCGCAACATACCGTCTCTCGTGGAGGAACGCCCCTGCCATGGCGCAAGAGAACTCGGACCCTTCGGTCCTACGGATCAACTCTGAGCCGCGCTTCGCGCTCTCGCCCTACCTGTACATGCAGTTCATGGAGCCCCTCGGTGTGACGGACAGTTCGGTCGAGGCCGCATGGGACCATCGCGCCCGCCGATGGCGCCCCGACGTTATCGAAGCCACCAGACACCTCGGCCCGACGCTCATCCGCTGGGGAGGCATCCTTTCGGCGTACTATCGCTGGCGCGAGGGCGTCGGGCCTCGCGACCGCCGAAAGCCGTATGTCAACCTGTGCTGGGGCGGAGTGGAGTCGCATCAGGTCGGCACCCACGAGTTCGTGGACTTCTGCCGTCAGGTCGGCGCCGAGCCGTTCTACTGCGTCAACTTCGAGTCCGAAGGCGCGGAGCACTGGCGTCGAGGCCCGAGCGGCGAGGATCGCTCGGCCGGACCCGAAGAGGCCGCCGATTGGGTTCGCTACTGCAATGACCCGGATCACCCCGAGCGCAAGGCCAACGGAGCCGAGAAACCGTTCGGGCTGAAGCTCTGGCAGATCGGCAACGAGACCTCCTACTCGGATACCCACTTCAACCTTGAGCAGGCTGCCGCGCGGACCGTTGCCTTCGCGACCGCCATGCGCAAAGCCGACCCGACCATCGAGCTCATCGGTTGGGGCGACAGCGGCTGGGCGCCACGGATGCTCGAAGTCGCCGGCGAGCGCCTGCAGTACATCGCGTTCCACCATCACTTCGGTTCCGGATTGCCCGACAGTCCGCTCCACGGCAACGAGTGGCGCAAGGACCCCGACCGAACGTGGGAGCACCTGATGCATGCCCATCGGTCGCTCGACGCCAAGCTCCGCGAGATGCGCGAGCAGGTAAAGGGCAGAGGGGTAAGCCTCGCCATGACCGAGGGGCATTTCGCGCTCGGAGGCCGCAATCGGTGCGAAGTGCTGTCCACGTGGGCGGCAGGGGTTGCGAACGCTCGGATGCTCAACGTTCAGGCGCGCCACGGCGATCTCCTGAAGATCGCCACTCTCGCCGACTTCTGCGGAACCCGATGGATGGTCAATGCTGTCATGATCCCCGTGCCGGGAGGCCGATCGTTCCTCATGCCGGTGGCACGCGCTATGTCGCTCTTCCGCCGGCATGTCGGCGTGCGTTCCCTCACTGTTGAGACAACGCCCGAGGGCCTCGATGTCACCGCATCGGTTACCGGCAGTCGCGCATACCTCCACGTGGTAAACACCCAGCGCACGAGAGACGTTATGGCGACCATCCGGATAGCCGGCAAGACGATCAAGGCGGCGCGAGCGTTCACCCTTAGCGCTCCGCCTGAGTTCGAGATCATCGAGCATCAGGACGGCGTTCTCGATCCTGTCGAAAGCCCGTTGCCGACCGACGGCCGATGGACAGCGCCCGCTGCATCGGTATCGGCGATCGAGGTTGATCTCGATGCCGCTCCCTGATCCGTTCGGCCCGGCGCTGTCGCGTCGTTCGCTTGCCGCAGCGGGTCTGACGGCTCTCGCCGCGCCCCTCTACCCACGCCGACAGGAGGAGTTGCCGATGGACGAGTCCTTCTACATCCGAACCGAGGAGCTCCGGCTTCTGGCGCTGCATCCGCAGCCGCGCAAGTCGCTGGCGTTCGCCAGGCGCTTCGGGGCCGAGGCGTCGCCGTCCAGGGCCGAGTTCGAGTCATGGCGCAAGGCGTGCAGGCGCAAGCTGGCCGAGCTCCTCGGGTTCGAACGGCTTCGGGCGGCTTCAGCCCGATTGCTGCGCAGCGTCGAGAGGAACGGCGTGCGCATTGAGGCGTGGGTCATGCAAGCAAGGCCGGACGTTGAGCTGCCAGCCTACCTGCTCCGACCTTCGAAACCCCGGCCCGGAGCATGTGCGGTGATGGCGATCCATGGACATGGTGAAGCCGAGCCTTGCATCGGCGCGCACGACGATTACCATCACATGTTCGCCCTACGGCTGGCCGAGGCCGGGTGGTTGGTGCTGTGCCCCGAGCATCGCGGTTTCGGCGCTCTGCGCGACATGGCTGCGTCGAGCGACAGCCACTGGCTGGACTACTGGGGCTCGCGGCGGGGCAACCAGTTCACGCTGGTCACCGACGGGTTCCTCTATGGGAAGACGCTCATCGGGCAGACCGTCGAGGACCTCGTTCGATGGGAGGACTGGCTCGCGCGCGAACAGGGCGTGCGCGACGTTCATGTTGCGGGCATTTCGTACGGCGGAGACCTCGCGATCACATATCCGCCGTTCAGCAACCGCGTCCGCAGCATCTACTGCAGCGGCTCGATGGGCTCGTTCTCAGGCGTCTTCGCCCGATGCTACAACGCGCCGGCTCATTGCATACCCGGCGTCCTCCAGTGGATGGACCGCACCGATATCGCCGGCCTCAACGCGCCGATCCCGGTCCGCGTGCATTTCGGAGAGCGGGACACTCCAGGTCCCGACAACGCGTCGGCGGCTTACAACGAGACCGTCGCAGCCTCGATGGCCGATCTGCGCCGGATATACGCGGCCGCCGTCGGCAGCCGAAACAAGGAACGGGCAGAGGACCTCGTCACCCTGCGGGTCACGCCCGGGTCGGGCCACGAGTTCGAGATCGAAGACCTCGTCGGGTGGGTAGACAGCCGGTCAGCCCCGGTGTGAGCCTGACCGATCGAGACGCACGCCGAGCCCGTCAGTTTGCCTGCCCCGAGCCCGATCTGGTATAGTTGAGCGCAAAGCGGGCGTCATCCGTCAGAGAGTGAGCGGGCCGCTCACTCTCTTGGCATGAATCGGCGTTCGCAAGCCACTACTTCGGTGCGATGCGGCGCGTCCCCTCGGGTCCGCGCTCCGCGCGCTGGGAGACCAAACCATGAAATGAGGTGACCCGCACTATGGCAGCCACTCGTGTCTCGGAACTCGCCAAGGAACTCGGCATGACGCCGGCCGAGATGATGGCAGGACTCAAGGAACTTGGGGTACCTGCTGCCGGACCCGCGGCCATCATTGACGCGGATACCGCACAGACGTTGCGCGAGTTGTACTCTCCGTCCTCGGCATCAAACGCTCGCACGGTCGAGCTGGCCCCGAATGCAACGGTGAAAGACTTCGCCGAAGCCATCGGAGTCGGCGCTTCGGAGGTCCAGAAGAAGCTCATTCAAGAGGGCGTTCTGGCATCCATCAACCAGCGACTGGATCCGACTGTGATCAAACGTCTGGCCGGGCTCTACGGCATCTCGCTCAAGATGAAGGCCGCGCCCGAAGCCGGACCGACCCGGATCCCCAAGCCCGGCGGTCCTCGCAGCGGCCCCCAACCCCGCCCGCCGGTGGTTACGATCATGGGCCACGTTGATCACGGAAAGACCACCCTCCTCGACACGATCCGACACACGAACGTGGTCAGCGGCGAGTTCGGCGGCATAACCCAGCACATCGGCGCGTACCAAGTTGACGTCGAAGTGGAGGGTCAGAAGCGCAAGATCACGTTCCTGGACACGCCCGGCCATGCGGCCTTCACCCGGATGCGAGCGCGCGGCGCAAGCGTCACCGACATAGCCGTGCTGATCGTCGCAGCAGACGACGGAGTCATGCCGCAGACGATCGAGGCCATTGATCACGCGCGCGCCGCCGAAGTGCCCATCATCGTCGCCATCAACAAGGTGGATAAGCCCGACGCCAACCCCGACCGGATCAAGACGCAGCTGACCGAGCACGGGCTCGTTCCCGCCGAATACGGCGGCGATGTCGAGTGCGTTGCCGTATCGGCGCTGAA
>JBBIQU010000224.1:0-5576 GCA_037442185.1 Chthonomonadales bacterium | reverse complement strand
CGGGGGAAACCTGCGGCGAACGGACGCGCAGCGTGTAGCCGTCGCTTCTTGCGACATGGAATGTTGGCCTTGTGCGGCAAGTTGGCGCGGTTCAGTACATCGGCGCGGGAAGAACCCGCGGCTACACGGCCTTCGGCCCGAACGGACCACGGTGCGCGTCACTCGCGGCGTCGGCGCAATAGACCGACGAACAACGCTCGCCAGAACCATGGGCGCAGGAGGACCCCGGGACCGAAGAGCCGACGCCGAACTTCGGGCGGGAGGCGGCGTACTTCATAGCGGAAATGCCCCTCCCGCCCGTCGGAGGCCGCAAGACCGACAGCCATGAGGCGGAGCCCTTCATCGGAGGGGTGCAGCCTCTCGGCGGCCTCGAATAGCTTGCGGGCATCCTCATGGCGCCCCACGCTGTCGAGTGCGACAACCATTTCGGCCAGGTCGGACGCGGCTCCCGGGAGACGGCGACGTGCGTAGCTCGCCAGCTGAGCAACCCGATCATCGCGCCCACGGCGGTGCCACATGATGATCCCGACCGCCACCGCGCCCGCATATGGCGACGGCCCTTCCGTCAATGCGGCCATATCTCGCTCAGCCTCTGCCGCCTTGCCCTCATGCTCCAGTATCTGCATTCGGGCTGTGCGCAGCGGGTCGCTGAGCTCATCCTCCGCAAGCGCCCGATCGAGCTCCGCGCGCGCCCGGTCCCACCTGCCGAAGGCTACGAGTGCCTGAACTAGCCCGAGCCTTGCCGATCGGGCTGCAACGCTCGGTCCTGTGCGCTCGGCTTCTCGAAACGCAGCTTCGGCGCGTCGCAGGTCGCCGCGTCGAAGCGCCTCGTTGGCGGCATATAGCTGCTGCTGACCGCGCATGGCGGGAATGGCCTCGGCCGCTTGTCGCCGCAGTCGAGCGGCGGCGCGCCTGTCGCCACGAGCGAGGGCCAGGGATGCAAGAGTGTTCAGCGCATTGGCCTGACGCGGATTGATGTCGAGGGCATGGCGAGCGCACTCGGCGCTCTCTTCGTGCCTGTTGAGGTGCAGGAGCGCGACGGCGAGATCGGCCCACGCCTGGGCGTCGCGTCCGGAGCAAGCCGCGACGGCATTGCGTGCCTCGGCCTCGGCGCCTTTGATGTCGCGTCTCGAGTAGGCCCGGTGAAAGCGCCCGCGGTAGTACTGGGTAGTTCCTGCGTACCAGTCAGGCGGCGTGTCGAGAACGGCGGATTCCGACGCCTCGTCGTTGGCAAGGCGATAGACCATGACAAGGAGCCTGAGAGCCTCGCGATCACGCGGGTAAAGCTCAAGGCTTCGGGTCATGGCGCGCCGGGCGGTCTCGGTGTCGTTGTCCATGAGGGCGCGCGTGGCGGTTGCGCGCAGCGCAAGGCAGTGGTCCGGGTCCATGGCCTGAGCTTTGCGAAGCATCTCGTCGCTTCGTTCCGGTTCGTTCTCGAATACGGCCAGGTCGGACGCGACGGCATACGCGCCAACGGTGGGACCGGCAGCGAGGAGATCGCGTATCCGGTGTCGCGCACGGTCCAGTTCGCCGCAGCCCAGCTCGGCGAGCGCCAGAATCGGCTGCAGGTCGGGATCGTCGGGGCACCGGCTCAATAGCTCCTCGATCTTCGCGATCGCGGCGCGCGGACCCAGATCTTCTATTGCCGACCGCGCTTCCTGCATGGGGCGGCTCAGGGTTCGCGGCGGCTGGCTGCGGCCTGCATCAGCCGGCTCGCCTGGGAACTCCATGCCGCCTGGGCTCGGAGCTCTTTGATCCATTACGCGGTCCTCGTGCGCTCCGATCGTGTTGCGGCACGCCTGGCCTGCTCGGACACGATGCGCTCCTGATGGACAATCACCGGCGTGCCGTGCTCGCTGACCTCAACGCCGAATCGGTGGGTCAGCTCTCCGGCCGTAGCGAAGTCGTCTACCATCCGATAAAGCCAGGCGATGAGCTCCGCCTCGAGGCTCTTCTCCAGGTCGGCGACGGACTGGGGTGAGAATGTACGCCCGGTCGTGCCGTGCGGCTCCATCGAGGAGGGTAGACCGTCGCAGCCGACGAGGTTGGTCATCTGGTACGGGTCCAGGGCGTCGTCATACAGGACCCATGCTCGGTCGCGGAATCTCGCGTAGGTATGCCGCTCGGTCACGACTCCGCGCCATACGCCGAACGACTGAGGGACGGCATGCAGATAAAGGTAGATAGGCGTTGATGTCGGGCGGGGTCCCGGCCGTGTGAGCAGCATGTCAGCCCAGCTGTCGCCCTCCATTTCGCGCGGTATCTCAGCGCCCGCTACCCCACAGAGCGTCGGCGCAAGGTCCACGAGGCCGAACGGCGCCGTCTCGACTGCGCCCTGCCGGATCACGCCCGGCCATCGTGCGATGAACGGCACGATCACCGATTCGGCCCACGGCTTGCTCTTCCATCCTCGGTCGTGGCTGTAGAGCATGTCGCCGTGGTCGCTGGTGAAGATCACAAGCGTGTTGTCGGCGATGCCGGTCTCGTCGAGGGCAGCCAGGATCCGCCCGAAGTTCCAGTCCAGCGCCGTCACATGCGCGTAGTAGCCTGCCAGGATGCGCCTGTCGGCGTTGGGCGCATTGGGCCTCGCCGGCAGCGACTCTTCGTCAACCATGCGGCGGAAGCGATCGGGCACATGGTCATATGGGCAGTGGGGCGGACCGAAGGACAGGAACAGGCAGAACGGGTCCTCCTGTCGCGCAGCCTCTTTGACGTAGTCTATTGCCAGATCGGTCTGGGCGGTTGGCTCGTAGCCCTCGATCCAGATCGGCTCCGGGTCGTCGCGGTAGTAATAGGCTTCGAAGTACAGATGGTTGCAGTTGCATGCGGCCCAGTGGTCGAAGCCCTGACGCCTCGGGCCCGGCGGTGTGAAAGCCGTCCTGTCCGGGCCGTCCAGATGCCATTTCCCGATGTAGGCGGTCCTGTATCCCGCGTCTTTGAGCGCTAGAGCGACCGAGGGCGCGTCTTCGCGAAGCCTGATGTCGTTGCCGATCACGCCGTGACGGAGAGGGTGCTGGCCGGTGATCATCGAGGCGCGCATGGGGCAGCAGAGCGGGCAGTTCGACACGGCGCGTGTCATGCGCATGCCCTGGCCGGCGAACCGATCCAGGTTCGGCGTGATCACCGGCTCCTGTCCGACATGGCCCAACGACGACCCCCGGAGCTGATCGGCAAAGACAAGGACGATGTTCGGGCGTCTCGCGATGTCCATGCGGGAATGTTTCGGCGCGGAACGGGAGAGCACCTTCCGGATGCGCTGTCATGTCGCTCGGCAGCAGGAGGAGTATGCGCGGCGTATGAAGAACAACGGACGCATAACCGTTCGAATGCCAAGGAGGATGCCCCATGGCCAAACCCAAGCTCAACGTCGCCCTGATCGGTTACTCGTTCATGGGCAAGGCGCACAGCAACGCGTGGCGTCAGGTCGCCCGCTTCTTCGACACCCCGTATGAGCCCGTGCTGAAAGTCATCTGCGGCCGCACCGAAGACAAGGTGAAGGCCATGCGCGACAAGTACGGGTGGGAGGAGTACTCGACCAACTACGAGGACGTCATCAACCGTTCGGACATTGACGTCGTTGACGTAACGACCGCCAACAACGCCCATGCCGTCGTAGCCAAGGCCGCGGCCAGGTGCGGCAAGACCGTGCTGTGCGAGAAGCCGCTCGCGACGAACCTTGCCGACGCGAAGGACATGCTCGCAACCGCCGAGGCTGCCGGCATCACCCACGCCATTTGCCACAACTACCGCTACGCGCCCGCGGTCTCGATGGCGAAACAGCTCATTGACGAAGGCAAGATCGGCAAGGTCTACCACTTCCGCGGCGTCTATCTGCAGGACTGGATTCTGGATCCGAACTTCCCTGTCGTATGGCGACTCGACAAGAGCGTTGCCGGCTCGGGTTCACACGGAGATCTGGCGGCCCACCTGATTGACACCGCCCGCTGGCTTGTCGGCGAGATCGGCGAAGTGAACGGCATGCTGGACACCTTCATCAAGCAGCGCCCGCTCCTCGCCGAGATTGATGACCGCCTTGGCGGCAAGGCATCGGACAAGATGGGCGAAGTTACAGTTGACGACAGCTCGATCTTCATGGCCAGGTTCGAGAACGGCGCGGTGGGCACATTCGAGGCCAGCCGATTCTGTGCGGGCCGCAAGAACCATCAGCGCTGGGAGATCAACGGGAGCAAGGGCAGTCTCGTGTTCAACCTCGAACGGATGAACGAGCTGGAGGTCTACTACGACGCCGATCCGCCCGAGACCCGCGGTTTCCGCCTCGTTCAGACGACCGACGGCTGCCACCCATTCACCGGCGACTACTGGCCGATTGCGCACATCATCGGCTACGAGCACACCTTCATCAATCTGGTCAAGGTGCTGCTCGACAACCTCGCCGCAGGCAAGCCCGCATCGCCGAACTGGGTTGACGGCGTGAAGAACCAGGCCGTTCTGGAGGCTGTCGAGAAGTCGTCCGAGACCCGCGCCTGGCAGAAAGTGGACGCCTGACCGGTACCGAGGGCGCTTCCGCGCGCTTGCCGACTCCTGCCGCGTCGGCGCGTGCCCACGATTCCCCCGCCCCCTGGGTGGGCGGGGGTCAGGGGGAGGGGGGAGCCGTTCCGCCCCCGGTCGGGCGTCCGGTGCAGTTACGGCCGGAGGCCGTGTAGCCGCGGGTTCTTCCCGCGCTGACGCTTGCCGTATGCGGATCGTATCGCGTCGCGAGAAGCGACGGCTACACGCTGCGCGTCCGGCCACGACACGGTTGCGTGTCAACGTTGCGCGGTCCATTTGCCCCCGCCCCTCTGGGTGCGCGGGGGTTAGGGGAAGGGGGGAAGCGTCACTTCTGCGCAGAGCGTGTCGGCCTGCCGGGTTGATCGCCCGCCTGGCGGCCAACGGCCCGCTCGTAGCGCGCGATGAACTCGGCGGCGGGAACGCGCGCGATGGCCTGGGCGACAACGTCGAGCGGTACATCCTCGATGCGTCGGAACCGAACGCACGCTTTGCCCATATCGAGCCGGTTGCCGGCGGCGGTCCACGCCTCACGAAACCACGCGGCCTCATCGGGATCGCCGTAGATGGCCATGAGGTAGAGCGCCATGTGGTTCTTCTGCGAGGCCAGCGAGGCATACGGAAGCGGCTGCCTCGGATCGCAGTGGTAGCCTTTGGGGTACGCCGAGTGGGGGACGAAGTAGCCGATCATGCCGTATTGCATGCCTTCGGCGTAGCCCTCGGGCAGGTTCGCGAGGATCGTCGCGCGGACCGCCTCGATCGCCTTGCGCCTGTCGTCGGGAAGCTCGGCCAGATACTCCCCGACCGTCGCAGCCTTGCTCGTCATATCCGTCCTCCATGGGGCATCACGGTCCCCGGAAGGCACTACGAAGCCGACACAGATCACGTCACCGGTTGACGTGGATCGGACAGCGAACGGACGGATATATCGCTCTGCCCCCCCCCACACACACCGGGCCCCGCAAGCATCAGTTCCGGCGTAGTTGGGGAGAGCGGACGGGCTCCTATCTGATACAAAGGGATTTTGACAAGTGGACATTAACTCATATAGGGCATCCCAAAAAAACACC
>JBBIQU010000223.1:2319-5620 GCA_037442185.1 Chthonomonadales bacterium | reverse complement strand
TAGGGCTTGGCCGAGCCATTGGCGGCCCGAATCGCGCCCCATCGGGTCTTCTCGGAACCGTTGGCATACTGCACCTGTTCGGCGGCTTCGAGCGCCGACCCGAGGCCGGCATTGACGCAGATGTACGGCTCGGTGTTCACCTCGCGGCAGAAGGCCATGAACTCGTCCAGCCCGAAGTCGTTGTCCTCGATGTCGCTCCAGGCGCGCTCCCATCGCGGAGGCCTTCGGTCGCGCGGACCGATACCGTCCTTCCAGTTGTAGCCCGATACGAAGTTGCCGCCCGGCCATCGCGTGATCGGCGGGGCGATCTGCTTGATCAGCGCCAGCGTGTCCGGACGCATCCCCCGCACGTTGTCGGCAGGCATGAGCGAAAGGCAGCCGATCCAGAGGTTGCCCGGTGAGGTCATCGTGACCGACAGCGTCGCGTTGTCGGTGGAGGCGCCCGCGCGAAAAGCGAACGCGTACCTGGCGTAGGTCTTCGTCGGTTCGAGCCGAACGCTCTGTCCTGCGTCACCTTCGCCCCACTGGAGCCGCACATCCACTGGCGACGGCTGACCTGCGTGAGCCAGGTAGGCATATCCGACATACTCCTTGCCGGCGACGAGCCCGATGCCGCCCTGCCTGATCCCACACGGCGACTTCGGGGCCGACTTGAGCCAGAGCGCCATGCCGTGATCGCCCGCATAGGCCGCTGCCGGATCGAGGTACGCCTCGAAAGACGCGCCTTCGGGCTTCACCACTTCCCACGACTTGCCGGGCTCCTGAAGGAACTTGCGGTCCCTGAGCATCTCCGCCCAGATTCCCTGACGGATGCACCGTCCGAGGTGCTCGATGAACTGCCCGTAAAGGTACGGCGATATCGCGGCGCCGGGCCTGGCCGGATCAACGGTAACCTTGGTCTCGCGTGGCTGTGCCATGGCCGTCGCGGTCAAGGCCGCCGCTGCGAGAAGGATCGGAAGTGAGCGGAGCATAGTGACGCCTCCAGAGAGATGGCATGTCGAACCTGATCGGGTCAGGGCCATCAGAGTGTACACCACGCGCGCACAGCGCCGGCATCCTCGTTACGCAGACGTACTCGTAGCGCAGGCGTATTCGTAGCGCAGGCGTCCCGCCTGCACCCATCACCCGCTCACCGACCCGAACGGCCCGAGCGGAGCGCCAATGCGACGCCGCCAAGCAGTACTGCGGCGCCCGCGATCTGCAATAGCGTCGGCGTCTCTCCCAGCGCGAGCCAAGCGAGAAAGCCGGCGAACACTGGCTCAAGGAGCGTCGCTGCCCCCACTGCCCCCGCCGTGAAGTGCTTCAGCGACCAGTTCAACGCCGTGTGCCCGATGAGCTGAGGGACGAGCGCAAGGGCCACGATCGCCCCCCATGCCCCGGCGGTGATCGGCATGACGCCTGAAGATGATCCGGCGGCTCCAAGGGCGAGCCAGGTCGCCGCAGCGGCAGAGGGATAGGTCCACGCAACAACGCGCCAGGTTCCGAGGATGCCCTGATGCGGCTCAACCAGCAGGAAGTATGCGGCGATGCCGATCGCGCCCAGCACGGCAGCGCCATCGCCCAGCGCCGTGTTGGCGCCGGGCTGAAGCGCCTGCGCCACTCCCGCGGACGTGACGAGCCATGCGCCGACCCCGGAGACTGCCAGCCCCAGCCAGAACGCCTTCGGAGGGCGCCGGCGCGTTACCACCCACATGCCGAGCCCTGCCCATAGCGGGGTTGTGGATACCAGGAGCGTTGAGCGGGCGACGGGAATGTGCTGCAGCGAGACAAACCACGCCCAGAAATGCAACGCAAGCGCAGCGCCGGCGAGGATCAGGGTCAACGCCGTCCTGATCGGCAAGCCGTTGGTGTCGGCTCCGGACAGATCCGTCCGTGCAGGGACGGATCCCCCCTCCGCCGTGCCCACGCTGCTGGTGTCGGTTCCGGACCGATCTGTCTGTGCGTTGTCGTTTCCCCCCTCGCCCTTGCCCGCCCCGCTGGTGTCGGTTTCGGACCGATCTGTCTGTGCGTTGGCGTTTCCCCCCTCCCCCTTGCCCCCGCCCACCCAGGGGGCGGGGGAACTGGGCGGCGCGGTCCGCCCACGGGCGTCTTGAAGGCGGATGGCTTGGGAGGAACCACTAGTATCCCCTCCCCCTTGAGGGGGGAGGGTAAGGGAGGGGGTGAGGCAACGCAGCGCCCTCAGCGCGTATAGCCCCGGCAACAGCACGGCCGATGCGACCGTCAGCCTCCATGCGGTGAGCGCAGCAGGCGAGACCCCCTCATCAAGTCCCCACCGCGCGAACAACGCGGCTGAGGCCACCGCCAACTGCGACCCTATCAGAACAGCGTAGCGCATCGCCTACCGCCGCCGGCGATGGCAGCAATGCCACAGGCCGATCAGTACTTCACCGGGCCTTCCGATGCCTGCTCCTCGCCGACGCACTCTCGAACTGCCTGATGCGCGGCGCTCAGCATGAAGCCCAGCTCGCTGCTCACAGCGATGAACCTGAACCCTTCGGCAATGCGTCGTCGCGCCTGTTCGGATGTCCCAACGTGAATGCCGGGAGCGATCCCGTGACGGCGCGCGGTCTCGCGCAGCGTTCGCAATGCCTCGACGAAGTCGGAGTCGGGCGATTCCATGGCGGGAGTGCGTCCCATGGAAGCGAGGAGGTCGTTGGGGCCGATGAACATGCCGTCGAGGCCCGGCGTGGAGAATATCCTGTCGCAGTTCTCCACGGCGAGGTAGTGTTCGGCCTGGACGATCACCATGATCTCGTCGTTGGCCCGGTGGAAGTACTCCGTGCCGTTCGTTGCGAAGTTCAGGACGTGGCTGCCTCCGCCGACGCTGCGCCGACCCACAGGCGGGTACTTGCATATGGCAACCGCCTCCTCTGCCTCCTCCCGCGTGTTGCACATGGGAAACACGATGCCGTAGGCTCCAGCATCGAGGGCTCGCTTGGCGTTCTCGAGGCTGATCGTCGGAACCCGCGCGAGCGGAACGCAGCCGGCGTCGGCGACGGCGCCGAATATGGATGCGGCCGTCTCCCAGTCGGCGGGGCTATGCTCGATGTCGAGCGTGAGCCACCGGAAGCCGGTTCGGGCCATGAATCTTGCGGCGAGGGGGCTGGCGAGGGAGAGCCATGTGCCCACCTGCGGAATGTCCGAGCGGAGCGCTCGCTTGACGGTGTTGGTTTTCATTGTCCCCTCTCTCCGGCAACCGTAACGGAAGGGCTGTTCTCGGTTCCCCCCTCCCCCTTACCCCCGCCCACCCAGGGGGCGGGGGAATCCTGGCGTGCGTCACGCTCCCCGTTTTTCCCGCCCA
>JBBIQU010000223.1:0-2219 GCA_037442185.1 Chthonomonadales bacterium | reverse complement strand
ACCCAGGGGGCGGGGGAATCCTGGCGTGCGTCACGCTCCCCGTTTTTCCCGCCCATACAGGGGGCGGGGGAATCCTGGCGTGCGTCACGCTCCCCGTTTTTCCCGCCCACCCAGGGGGCGGGGGAATCCGGGCGTGCGTCACCCTCTCCCTGCTTTGCGCGGGTCGGGGGAACGGGGGAACCCGGGCGCGGAATGCGCAGCGCAGATGAGTCGTAGACCTCCGGGTTGATGGTGGAAACGGGCGCCTCGCCGCGCATGAGCTGCAGGACCAGTCTGGCCGCCATGTTGCACATCCTGCTGGCGGCCTCGCGAGCGTTGAACGCGTTATGGGCGGTGAGGATCAGATTGGGCGCGCGCCGCAACGGATGGTCCACAGGGAGCGGCTCCTCGACGGTCACATCCAGCGCCGCGCCGGCGATGGCGCCTGCTTCGAGCGCGGCGATGAGCGCCGGCTCATCCACGAGCGCGCCTCGCGACGTGTTGATGAAGAAGGCCTCCGGCTTCATTGCTCGGAACTCCGCCGCCCCGAACATGCCTGCCGTGTCTGGAGTCGCTGGAGCGTGCACCGATACGAAGTCGGCCTCGCGCAGCAGGTCACGGAGCGACACCCTTTCGACGGGCAAGCCCGAGTCCGTCGCCTCCACCGGATCATACACGAGCACGCGCATGTCGAAGCCCGACAGCCTGCGCGCGACCGCGCGGCCAATCTGACCGTAGCCGACCAGCCCGAGCGTCTTGCCGCTGACAAGCGTGCCGGACAGCTCGCCCCACCCGCCGGCATGGACGAGGGCATCGAGCTCGCCCATGCGCCGAGCGCACATGAGGATCAGCCCGACGGTGAAGTCGGCCACAGCGTCCACCATGGCGCCCGGCGTATTGGTGCAGACAACGCCGAAGCGTGTGGCGGCCTCGACATCAACGGCGTCATATCCGACGCCGCACCGGGCCACGATCTTCAGCGAAGGGCAAGCCGCGAAGACCTCGGCGCTGTACGTCTCCGATGAAGCCAGCGATGCGTCGCAACCATCAAGCAGGCGGATCAGCTCGGCGGCCGGGTACTTCTCGAACCGCTCGGGCAGGATCAGCTCGCAGCCGGCTTCCCTGAGTTCCCTGATGCCCTCCTCCGCGCTCGACCAGAAAGCGCGCGATGTGGCAATCACCCTCCAGCTCATTCTCGCCGATCCCCCCGACTATGCTCCGTCCGGCCAGTCTCCCGCATAGATCACCTCTTCCTCAAGTTGTACGCCGAAACGATCGAGAACGCGGCGTTTCACTTCCTCGGCCAGCGCGCGAACGTCGGATGCCGTCGCGCCGCCCGTATTGACGATGAAGTTGCCGTGACGCGGACTGATCTGCGCTCCGCCGCGCCGCATGCCCCTGCACCCGCACGCATCGCTCAGGTACCCGGCCGGCACAACGCCCGCCTCACGGAATCGCTCGGGCAGCCCTTCCAGACGGCCGGCGACATCCATGTTTTCGACGTTCTTGAAGAAACTGCCTGCCGACGGCTCCCAGGGCTGGCGATGGATGCGATTGTGCTGATACTCGCAGGCCTCAGCCAGAATGTCGGCCCGTGGCCGCCGCGCCAACTGCAGCTCAACTCCGACGACGCACGCGGGCGGCGCGCCGGCGCGACGGAGACGGCTGCTCCGATAGGCGAACTCCATCCATTCGGGTCCAACGGTCAGCAGGCGGCCATCGGTGACCACGCACACGGACCGGACATAGGGCGATATCCACCGGCGGTAGGCTCCGGCATTGGATACCAGCGCGCCGCCGACGGAACCCGGTATGCCGATGGCGAACTCGAGGCCACCGAGGCCGGCTTCGGCAGCCTTGAGGACGAGCGCGATCATGCCGTGCCCCGACGATACGACCGTGAGCTCGTCCAGGGCGCACTCTCGCGCGCGATTGTGGATGACGAGCCCGCGAATGCCGCGGTCGCTGATGCAGAGATTGCTTCCGCCGGCCAGAACGAAGTGCCGCAAGCCGACCCGTTGAGCGACCGACGACGCCTCGATCAGCTCGGACTCGCAGTTCACCTCGATGAGAGCTTCAGCCGGGCCGCCGACTCGGAGCGTGGTTAGCCCTGCGAGCGGAACCCGCGTGCGCACCCGCGACCGAAGGGCCGGACTGACGCCGTCAAGCAAGGCTAACATGCAGGTCTGGTCCGTTGGGCCAGGCTACCATGGAGCGCCTTCCGTCCTGGTCCGTTGGGC
>JBBIQU010000222.1:0-5646 GCA_037442185.1 Chthonomonadales bacterium | reverse complement strand
TCCCCCCTCCCCCTTGCCCCCGCCCACCCAGGGGGCGGGGGAAGCCTGCGGCGATCGGACGCGCAGCGTGTAGCCGTCGCTTCTCGCGACGCACAACTCAGGTTGCATGGCGCGCGGGACGTGGCCGATGGGTTCGGCCTCCGAGGCACGGGGAGGATGCGGTCGTCGGCTACGGCAGGCGGGTGTCGCCCATGAGGAACCGGTCTATCTCGCGGGCTGTCTGACGGCCCTCGGCGATGGCCCAAACGATGAGGGACTGGCCGCGGCGCATGTCTCCGGCGGCGAAAACGGCACGCACGGAGGTCATCCGATTCGCGTCGGTCTGCACATTGCCGCGCGCATCATAGGCGACGCCCAGGTCGTCGAGCAGACCGCTGTGCTGAGGCGAAACGAAACCCATGGCAAGCAGCACGAGGTCGGCGCCGATGGTGAACTCCGATCCTGCGATGGGCTTCATGGGCCTGCGCCCGTCCGGACCCGGGTCACCGAACTCCAGTCGAACACAGTGGAGTTCCTCAACCCGGCCCCCTCTTCCCGAGAACGCCGTCGTATTGACGGCCCAATCGCGAATGCCCCCCTCCTCGTGGGCCGAAGAGGTGCGCAGCAGCATCGGGTAAGTCGGCCACGGCATGGTGGCGTCGCGCTGCAGAGGAGGCTTGGGCAGCAGCTCGATCTGGACGACCTCCCTGGCCCCCTGACGTATGGCCGTCCCGAGGCAGTCCGCGCCCGTGTCGCCGCCCCCGATGATGACCACCCGCTTGCCGTTCGCGCTGATGGGCTCGACGGCATCGCCGGCATTGGCCCTGTTCTGAAGCGTGAGGTATTCCATGGCGAAATGGATGCCGTCAAGTTCCCTGCCGGGCACGTTCAGATCGCGCGGGATCGTGGAGCCGCCGGCCAGACATACCGCATCGAACTGGGCGCGAAGCTCCGCCGCGCTGATGTCGGTACCGACGTTGACGCCGGCCCTGACAATGACCCCCTCCTCTGCCATCTGGCGCAGCCGACGATCAAGGATGCGCTTCTCGAGCTTGAAATCGGGAATCCCGTAGCGCAGCAGACCGCCGATCCGGCCCGAACGCTCGAATACGGTCACGGTATGCCCGGCGCGGTTGAGTTGCTGGGCGGCCGCAAGTCCCGCAGGCCCCGATCCCACGACGGCAACCGTCCGGCCTGTGCGGCGCTCGGGCGGCTGAGGCACAATCCAGCCGTTGGCGAACCCCGTGTCCACGATGTATTGCTCGACCTGCTTTATCGTGACCGCCGGCTGGTTGTAGCCGAGAACGCACGAGTACTCGCAAGGAGCGGGACAAAGGCGCCCCGTGAACTCGGGGAAGTTGTTCGTCGCGTGGAGCCGATCGAGCGCATCCCGCATGCGTCCACGGTACACAAGGTCGTTGAAGTCCGGGATGATGTTGCCGAGCGGGCATCCCTTGTGGCAGAAGGGCACGCCGCAGTCCATGCACCGCGCCGCCTGATCGCGCATGAATGCCGCGTCGGGCGGGGTCAGGACCTCGTTCCAGTCACGGATGCGCTCCTCGACGGGACGCATCGGGGCGACCTTGCGCTCGAACTTCAGGAAGCCGCGGGGATCAGCCATGGTGTCCGGCCCCCTGCACAACTGCTGCCGCATCGCCGTTGCGGTCGCCGCGCGTCTCGGCCGAAGATGCGCCATTCCGCGCCGCGGCCAGCAGATCGCGGTACTCAACCGACCATATCTTGCGGAAGCGCCCGAGCCGATTCTGCCAATCGTCCAGCAGCTGCCTGGCGCGCGCGCTGCCCGTGCGCATGTAGTGGTCCTCGACCATGCGCAGAAGAAGGGCGCGGTCGTGCTGCTCTTCGACGGGTTCGATGAGGATCGAGCCGTGACCCCGGTTGACCCGACGCTCAAGCCTGCCGTCTATGTCGTAGACGAATGCGATGCCCCCGGACATGCCTGCGGCGAAGTTCCGGCCGGTCTTGCCCAGCACGACCACGACGCCGCCGGTCATGTACTCGCAGCAATGGTCGCCTGCGCCCTCGACAACTGCGATGGCGCCTGAGTTGCGCACGGCAAAGCGCTCGCCGGCCACGCCGCGAAGATAGACCTCGCCGCTTGTCGCGCCGTAGAGGAGCGTGTTTCCGGCGATGATGTTCTCTTCGGCGGCGAACGTGGCGTCGCGCGGCGGAAAGGCGACTATCTTGCCGCCCGAGAGCCCCTTGCCGAGATAGTCGTTGGCATCTCCCTCGAGCTCGATAGTGATCCCCCTCGCCAGGAATGCGCCCAGCGACTGTCCCGCGGAGCCCGTGAACCGTATCGTAATCGTATCGTCGGGCAGACCGGCATGGCCGTATCGCTTGGCCACTTCCCCGCTGAGCATCGTCCCGACGGTGCGGTTCGAGTTGCGGATGGGACCCTCGATCTCAACTGCGCTGCCCTCTTCGAGAGCCGCGCGGCACGCCTCGATGAGATGGTAGTCAATCGCCTCGTCCAGGCCGTGGTCCTGCGGCACGACACACCGGACAGGAATGCTCTCGTCAGCCTCGGGCTTTGCGAGGATCGCCGAAACATCCACACCCCGGGCCTTCCAGTGATCCACGGCCTCGACCGTATCCAGCAGATCCACGCGGCCCACCAGATCCTCGAACCGCCGAAAGCCGAGCGAAGCCATGATCTCGCGCACCTCTTCGGCCACGAAATGGAAGAAGCGCTCGACGTACTCCGGCTTGCCCTCGAAGCGCTCGCGCAGGACCGGGTCCTGGGTCGCAATGCCGACAGGGCATGTGTTCATATGGCAGACGCGCATCATCATGCAGCCCAGGGCAACCAGCGGAGCGGTCGAGAAGCCGAACTCCTCGGCGCCGAGAAGCGCCGCGATGACCACATCCCGTCCAGTCTTCAGCTGCCCGTCGGTCTGCAGCACGACTCGACCGCGAAGGTCGTTGCGCACCAATACCTGCTGCGTCTCCGATAGGCCCAGTTCCCATGGAATGCCCGCGTGCTTGATGGAGCTCAGCGGAGACGCGCCCGTGCCGCCTTCATATCCGCTGATGAGGATGTGATCCGCATGGGCCTTGGCGACGCCCGCCGCAACCGTGCCGACCCCGACCTCCGACACGAGCTTGACCGATACCCGCGCCTCGGGGTTGACGTTCTTCAAGTCGAAGATGAGCTGAGCCAGGTCCTCGATCGAGTAGATGTCGTGATGGGGCGGCGGCGAGATGAGCGTCACTCCGGGCGTCGTATGCCGGACTCTGCCGATGTAGTCGCTGACCTTGCGCCCGGGCAGTTCGCCTCCCTCGCCGGGCTTGGCCCCTTGCGCCATCTTGATCTGAAGCTCGTCGGCGTTCACGAGGTACTCCGCCGTAACGCCGAAACGCCCTGACGCAACCTGCTTGATCGCGCTGCGCCGGTTGGCCCCATTGCCGTCGGGCTTGTAGCGGGCCGGATCCTCGCCCCCCTCGCCGGTGTTGCTCTTGCCGCCAAGGCGGTTCATGGCGATGGCCAGGGTCTCGTGCGCCTCGCGGCTGATCGAACCGAGCGACATGGCTCCTGTCGCGAAGCGCTTCACGATCTCCGATGCAGGCTCCACCTCGTCAATCGGGATCGGATCGGCATGTTTGAACCGGAACAGTCCGCGCAGAGTGGCAAGTTCGAGCGATTGGCGGTCCGCCAGCGCCGAGAACTCCTTGAACCTCGCGTAACTGCCCGATCGGACGGCCTGCTGCAGGGCCGCGATGGTGTCGGGGTTGATCTGATGCGTCTCGCCGTCGAGACGCCACTTGTAGTGTCCGCCCTGGTCCAGATCGAGCGACGCCGGGATATGCTGCGGCGGATACGCAAAGCGATGCCGCGCCAGTGTCTCTTCGGCAATGACTTCAAGCGTAGCGCCGCCGATGCGCGAAGGCGTGTGGGTGAAGTAGCGGTCAATGACGCTCCGATCAAGGCCGACCGCCTCGAATATCTGCGCGCCTCGGTACGACTGCAGCGTCGAGATGCCCATTTTCGACATCGTCTTGAGGAGGCCCTTGTTGACGGCCTTGATGTAGCCGTACTCGGCCTGCTCGTAGGTCATCCCCTCGGGCAGACACTCGCCCAAACGCACCATGTCGGCCAGGGTCTCGAACGCGAGATACGGATTGATGGCGCTCGCGCCGTAGCCGACGAGCAGCGCAAAGTGGTGCACCTCGCGCGGCTCGCCCGATTCGACCACCAGGGCCACGTTCGTGCGGGTGCCTTCTCGGATGAGGTGATGATGCACCGCGCTGACGGCAAGCAATGCGGGGATCGGGGCGTTGTCGCGATCCACGCCGCGATCCGAAAGGATGATGACGCTCACGCCCTGCTCGAGGGCCTGGCTTGCTGCCCGGCAGAGCCTGTTGAGCGCAGTCATCATCCCTGCCGCGCCGGCGGTGGGATCGAAGAGCATGCTAAGGGTCCGGCTCTGATAACCGACGCCGGCCAGGTTGCGCACCTTCTCAAGCTCAACATTGGTGAGGACCGCCGACTCGAGGCGAACCTGCCTGCAGTTCTCCGGCGTCTCGTCGAGGAGGCTGCCGTTGGACCCGATGTAATGGATGAGCGACATGACGAGCTCTTCCCTGATCGGGTCAATCGGCGGGTTCGTAACCTGAGCGAAGAGCTGCTTGAAGTAGCTGTAGAGGAGCTGGGGCCTCCTGGAAAGCACGGCCAGGGGCGTGTCGTTGCCCATGGAACCGAGCGGCTGCTCGGCGTTGGCCGCCATGGGCGCGATCAGTATCCGCAGGTCCTCCATCGTGTACCCGAACGCCTGCTGGCGATCCACGATGGTGTCGTGATCGGGCATGTGCACATGCGGCGGATCCGGAAGATCGCGCAGGTCAATCTTGTTCTCGGACAGCCACTGTCCGTATGGCCTGCGCCGCACGATCCGGTCCTTCAGCTCCTCGTCGGCAATGATGCGGCCCTCGTCGGTGTCCACCATGAAGATGCGGCCGGGCTGAAGCCGCCACTTCTCCCGTATGCGCGAAGGTTCGATGTCGAGGACGCCCGTCTCGGATGCCATCACGACCAGATCATCGTGCGTCACAAGGTACCGAGCCGGCCTGAGCCCGTTCCGGTCGAGGATGGCCCCGACGCGCACGCCGTCGCAGAAGGCGATTGCGGCCGGTCCGTCCCACGGCTCCATGATGCACGCATGGTACTCGTAGAACGCGCGGCGCTCCGGGTCCATGTCCTCATTCGCGCCCCACGCCTCGGGCACGAGCATCATGAGCGCGTGGGCAAGATGCCTTCCGCCCATGACGAGGAGTTCGAGGGCATTGTCGAGCGTCGCCGAGTCGCTGCCCACCTCGTTGACGAGGGGAATGAGCTTCCGGACGTCGTCGCCGAACAGAGATGAGGTTAGCCGTGCCTGCCGGGCGCGCATCCAGTTGCGGTTCCCGCGAAGCGTGTTGATCTCGCCGTTGTGGGCGATGAGCCGATAGGGATGCGCCAGTGGCCAGGTCGGGAACGTGTTGGTGCTGAAACGCTGATGCACCAGCGCCATCGCCGTATCGAAGTCGGGATCGGCAAGGTCCACATAGTAACCGGTGATCTGGCGGGCCAGCAGCAGACCCTTGTAGACGACCGTCCTCGAGGACAGGCTGCACACATAGAAATCGGAGAAGAGCTGCAGGCCCTTGCTC
>JBBIQU010000221.1:0-5689 GCA_037442185.1 Chthonomonadales bacterium | reverse complement strand
TCCGGGCAGGATTCGACACCGTAGACGCATTCATCGACTATTCGCTCACCGTTCACAACCGGCGAAAGAGCCGTGCTGGGCGCGCACTGCAGCACCACGCAACCGCGGTGTTCCAGCGAGAAGGGCTACGGTTCACCGCACAAGCTACTACCGAACGTAATCACAAACCAGACTTCCTCTTTCCAGGAGAGGCGGAATACCGAAACCCTGCCTATCCCCAATCATCACTAACCGTACTCGCTGCGAAATCGACGTGCAAGGAGCGCTGGCGCCAGATTCTTGCGGAGGCCGACCGGTTGCCCGTGAAGCGCCTCCTGACTCGCGATCTGTTCTTGACCGCACCCACTCTGGATGAGATGGCGCGACAGGGCGTGGTTGTGGTATTGCCTGTGCCTGACCGCGCCACCTACACGGCTCCTCTTCTCGACAGAATGTTGTCGTTGACTGAGTTTGTGGAGATGGTGCGGCACCAACAGGCCACCTAGACTGGACGCACCTAGTGCCCGCCGTGTGTATCACATTCCACGAGCAGATGCTCAGCGGGCATTGGAGATCAAACGGCATGGTACGCCCGTGCGCATGTGGGGCCTCCGGGCGGAGCCCGATGCATCAGGGCACGATTGACCCTGTCCGGTCTGTCAGTCGGCTTCGCCGATGCCCGACGATGAAGGCACGCCCGCGCAGGCGCCGGCGCGGGTTTTCATGCGCAGTATGTGGATGCTGACCCCGAGACCGATGGCTGCGAAAACCAGTCGGACCCATAGGATCGGGACGAGGAAGCCCGATACGCCCATGGCGAGCCAGAGGGAGGCAAGCGTCGCCGCCTTCTGCTGGACCGTGAGACCCTTGCGCTCCTTATAGGCGGCGATGATCTGGCCGAATACGCGGTGTCCGGTGAGCCAGGCATGGAACCGCGGCGAACTCCGGGCGAAACACCATGCCGCAAGGAGCAGGAAAGGCGTCGCAGGCAGGAGCGGCAGGGCAAGGCCCGCGGTCGCCAATCCGACCAGGATCCACCCTGCGATGATGTACAGCATTCTGCGCGGCGAGGCCGCGCTCCGGTTAGGCATTTCCGCTCCTGCCCTGCTTCGATCCTTCATATCATACGCGCCGACGCGACCGAACGACAGCGGGGCGCGCGGTCATTTCCCGACAGCCGAAGCCTCGCAAAGGATGGTCACGGGTCCGATGAGGCCGGATGGCTGGAGCGGACCCTGCTTGCCCCACAGCCGCCACGAGGTGAACGTGAAGCGGCCCGTCGGAGATGGTCCGGGCCTGTCGAGCCAATCCGGCCACTCAACCAGCGTGCCGTTGCCATGCCGCTTGCTGTCTTCGGGAAGGCGTTCGTCGCCGATCATGCGGTTGATCCACAGGTTGGTGACGGCGACTTCGAGGCTGTTGGAGCCGGGCTTCAGCAGCCCGGTCACATCAACGCGGTACGGCGGCCTCCACACCAGGCCGAGGTCGCGTCCGTTGAGCTTCACACGGGCCATAACCTGCACATCGCCGAGGTCGAGAATAACGCGCGATCCGGCCGGCGCTGCCGACCATTGGAACCGTCCGGAGTAGGTCGCGGTGCCCGAGAAGTGGCGGACGCCCTCGTCGGGGTGCTCATGGAGCGACACCAATCGGTTGATGGAGACACTGTCGGGAGCGCCCCAGCCCTTCGGGAATGTCACGGTCCATGGTCCTGAAGCCTGCACAGGCCCGGTGGTCTTCCCAATGCGGAAGCGCACGGTCTTGCCCGACTTGAGCGTTGCCGAGTAGACCCCCGGACGCGTGCCGAACCCGCGCAGGACCCCGTCGGCGCCCCGAACGATGCGGATCGGCAGCGGCACGTCCGAAGGCAGCGCGAAGTTGATCCCCTCGGGATCGGTGGCGGACGCACTGAAGCTTCGACCGCCGGCTTCGTATTCCACCCGAAGCGTCTTCACCACCATGAACGCCGGGTCGCCCTCTTTGGCCAGCTCAGCGACGGTGAACGACGGCCCGACTGTATCCACCATGCGCTGAACCTGATCGGTGACGTCCTTGGTGCGCTTCTCGTCGCCAGCGGGTCCCCACAGCGCCTTGATGATGCGCAACTGAGCGGGCCTTGCGGCGATCGGCCAGAGCGTCCTGGAGCCCTCGGCGATGCGGACGACCGGATCGAGGCCGTGCGACGGCTTGCGAAAGACGACGAAAACGGAGTCCGCCGGTTCGAGCGGCAGCATCAGGCGAGTGATGCCGCCCTCTTCCCGAAAGGCCGCAGCCGCCTCGATCTTGCCCGTTTCGGGATGCCACAGCTCCGGCATGCGGCCCTTTACTCGGAAACGGCAATCGGCATTGACCCGGTGGGCCAGCCCGTTGGCTACGAAGTAGACATCGGCTTTACCGATGCGCCGATGGGTCCAGTTGAGCGGCTTGTCGGCGATGAAGTCAGGGAGCACGCCCCGCTCCCTCAGCGCTTCGTCGGCTGCCTTGTCGGCGATGACCTTGCGGCTCGACCAGAGCCGATCGGCAAGCTCGGCAACTTCGGTGTCGCATGCAGGATAGCCGCTCAGGCTGGGCGACCGCCGGGGCTTGCGACCGACAATCAGCGCGCCCGCTTCGGCGAGCTGCTTGATCTTGCGGAGCAGCGTGGGCGTCATGGCCTCATTGCCGGGCAGCAGGAGAGCGCGGTACGACATGCCGTCGGGCAGGACAAGCCTGCCGTTGCGAACGCTCACGCGCGAGATCAGGGCTTCAGCCGGGCAGCCGTCGGCCTTGTAGCCCTTGCGCACGAGGTCCGTCGGCGGATTGAAGGTCCGGGCCGCCCCTTCCGGCGCCAGGCTGAGAACGTCGGCTACCGGTAGGCCTTGCTGGAGGAGATACTGACAGCGGGCGAGGTACCGGTGCCACGGTCCCGCCTCTTCCCACCAGGTCTGAGTGCGCTCGTAGTGGAGCCCCCAGGGACCCATGCTCATGCCTGGCCTGCGGTCGCGCCACGGCTGGAGCGCATAGCGATGGAATACGAAGCGGTTGATGCCCAGCGCGAATGCCCAGTCGCCCATGCCCTTGATGGACCCCGGATGGGCGAGCCAGCGCTCCCCATCGTGAGCCGTGAAGGCCTCGGCCCCGACAATGCGCTTGCCGTACACGTGGGCCGCTCCGGCCATCTCGACGAGCGTATTGCCCGCTCCGTAGGGCGACCACGACCAGAACTCACCCATGGGCTCGTCGCAGCGTCCGGCATAGGCGAGGTTGTCCACCGTGGTATCGCCGTACGCCTCGATGGTCAGGCGCATGCCGTGCCGATGCGCAAGCTCGCGCATGTGGCCTGCGTAGTTGGAAAGCAGCAGGTCTGAGACCGTCTGGCGGACGTCATAGAGGAACCGGTCGGCCACTTCGGAGCCGCCCACCACGAACCCGGCATAGATCGGCACATAGGGCAGCGGATCATAGCCGCGCAGGCGCTTGAACTCCTCGCGGAACCCGGGTGTCCAGTTCTGGGAGCCGGTCTCCCAGCTGTCAATGTGCGTTGCGACGAGGGTCTTTCCCACGAGCGGGCCGTTGTCGGTGACGAGCTTGCCCATGAAACCCGCCCAGTAGGCGTCGAGCGCCTCCTTGCTGAGTTTGTCCACCTCGAGGCCTCGTCCCGATTCCGGCGAGGGCGCGTTCATGGCTCCCGTCGGGGTATGGCCCATGCGCAGGATAGTCCAGCGTCCGGCGGGAACCGACCATGTGAGCGTCCCGTCGGGCCGCACCCGCGCAGTAAGCTCGATGAGGGCGTTAGGGTTGACGATTGCGGCCTCGGGTGCCTCCGGCGAGCGCGCGTCGGGCATCACATCGCCTCGCACCAGAGCGGACTTCGGGGCGATATCGGGGATGCGGAACGCGTCCGGCGTCCGAAATGCGTAGGTGACGATGTCACGGTAATGTCCGGCGACGGTCTGCGGCTGAGGCAGCCGTTCTGCGAACTCGCGCGGACCCTCGACCTCAACGGCAGTCCAGACCACCTTCTGCATGGCGTGCTCGGGCTTCACCCACGGGCCGCCGCTGCCGCACCATCCCGCGGCGTTATTCATGTTCACTTCGAGGCCGAGGCGGTTCGCTTCGTTGACCACGTGCCTGAATAGCTCGCGCCACTTCTCGGATGCGAACGGGACGGGACCCAGAGGCGCGCCCTGATCCACCTCCATGATGAGCACGCCGCCGATGCCTGTCCGCTTCATCGCTTCGAGATCGAGCGTGATACCCTCGCGGGTGATGTTGCCATTCAGCCAGAACCAGTAGACCCAAGGCTTTGCCGTCGGCGGAGGATTCGCGAAGCCCCGTGCTAGCGGGTCGCCGACCGGCCCGGCACTCGCCGGATGGCACGCGATGACGATGGCGCCGGCAAACAGCGCCGCGAGAGCCCAGCTTCTCATGACTTGGCTAGCCTCCTGGTCCACCGCGAGATGAGCGGCGATCGTGGGTGAACCGTCTGTTGGTTTCGGCAGCTCGGCCGGGCGATCCTGCCTGATGCGACGGCCTAACCTACCAGGTCTCGCAGACGTTCCGCAGCCTGTTCGGCGGTGATGTCCCGTTGCGGCTCCGAGAGCATCTCGTATCCAACCATGAACTTGCGAACCGTGGCCGAACGGAGGAGCGGCGGATAGAAATGGGCGTGCAGCTGCCAATGGTCGCCTGGTCCCGAGTCCCCCGTCGGCGCGCCGTGCCAGCCCATGGTGTAGGGGAACGACGTAGCGAAGAGACCATCATAGGCGCCGAGGAGCTGCTTCAGGATCGCCGCCAGGCTGAGCCGCTGTTCGGGGTCTAGCTCCGGCAGCCGCCTGACGTGGGCATTGGGCAGGACCAGGGTTTCGAATGGCCACATGGCCCACCACGGAACCAGCGCCGTCCAGTGCCCGTTCCGAGCCACGATGCGCTCGCCGGCTGCATGTTCGCGGGCGAGATAATCCAGCAACAGGGGAGACCCTGAGGACGTGTAGTGCGACATCTGGCATCGGTCTTCCTTCTCCGGTTCGGCAGGCAGGAAGTCCGTGGCCCAGACCTGGCCATGTGGGTGCGGGTTGGAGCATCCCATGGTGGCCCCTTTGTTCTCGAAGACCTGCACCCAGCGGTAGCGACTGCCGAGGGCTTCAACTTGCAGCGCCCAGACATCAATCACGCCGGCGATGGCGTCCTCAGGCATGTCGGCAAGCGTGAGGTCGTGCCTCGGGGAGAAGCAGATCACACGGCAGGTGCCGCGAACGCCTTGAGCAACGAGCAGGGGGTCCGAGCCCGTCGGGATGTCCGGGGCGTCAGGAAGCACGGCTTCGAAGTCATTGGTGAACACGAAAGTGGATCGGTACTCGGGGTTGCGCACTCCACGCGCTCGAGGATTGCCGGGACACAGATAGCAGTCGGCCGAATAGGGAGGCCGATAGACGGGCGCGGTCGGCTCCTCTTGCCCCTGCCACGGTCGCTTTGCCCTGTGCGGCGAGACGAGCAGCCATTCTCCGGTCAGGGGGTTCAGGCGGCGATGGGGCCAGTCGGCAAGCGTGAAGTTCTCGGGCATGGCGCATTGTCCTCCGGTCACGCGCATTCTACCCCCGCGGCGCGCGGGCCACTGCGGTCCCCGAACCCTCGCAGCGGGCCGGCGGGTGGTATCATCGGTCAGGACGGCCGGATCGAACTGGAGGCAATGACGTGCCGCACGATCAGCTATGGAAGCAACTGCTCTGGG
>JBBIQU010000220.1:0-5697 GCA_037442185.1 Chthonomonadales bacterium | reverse complement strand
GTCCTTCGCCCTTCAGCCTTCGCCCTTCGCCCTTCAGCCTTCGCCCTTCGCCCTTCAGCCTTCAGAACGTCACGATCTGCGCCGTCTCCATCCCGTCCACCTTGCGGATTTCACCCATCACGGCATCCGAGACCGGGTCGTCGAGAAGGAGCACCATGAGCGCCATGCCTCCTTCCTGCTTGCGGCCAAGGTCCATTCCCGCGATGTTGACGTTGTTCTTGCCGAGAAGGGTACCAACCGCACCGATTGTGCCGGGCCTGTCCCGGTGCATCGTCATCAGCAACGTGCCTTCAGGGACGAAACTCACCTCGTACCCGTCCACCTCCACCACGCGCTGCTGGCTTCTTCCGAAGGCTGTCCCCGATACGGAACGAGTTCGGCTGCCGTCGCCAACCGTGATCGTTACGAGGGCGCTGTACTCGCCGCGCGATGGCGTCACCGTCTCTTTCACTCGGATGCCGCGAGCCGAAGCGAGGATTGGCGCATTCACCATGTTGACCGCATCCGAGAGGATCGGCGTCAGCAAGCCGGCAAGCGCCGACCGTGTGATCATGCCGGTCGGGTGGCTGCCGAAGTCCCCCGCATAGCGCACCTCTACTTCCTCGATGCGACCGGCCGTTGCACCGTGAGCCGCTGCCAGTTGACCTACCATGCTGCCCATGCGCCGTCCGAGCTCCAGGTACGGACCTATGGCCTCGTAGGTCTCGACAGGTACATGCGGCATATTGACCGGCGACCGAGCGGGGCGTCCGTCAAGGACATCGCATATCTGTTCCGCCACATCGAGCGCAACCGCCACCTGAGCCTGCTCGGTTGACGCACCCAGGTGCGGCGTGACAACATTGGCGTCTTGCGCGAGCAGCGCACAGTCCGCTCCCGGCGGCTCCTTCGAGAACACGTCCAGCGCAGCGCCCGCAACATGCCCGGACCGGACTGCCTCCGCAAGAGCCTCTTCGTCAATGAGTCCGCCGCGCGCGCAGTTGACGATCCGGACGCCTCGCTTCATTGTGGCCAGCTCCCTGGAGCCGATCATCCCGCGCGTTGTCTCTGTCAGCGGAACATGCAGCGACACGAAATCGGCGGTCGCCAGAAGCTCGTCCCATGGCACCAGGGCAACTCCGGTTTGATCCGCAAGAGCCGCACTCGCGAACGGGTCGTAGGCAATCACTTTCATTCCGAAAGCGCGGCACCGGCGAGCCACCTCCTGACCGATTCGCCCAAGTCCCACGATTCCGAGCGTCCGACCGTACATCTCGGTGCCGAGGAAACGCTTGCGCGCCCACTCCCCCGCCCTAACGCTGGCATCGGCCTGCGGAATGCGCCGGGCCAGGGCCAACATGAGCGCGACCGTCAGTTCGGCCGCGGCCGTGGTGTTGCCGTGCGGCGAGTTCACCACCAGGACGCCGCGCGATGTCGCCGCGTCAACATCTATGTTATCCACGCCCACACCGGCGCGGCCAACCACACGTAGCTTCTCGCCGGCGGCGAGGACAGCTGCGGTCACCTGTGTCTCGCTGCGCACGACCAGAGCATCATAGTCGGCTATCAGCCCACATAGGTCCGCCTCGCCGAGACCGGTCCGAACGTCAACCTGCGCGTGTCGGCGCAGCAGCGCAATGCCCTCCGGGGCAATGGGATCCGCAACAAGCACTTTGGACATGTTTCACCTCCAACGCCGGTAGTCTACCTTGACGCGCCGCGCCAAAGCCCCCGAACGCTTGACGCATGGGCGCGCCCTCAAGTACTCTAGGAACAAGGACGCTGCTGTCGGCGTCCCATCAGTGGATGGCGCACGACTCAACCCGTGCGTCTCAGGGAGCGTGCCGTCATGGACCGTGCAACAAACCGGGCATTCAGCTTGATCGAGCTACTGACCGTTATCGGTATCATCGCGGTCCTGGTCGCCATCCTGTTCCCGGTGTTCGGCCGGGTGAGGGAGCAGGCCAGACAGACCACGTGCATTTCCAACATGCAGGAACTGCACGTCAAGATCAGCCTCTACGCTCAGGACTACGATGCGTATCCCCCGCTGTTGCTCGGATTGCCCGAGAACCCCGACGGAAGCATCTGGCAGTCTGGCGGCGGCGCGCCCGTTATGGCGACGAGTATTCGGCGCGGATTCCTCTATCCGTCGTACGTGCGCGACATCGGCGTCTTTCGGTGCCCGAACAACTCTATAACCGACCAGACAGTTATCGTGAACGCATCGTTTCCGGCCAATGCCGGTTTCTCGGGCAGCGCAACCTTCGGCACGCACGGCATTCAGTGGCCCGATCCCAACCAGCCGATTCCCTACTATGCGTTCGACAGCTACGACATCACAGTCGCGCTGGGTCAGCCCGGAGCCTATCAGGTCGTCTACAGCCGTGACTGGACCAACGCCGAAGGTCGCGGCATTGACACGCGCACGGATAACCCGAACCAGCTCAAGTACCCCAATCCGCCTCAGGACAAGACGATCATCACCTGGTGCAACTGGCACGTTCAGTCGGGCGGCGACAAGTGCCCCACGCTGTTCGCCAGCGGAACTGCCCGGCCTGTCTTCTCCCGAGACATTCAGCAGCGCACATGGAACTACGCGGGGGAGTGAGGCCCACGCGGTCTCGCTAACGGGCGCACTGCTACGCCCTCACCCGCTGAAATAGTCGAAGAATCCCGTCGCTCGCCGCCTGAGGTACACTCCAACAGAGGCTGAGGATAGGGCGAGCCCCTTACCATGCATGAAGCCGGGCCACGATCGGCGGACGCCCCGCCAACTACGCTCCTGATCACGTTCGAGAAGGCCGGACCCGCAAGGTGGCTCGGTCACCTTGACGTCATGCGCGCGTTCGAGCGTGGACTTCGGCGTGCGGGTGTGAGCGTCGCCCTGACTCAGGGCCACAACCCGCGCCCTCGTTTGCGGTTCGTGTTCCCTGCAGGCGTCGGACTTATCTGCCATGCTGACCTTGTGTTCGCGGACATTCGCGACTCCGCGGAGTCTGTCGGCGTCGAGCAGTTGAACGCTTGTTTGCCCGGAGGACTGCGGGTAATTGACATCGCCGAGCCAGACGGTCAAACGCTCGCTGAAGGACCAGCGCGGTACAGTCTGGCCGAGTATCGTATCACGCTGAGCGTCCCAGCCGGTACCGACGCACTGACGGCGGCCGGTGCCGCCGAAACGCTGATGGCCGCCAAGGAGCTGCCGGTCGCGCGCGCTTCGGACGGGAAGCCGCGAACGGTGGACATACGCCCGTTCGTGTGCGGCGCTGCATGCGATGCCGTCGGCGACGGCCGCGCCGTGTTCAGCATCATTGCACGCTTCGGCAACGCCGGATCGGTCCGCCCTAGCGAACTGGCCGATGCGCTCGCGCGGGAGATCCCAGGCGCGGAAACGGCCTTGATGGAACGGATGCGGCTCATGTCGCGCTGAGACGACGCGCTGACGTGAGCCCGTCTCTGGAGAAGAGCTTGACCAAAGACATCATCGTAAACGTCGGAGAGCGTGAGACCCGCATTGCGGTCCTCGAAGACGGCCGGCTAACCGAACTGCACATCGAGCGCGGCGAGCGCATCGTGGGAAGCCTGTATCAGGGCAGAGTGGAGAACGTCCTGCCGGGGATGGATGCGGCTTTCGTTGACATCGGCCTCGGTCGGAATGCGTTCCTCCATGTCGGCGATGTGCTGCCAAGCATCCGCGGCGAGACAGGCGGCTCGATTTCCGCGCATGACGCCATTGCCGCAGACGAAGAGGATACGCCCGCGGAGAACGGCAGCCCTCGGCGCCCGGCAATGCGCCGATCCCATCGCAAACAGCAGCAGATCGGGCAGATACTCAAGCGAGGACAGGAGATCCTCGTGCAGGTTACCAAGGGACCGCGCGGCAGCAAAGGCGCCCGGGTCTCAACCCTGATTTCCCTTCCCGGCCGGTACCTGGTGCTCATGCCTGAGAGCGACACCGTCGGCGTATCCCGCAAAGTGGAGGAACGAGCCGAGCGCGAGAGGCTGCGGCGCATCGGCGAGAGGCTCAAACGCCCGGGATTCGGGATCATCATGCGTACCGAGGCCGAAGACAAGGCAGAGGCCGACCTTGCGGCCGACAGTGAATACCTCTACGACCTCTGGGAACACATACAGAAGACCGCGCGCGCGGCCAAGGGACCGACGCTCATCCATCGCGATCTCACGCTCGTCAGCAAGGCCATACGGGACATCTTCGGCTCCGACGTCCGCAAGCTGGTGCTCGACGACCCCGATGAATACGAAAGGGTCAATGAGCTCCTGTCTTCCGTCTCCCCGAAGCTGCGCGGTCGGATACAACTCTATACTGGCGACGTGCCGTGCTTCACCTACTACGACCTCGAGGCAGAGATCGAACGCAGCCTCAAGCGCAAGGTCTGGCTCAAATCGGGCGGCCACCTGGTCTTCGATGTCACCGAGGCCCTGACCGTCATTGACGTCAACACCGGCAAGTTCACGGGCGGGGCGAACCTTGCCGAGACCATTGTGCGGACCAACGTCGAGGCCGCTGCCGAAATTGCCCGGCAGCTTCGGCTTCGCGACATTGGCGGCATCATCGTCATTGACTTCATTGACATGGGCCGAGCCAGTGACCGGCAACAGGTCCTTCAGACTCTCGAGGCAGCGCTCAAGCGCGACAAGGCCCGAACAAAGATATCTGCCATCAGCGCCCTTGGCCTCGTCGAAATGACGCGCAAGCGTACATCAGAGACCGTCGCCGACTTCCTCGGCGAGCCATGCGCCTACTGCGGCGGCCGGGGTTCGGTGCCGTCGTCCGAAACCGTGAGCATGGCCATCGAGCGTGACATCATGAGCGCGGCGCTCCGGCGTCCCCGGGGCTGCGACGCGGTATCCGTAGTATGCAGCCCATACGCCGCCGAACTGCTCATCGGCGAAAACGGCGTCAACATTGACCGGCTGGAACAGCTCACGCGGCATGCCATATACGTGCGCGCCGATGCCGACCTTCCGCCGGACCGCTTCGATGTCAAACCTGCGCGCATGGTGGAAATCGAGCGCGAGCGGCCGGCATTGAGGCGGGATCAGGTCGTCGAAGGCGATATCCTCTCGTCACGATTGCAGCCCGAAACCGGCGCGGTGGCGCTTGCCGACGGCCTTCTGATCGTGCTGGACGATGGACGCAGGCTGATCGGGCATCAGGCTCGCATCAGGCTCGAAAATGTGCGCCGCGCGTGGGCCAGCGGGGTTGTCGCATCCGACCGCCGCGCTTGACACAGGTATCGGTCGGTCTGGTATAGTGGCTGACTGTACGCCTGCCTGAGACAGCAACGGCGCTGTCCGTCACGGTAGGATGGATTGCGGGACGCTCCTTGCCGTCTTCGGAGGGAGCGTCCTGCTGTGATAGGCACACGCCGACAGGCGACACCCATCGGTGGAGTGCCTTCAAGGGGGTCTGAGGTGTACGCAATCGTGCGTTCGGGCGGCAAGCAGTACAAGGTAGCGCCCAATACGGTCTTGTCCGTAGAGAAAGTCGAAGCCGCTCCAGGCGGTGAACATACGTTCGATGAGGTCTTGCTGGTCGCGGACGACACGGGTGTGCGCATCGGCACTCCGCTGGTACCCGGCGTTGTGGTGAAGGCCGAGGTGGTCGAGCAGTATCGCGGCAAGAAGATCAACGGGTTCACGTACAAACCCACCAAGCGAATCCAGCGGCATTACGGGCACCGGCAGTCGCTCACC
>JBBIQU010000219.1:0-5720 GCA_037442185.1 Chthonomonadales bacterium | reverse complement strand
GTGCTATTGAGATCAAGAACGGAAAATGCAAGAAAGTCTGATGGAGGATGGGGGGTTGACATCCGACAACCGGCACTGTAGAATTTCGCTCCAAGAACATCTGTCACATCCAGCGAGGCTGACATGGGCGCTGACCGTAGTAGAGATGCCAACACCCTCAGTATCCTGTCGCTAACACCCGATCCGGATCCGTCCCTGCTGTCGCCGGATGCCGATGACGCGTGGGCGCGGGCATCGGCTGCAGTCCGGCTTGGGCCACTTGACGGTGCGGTCCCCCTGATCCTGCCCTTTGCCGCCCTCAGCACATCGCCGGAGAGTGCCCCGCCGATACCCGCGTATGTCCGGCCCGAACCCACGGCGCTGCCGACGGCGTCGCCAGGTGACGCTGCGGCCGCCATTCGTGCTTGGCGCCAGGCGGCCTCGGCCGACGGCTTTGTCGCCGCGGGATGGGCACACGCCCTGGCAGTCGCCCAACGCCATGCCAGATGCCTCGGAGCCGACGCTTCACGACCCGACGTCCCGCTCCTCGCGCTTCGAGGCCTTGCATCGGCGCTGGCCACATGCTTCCTTGCGGGAACAGACCAACTCGGCATCCTCGTTGCTGATCTGTCGGGAATACAGCCATACCTGTTTGAGATCTCCGAGGTGGGAGTCGGAGGCGTTGCGCGCTCCCTTCGAGCTCGCTCGTTCTTCATCTCCCAGATCAGCGCTCTGCTGGCGCGCGAGGTTGGGGCATCGCTCGGTCTCGGACCGCACAACACCATCCTCGACGCCGGCGGCAAGTTCCACACCCTTTTCCCGTGGACCGAAGAAGCGCTGGCCCGCATCGAGCGACTTCGCAGCGACGCAGCCCGTTGGTGTCTACGCACGCTTCACGGAGAGCTTGCCGTCAACATGGCTATCGTGCCCGTGGAGAGGCGCGATCTAGAGCCAGGACGATTCGGTGACGCCCTGACCCGCGCCGACGTTGAGATCACGGCCCGGAAGCGACGCCGGCTTGCCGATGTTCTCGTCAAGGACGGCGCATGGGTCACCGACGCATTCCTCGCGGACGCCGCCTGGCAAGACTCGGAGCCGTGCCACGCATGCGGGCGCTTCCGGAGTGACCCGGGCCAGACGAAGTGCAGCCTGTGCCTGGCCGACGAGCGCCGGGGCCGCACGCTCACGTCTGCGTCATGGGTGGCGTATCGTCGGCAGACGCCGGGAGCATCCTCGGACATCGCGGCTTTCGGCTGGTGCGCCCAGATCGGATCCGGGCCGCCGCCGCACGACGCCGAAGCGTGGCTTTTCGATCCACGCAAGGACACGCAGAGCCCCGCCACCCCCTACCGGTTCGTGGCGCGGCACGTGCCCGTCGCAGACGGCGGCGAACACCTCACGTTCGAAGATATGGCCGCCGCAGCGGAGGGACGACCCTATCTGGCCTATCTGAAAGCCGATGTGGACCGCCTTGGCGAACGTCTGGCGCTCGGCCTATGCCGCGACACCGACGAACCTTATGACGAACCCGGGCGGATAGCCCACATCTCGTCCGCGCTCGAGGAGTTCTTCGCCGGACGACTGCATCGCATCGTCGAACGCGAGTTTCCGTTGTGCTACGTCGTCTTCTCCGGCGGCGACGACCTGACGGTGGTGGGTCCGCACAACGAGATCGTCGCGCTGGCGCTCCGCGTGGCGTCCGACTTCCGGGCCTACACAGGGTATCCGCCGGGCGCGCCGATGCCAACCGACACATTGACCCTCTCGGCCGGAATCGCATTCGCGCAACGGCGCCGACCGTTGGCGGTAGCGGTGGATATCGCCGAGCAAGCGCTTCATCAAGCCAAGCAGGATGGGCGCTGCCGGGCGCACCTCTTCGGTCAGAGCCTTCTCTGGGCCGACCTTGCGGCCGCCTACTCGGCGATCTGGAATGCCGACCGCACCCGAACGCCCCTCGGCGCGGAACTGCTCGATCCGCGCTGCATCCCGTCGGCGCTCGTATATCACCTGCTGAAGTACGCGCGAATGTGGCAGGCGTTCCGCGCCGGCGACACATCCCAGATGCGCTATCAGCCCCTTCTCGCTTACGAGATCGGGCGCAACATCGAACGGTCGCGAGCGCCCAACACCCATCGGTGGGCCTCCCGGCTCGCCCAACTCGAACTGGGCGACGAGAGCGCCGACTGGCGCGACGATATGGATCGTCTGGGCGTTGTGGCGCGGCTGGTGATACTCAACAGGAGCGGTAGCAGTGAGTAAGGAAAGACGGTTCGGAAGCTTGCAGGAATGGAGAGACGCAGAAGGAGGCGATATGGACCGGCCCAAGTGCCGCGACTGCGGAAAGCCGCTCAAAGACGCCAAGTTTGAGCGCTGCTTCGAGTGCAACAAGAAACGTAAGACGGGCGGCGGACTTCCAGCACCACGCGCAGGTCTCCCTCAGAGCTACCTCGACAACGGCTACTTCAACGACCTCGGCTACCTGCGCGATGAGCTCATCGTAGACCAGGCGACGCAGGTCGCAAGCGCTTTCACCGACCATCAGGTGACAACCGGTCAAATCCGCCGGTTTTACGCCCACCTGCGTCAGGCCGTCCGGCGTCTCGACACCGGCGAGAGTTTCGAGGCGGTCAAGCCCGCTGTGCTCGAAATGAAGCCCCTCGCCGCCGATGCATGCGGACGGGCCAAGAATGAGGGCAAGGATTTCGGCGTCCTGCTCACGTTCATCGAGGCCAATGTCTCGCAAGCGGCCAGGGCACAGAAGAACCTGCAGCAGGGCTTTCTGCCCCACTTCCAGTATGTGGTGGCTTACTTCAAGTACTTCAACCCCAAGGATGGAAAGGGATAGCTGAATGGCGACCTTGAAGCTGCTCAAACATGTGCGCATCGCAGGCACCATCGAGTGCCTCACAGGCCTACGCATCGGCGGCGCCAAAGACGACATCGAGATTGGCGGCATGGACAACCCGATCATTCGAGACCCCCGCACGCGGATGCCCTACATCCCGGGTTCCTCGCTCAAGGGGAAGCTCAGGTCCGCGTTGGAGTACCGTTACTGCAGCTCCAACATCCAGAGGGGCGAGCCCTGCGGCTGCGCCGGCGAGAACTGCGTCGTGTGTCGGCTGTTCGGCCCGCATAAGAAGCCGAACCACACGCTCGGTCCGACCCGCGTACTTGTCCGCGACGCAAGGATGCAGGCAGCCGAAGCCGATTCGGACCGATGGATCGAAGTCAAGACCGAGAACATGATTGATCGCCGGACCGGCGTGGCAACCAACCCGCGGCCCGTCGAGCGCGTCGTCCCGGGCGCAAAGTTCGACTTCGAGATATCCGTGCGCATCTTCGAGGGCGACGACGAAAAGAAGCTCATTGCGACTGTCAGGGAAGGACTCGGTCTCATCGAGTCGGAGTACCTCGGCGCGTCGGGCAGCCGTGGCTACGGCAAAGTGAGGTTCGACTATGCTTTAGCCGATGTCGCCCCGGGCGCGTGTGCCTGACGGATCGAGACAACGTGAAAACCTACCGCGCGAGGTTCACACTGGCGTCGCCATCGCTCACGCCGTGGCGGGCCGATACGATCTTTGGCCACATCTGCTGGGCGCTGGCACATCGGCACGGTGAAGAGGCCCTGCAAGACCTGCTCGCAAGCTGCCGCGAGGGCAATCCGCCCCTGATCGTCTCCGACGGAATGCCTGCCGACAGGCTCCCCCGACCCATGTTTCCTCCCCGATACGAGCCCGCCGGCAGCGTGGCCGAGAAGGTCAGGCGGCTGCGCTCGGCCAGAGAATCGCGCGGCTCGCGGTGGCTGAATCCGGAAGCCTTCGCTCGCGCGCTGGCCGAGCCGGATGTGCCGCAGCCCGGCGCCGACGAAGCGCGTCAGCCGTTCCACACGCTCCACAATCAGATATCGCGCGAGACCGGAACGACATCCGGCGCCGACGACGCCGAAGAGGGCCGACTCTTCCCCGCTTCTGGTGAATGGCTCGATGTGGCGGACGTCTACATCCGGGTGGCCGATGACATTGCCCTGCCGTGGCAGGATTTGCTCGGCGATCTCGCCGCCGCCGGCTACGGCAAGCGCAAGTCCGCAGGCTACGGCCACGTTCGGGATCTGACCATTGTGCCCTGGAGCGGCTTCGGCGAACCTCAAGATGCGGACGGCTTCGTCAGCCTGTCATCGTACGTCCCGGCCGCCGACGATCCCACCGAAGGCTTCTGGACCGCCGACGTCAAACACGGCAAACTGGGAGAGGAGCGCGCGACAGCCCGCCGGCCGTTCAAGCGCCCCCTCCTGCGGCTCGCGGCCGGAGCCGCATTCCGGACAGGGAAGCCGCCGCGTCCCTGGTACGGACGACTGGTTGACGGCGTTTCCGCCGGCTTCCCCGATGCCGCCGACTGCGGCTTTGCCTTCGCCGTAGGGCTCCGGTGGCCGAAGGACGCACACTGAGGAGATACACTATGGCCCGCCTGGTCGTCACCGTCGGCACATCGCTCTTGACCAACCGCGACGATGATCCCAATGCTCAGCCGCGCCCGTGGGCCGGAAGAACCAGGGACGCGGACATGCCTTCGATAGAGGACGCCGTGGCGTACCTCGCGACGGCTGACCCGCGCCTTGCGTCGGCGGAAACCCACACCCTGTTGCTCGCGCCGCTGAACGATGATGACCGCCTGACGCTCCTCCATTCGGATACGCCCGAGGGCCGCTGGTGCTCCAGCGCCCTTGCAGCGGCTTACAGCCGGACCGGACATACCGTTGCGGAACGCGCCATCGCCAGCATCGGGTACGCGGCCGAGTCCTTCGTCTCCAGAGGTCTCAAGGCGCTGATCAAGCTCGTGTTCCAAGAGCTGGAAGAGGCCCGACGGTGCGAAGAGAGCGTGACGCTGTGCGCAACGGGCGGGTTCAAGGCCGAAACGGCGATGCTGAACCTCGTCGGCATCCTCATGGGCGTCCGCGTCGTCTACGTTCACGAGCGCTTTCGCGATCTCATCGAGCTGCCGCGCCTGCCCGTCGCCTGGGACATGAGCTTCGTCAAGGACAACCTCGCCTTTTTCGAGTGGATAGACGAAGAACCGCGCCCCGCCGATGAGGTCGAACGACGTCTGCGCGGCGCGCAGCCGGAACTGGGGTTCATCGTCGAAGAGGCATCCGATGGATGCGCCTATCTGACAGCGAGCGGCAACCTCCTCTATGCAGCATACAGGGCCACAGCGGGAGCCCCGGCGGCGGCGTGGCCTCCGACCTGCCCACGCATGCCGGCCGAGAAGAACGGCATCAGTCGAGAAGAACACAAACGGCCCGCCGGGTGGGAGCGGGCGCTGCAGGAACTGCTGGAATGCCAATACGTAACCTTTGTCCGCTATCGAAGAGGAGGGGCGCGGACGACAGGCGGCTCGCGCATCACCGGCAGGGATGCTGCCGCCGGCATTCTCCACGTGGCGTACGTCGCCGACGACAGGTCCCTCCCTCTCAGCGTCGAGACAACGGCGCGCGGAGAAGCCCAGCTCGATCTTGTCGAACGACTGGTCGAGCGCATTCTGCGTCGGCGATGAACTTCGCCCTGCCCGTGCCGCTAACGTCCCGCAATGGGGTACTCTCGGGGAGGTTAGCGGCAGAATCTGATCTCAGATCTTTCGGGCCGAGCCCGGCGGGCCGCGTTGGAGGCAAGGTTAGCGGCAACGCGCTCGGAATCCGAGATCGAGGGTAAGAAAGCCCTTCAGCCCCTCGCGGGGATTGAAACAAC
>JBBIQU010000218.1:1629-5773 GCA_037442185.1 Chthonomonadales bacterium | reverse complement strand
CTCGTCGTTACGTGGGCCGTGCGGTTGACTCGCCCCTACACCAGCGGGCGCGCGTATTCGTAGGGGCGTATCAGCCTGACCGACCACCTGCCCATCAACGGACATCACGATTGGACCGGCTGGTACGCCCTCGTGTCACCGGCGAACCAGGCCTTCCGAGATGCGCGAACCCTATCGGAGTGTCTCTCTCTCAGGATGTGACACGCGGGCGGCATCAGTTCGCGGAAGGAACACCGCCTCGGGATAACGAACACTTCGGACGCTGACGCCAGTTCGAGAGGGAGCATGACCATGACCGATATGGAGCAACGGTACCGGCAGCGGCTCGCCCGCTACACCACTGCGATGGCGAACGGCATGCCCGACATGGTGCCCATACGCCCGTTCGTGGCTGAGTTCACCGCACGCTACGCAGGGTACACGGTTCAGGAGGTTACGCACGATTACGAGCTGGCATTTGCCGCTGCCCGCAAGTGCGCAGCCGATTTCGACTGGGATGCCGTTGTGGGCAACATGGTCTACGTTTGGACCGGCCTGACGCAGGCGATCGGGCTCAAGTACTACGGCGTTCCGGGCATTGACGTGCCGCCGGAGACCGGGTTCCAGTACCGGGAGCCCGATGCCGACAGGGCATTCATGCGGCCCGAGGAGTACGATGCGCTCATTGACGATCCCACCGGCTTCCTGCTCAACACATGGCTGCCACGGGTATCCGCCGACGTGACGCCCATCGGCGCGCCCTCAACGATGCGCAACAACCTCTCGTTCCTCAAGGGCGGGATGGCCATGCTCCAGTACTTCACCGCGTTCGGCACGCAGGCGGCCCGTCTACGAGAGGAATCGGGAACCGTTTCGGCCATCGCCGGCATCCTCAAGGCCCCGTTCGATATCATCGCCGACAAGCTGCGCGGCTACATCGGGCTCACCATGGACATGATCGAACGGCCCGACAAGGTACTAGCCGCGTGCGAGGCGCTGGCCCCTCATTTGCTGCACGTGGCACGAACCTCCGCCGATCCGTCGGGCCAGGTGCCCATCGGGTTCTGGATGCACCGCGGCTGCGTGCCGTTCGTTACGCCGGACCAGTTCCGCAGCCACTACTGGCCGACGCTCAAGCCCATCATCGAGGAGCTGTGGCGCTCGGGGCATCAGACGCTGTTCTACGCCGAAGGCGACTGGAACGCCCATCTCGACAGCTTCGCCGAGCTGCCTGACGCGAGCATCGTCTACCACGTTGACCGCGCCGACATCCACGAAGCCCATCGGAAACTGGGCGACCGCTTCTGCCTGAGCGGCGGCATACCCAATGTGCTGCTCAGCTACGGCACCGAAGACGAAGTGCGGGCAAAGTGCCGTGAGGTACTCGACAGCGTTGCCCGGAACGGCGGCTACATCCTCGATGCTAGCGCGATCATGCAGAACGACACGAAGCCCGAGTGCCTGCGTGCAATGACCGAGTTCGCGCGCGAGCATGGCGTGTACTCACAGGGCCATGCGCGCCCATCGCCCGCTCGGCCCGCCGCGCCCGATCCGTCCGATCCGTCCGATCCGCCAAAGCGCCAACCGAAGCCGGGCGTGTGCGTACCCTGGGAGATCAAGCGCGCTGAACTCGGACCCATTTCCGGCGATGAGGCCATCATCCGGCGCGTCTGGGAGCAGACTGATGCTCTCGGAAGCATGTACATCTGGCAGGTCCTGCTCTCGTTCTGATTGCGCGCGCCCGTTGCGCCCTGCTCAGTCGAATCGGTTTTCTCGCGGCGTCTACTGGAAGTTACGCGGCGGACTCGGCTAGAATCGCGCCGTTCCTCTCGCTTCCAAGGACACCGCCATGCCCCAAGACAAGATCACGATCCGAGGCGCTCGCCAGCACAACCTCGAGAACATTGACCTCGACCTCCCGCGCGACAAGATGATCGTGATCACGGGCATCTCCGGATCGGGTAAGTCGTCACTCGCGTTTGACACGCTCTACGCCGAAGGTCAGCGAAGGTATGTGGAGAGCCTCTCGGCCTATGCCCGACAGTTCCTCGGGCAGATGGATAAGCCGGATGTGGACCACATCGAGGGGCTTTCGCCGGCCGTCTCGATAGACCAGAAGTCCACGAGCCGCAACCCCAGGTCCACTGTCGGAACGGTGACGGAAATATATGACTACCTCCGGCTCCTGTTCGCCCGCATTGGCCGGCCGCACTGTCCGAACTGCGGCCGGGAAATCGCCCAGCAGACGGTCGAGCAGATTGTGGACCGCATCCTGGAGATGCCCGAAGGCACGCGCATCCAGATACTGGCGCCGGTCGTCAAGGGCCGCAAAGGCGAGTACCGCAAGGAGATTGAGCAGATTCTGCAGGACGGCTATACGCGAGTGCGCATTGACGGCAGCGTCTACGATCTCGGCGCCGAACCGCCCCCAGAGCTCGATCGGTACAAGCAGCACTGGATTGACATCGTCGTGGACCGCCTCGTCGTTCGACCCGATATCGGCTCGCGCCTGACCGACTCGCTGGAGACGGCGCTCAACAAGGGCGACGGCGTGGTAACCGTATTGACGACGCGCACCGGCGAGGCCGAAGCCCCTCGCGATGAGGAGCTGATCTTCTCCGAGAGGTTCGCCTGCTCGGTCTGCGGCATCAGCGTTGACGAGATCGCGCCGCGCACGTTTTCGTTCAACAGCCCCTACGGCGCGTGCACAGAGTGCCACGGCCTGGGTACGCGCACCGAGTTCGATCCCGACAAGATGATCCCTGATCGGAGTCTGTCGCTGAGGCAGGGAGCCCTGGCGGCGCTCATGCCGAAGACGCCGGGCGCCAACTACGGCAACTACCTGCTAGGCTTGCTCGCCGGCGTCGGAGAGCAGTTCGGCTTCACGCTCGACACCCCCATAGAGCGGCTGAAGCCCGACCAGTTCCGCGCGCTCATGTACGGCGTCGAAGGCAATGTGACGGTACGATTCCGCAACCGATTCGGACGGGTGCGGACGTTCGACAGCGCGTTTGCCGGAGCCGTCAACATGCTTCAGCGGCGCTACGACGACACCACGAGCGAGTGGATCAAGGAGGAACTGAACCGGTACCGCTCGACCCGCCCGTGCCCGGCGTGCCAGGGCGCCCGACTGAAACCGGAGGCGCTGGCCGTCACGATCAACGGCTGGAACATAGCCCAGATGACGGCCCTGTCCATCGCCGCTGCCCACGCCCGATTCGGTTCGCTGGAGCTCACCCCGCGAGAGACGGCAATAGCCCGACAGATCATCAAGGAGATACGCGCGAGGCTCACGTTCCTTGTGAATGTCGGCCTCGACTACCTGACGCTCGATCGCGCTGCCGCAACGCTGGCGGGAGGCGAGGCCCAGCGCATCCGCCTTGCCACGCAGATCGGCTCCGGGCTGATGGGCGTGCTGTACATCCTCGACGAGCCGAGCATCGGCCTGCACCAACGCGATAACGCCAAGCTCATTGACACGCTGCTGCAGCTGCGCGACCTCGGCAACACGATCATCGTTGTGGAACACGACGAGGAGACCATGCGCGCCGCAGATCATATCGTTGATATCGGACCGGGCGCAGGCGAGCACGGCGGCCAGGTGGTGGCCCAGGGCACCCTCGACGAGATCATGGCCACCGGAGCATCCGTGACGGGCCAGTTCCTGAGCGGCAAGCGCCGCATCCGGACGCCCCTGGTTCGGCGTCCGCTTCCTGAAGGGTTCGAGGCCGCGGGTCGTCAAGCGTCCGCGGCGCAGGGCCGATGGATCGAACTCCGAGGCGCGCGGGCACACAACCTGAAGGGCATAGACGTGCGGATCCCGCTCGGCGTTTTCGTATGCGTCACGGGCGTGTCCGGTTCCGGCAAGTCCACCCTCATTCAAGAGACGCTTCTGCCGCGGCTGATGAGCAAGCTCCACGGCTCGATGGTCAGCTGGGCTCCCCATGACGACGTGACGGGACTCGAGAACGTGGACAAGGTCATTGACATAGATCAGTCGCCCATCGGCCGGACCCCGCGCTCGAACCCGGCCACCTATACGGGAGCCTTCGATCTCATCCGCGACCTGTTTGCCGCCACCCAGGAGGCGCGCGTTCGGGGCTATATGCCCGGCAGGTTCTCGTTCAATGTCAAGGGCGGCAGGTGCGAGGCGTGCCGCGGCGAC
>JBBIQU010000218.1:0-1604 GCA_037442185.1 Chthonomonadales bacterium | reverse complement strand
ATCGAGATGCATTTCCTGCCCGACGTGTATGTGCCGTGCGAAATCTGCAAGGGGCGGCGATACAACCGCGAGACGCTGGAGGTCCGCTATAAGGACAAGAGCATCGCCGACGTGCTTGACATGACGGTGTCGGAGGCCGTCGAGTTCTTCGGCGCCGTGCCCCGAATCTGCCGCAAGTTCGCGACCCTGCACGACGTCGGCCTTGACTACATTCGCCTTGGCCAGCCGGCCACCACCCTTGCGGGCGGCGAGGCACAGCGCATCAAACTGGCTGCCGAGCTCTCGCGAAGGGGAACCGGCAGCACGCTCTACATCCTTGATGAACCGACCACCGGACTGCACATGGCCGATATCGAGAAGCTGCTCGAAGTGCTGGGGCGGCTCGTGGATACGGGCAACACGGTGCTGGTCATCGAACACAACCTCGATGTGATCAAGACGGCCGACTACATCATTGACCTCGGACCCGAGGGCGGCGACGCCGGCGGCCAGGTGATCGCATTGGGCACGCCCGAGCAGGTGGCCGAGACGCCGGGTAGCCATACGGGGTTCTTTCTCAGGAAGGCTCTCGCGGCCGGATAGGGTCTTCTGCGCCGATCTCGGCGACCATGTCGAAGTTGAGGACCGAGGTCGTGAACTCGCCGACCTTGACGAAGCCCCATTTGCGGTAGAACCCCTGCGCCAGATGGTTGTCGGCGATGACGCCGTCCCATAGCACAAGCCGACGCACACCGACGGACCGGGCCATGGCGAGCAGAGTCGGCATGGCGGCGCTGGCAACCCCACGGTTCTGCCACGCATCGGCAACCGATGGCGCGAGAGCCGCGGTTCGGCTCGGATTGAGCTCAATGCCGAGGGCCGCATACCGCTTGCCGTCGCTTTCGCGCACTCCCAGCTTCACGAGCAGATAAGCGACGATCTCCTCGTCGGGTGCGGTTCCCGCAGTGACGACGACCCTGAGCATGTCGCGCGGGTCGAGACCTTCGCAGATCGCGCCGGCGGTTGCCCTGTCGAACGGATGGGGGCCGTACCGTGACCGGGTGCGGTCGCTCAGGCCGAGGAAGTACGTTCCGAGCCGCTCCGCGTCATCTGGGCGCAGCAGCCTTACGCGAATCGCGTCGCCGGATGGAGCGCGGACATCCGCATACAACGGCGCGGGCATCCAGCGCGGCGCGCCGACGAGATGGCCCGGGCAGCGGCAGTCGCTCGCTCCGAATCGGCGTACAGCAGTCGCAACGTCGGGCCAGGCAAGCGTCTCGGCGTTCAGGGCGCACTCGGATATCGCCGGATGCGGGTGCGCCTCGACGGCGATGACGCGGCCAAAGGGCAGAACGTAGTCAATGTGCCATCGCCGAACGCCGTCGGCACGAAGGTGCCGAGCCACACGCGCCCGTATGCCCCCTCGGGCCGAACCGGTGTACGCATAGCGACCCTCCGGCAGCGTCGCCTCGCCCGGCGAGCCTATGCGAACGTGTATCTGCGCCTCCAGATCGAACCAGATGCGGTACAGGCCCGGCGCGTCAGGCAGATCGGCAACCAACCCCGCCACGTGTTCCCTCCAGCGCCGGCGGCTCTGGGCAATGCGTTGTCCTTGGCCGGACGCC
>JBBIQU010000217.1:0-5839 GCA_037442185.1 Chthonomonadales bacterium | reverse complement strand
AAGCGATCCCAAGCGTGCCACAGGGGTCCATCTCCGGTCGGGATCGCTTCGCTTCGCTCGCGATGACGTGTGCGGCTGCGATCCGACCATACGCGGCAGCTTTCACAAGGAACGACACGCACGCTTATGGCGTCGCGGATGCTGTATCAATCAGCACGATCTGGTATCATTTTCACTACTGATCCAGATACCGAAAGGAGTTGCCACATGAATACGCTTCCGGCTCAGGAGGTCAAGCGGAGGGGTGTGGCTGCGTTCGACGAGAAGATCGGCGACGGACCCATCCATATCATCAGGCGAAACCGACCCGAGTACGTCGTGCTGACGCAGGAGCGCTACGACGACCTCGTTCAGACGCTGCGATCCGATTACGAGGAGCGCGTCCTCGCCTCATACGAAGACTACAAGGCGGGAAGAGTGTGGCGCGGGACCGCAGAGGAGCTCATCCAAGCGCTCCAGCTTGAAGACTGACCCGTGTATACCTTCGTCTGGACATCGGCGTTCATTCGAGCGTCGAATGCGCTTACACGGGGAAACGCGGCTCTCGGCCGCAAGCTGGCAGCGGTCCTTCGGGACCTCTCGCATGACCCTTGGCAGCCGCACCTGCGGACTCACGAGCTTCACGGCAAGCTGGCAGGAATGTACGCGGTGCGGCTTACGGAGAGCTACCGCATCACGATGACGATTGCCGTCACAGAGAAGGAGATCGTCCTGCTCGACATCGGCACGCACGACGAAGTCTACAGGTAGGCCAAGGTCAGTCCTCCTCACTCAGGCCATACCGACGATGAATCGTCGGGCTGCAGGACGAATCCCGCGTGCGGGATGGCTCCAACCCACGGCTGTGGGTCTTGTGAGTCGGAGGCGGGCTATTCAACGCCCGTCTGGCCACTACATACTCGAACGCAGATTCACTTGCCGATCAGCGTTCCCGCGACTGCACCAGCGAGGATCAGCAGCGCCGGGCTAACGTTGAACCTTACAATGGCGACCAGCGCAGCAGCGCCGATTGCTATATGCCACGGCGTCAGCAGAGTTGTCCTGCCGATGTCGCACGCAGACGCCACCAGGAGGCCGACTATCGCGGGCAAGAACCCGTCCATGACCTTCCGAACGCCGTCCATGCGCCTCGCTCGCTCATAGACCCGCGTCATCGTGACCATCAGGGCAAATGCCGGCAGAAAGACGCAGGCCGTCGCGATGATTGCCCCAACAACGCCGCCCCTGAAGAAGCCGCAGAAGGTCGCCAAAATGGCAACCGGTCCCGGCGTGAGCTGGCTGATGGCCACGCCGTCAATGAACTGCGCCTGAGTGAGCCACCCACGGTTGACGACGAGCTCATGGTGGAGAAGCGGGATCAAGAGGAACCCGCCGCCGAAGAACACGAAGCCGATCTTAAGGAAGACCCACCCCAGGCCGGCGAGCGAGCCCCACCCGGCTCCGACGAGCCATCCCCGGGTCATGCCGAGCGCTCTCCGATACTTGGTCGGCGATCCATCCAGTACCGGGCTGTGCCGTAGCAGGCGACAACGGCGAGGATCGCAACTACCGGCGCATGAAAGCGGTACAGAAGCACAAACGATGCCAGTGCGACGAGCGAAGGCTCGAGGACGATGGATGCGCGCCGGGCCAACCTGTGACGGACTGGAGCGCCCTCCCGCATCGCAGGCGTCCCGCCTGCATTCGGGCTGGCCGCCTCCAGTAGCGCAGGCGTCTCGCCTGCACTCGAGCCTGCCGCCTCCTGTAGCGCAGGCGTCCCGCCTGCACCCGCATCCCTCCGGGCATCTTCAGCGACCTGGAGCGCCGACCTGCCCATGCGGTATGCGGCGCTGAGCAGTACGGCCACGACAACCGGCCCTATCCCATGGAGCGCCGCCTCCATGGCCGGAACGCGCTGGAAGCGCAAGTACAGTGCCGACAGAGCGATCACCAGTGCGACGCCGGGCATCAGAAACGCAGTAACCGCCGCAACGGCTCCGATCAGTCCCAGCATCCTGTACCCGACAAACGTTGTGGTATTGACGGCAAACGCTCCGAGGAACTGACCGAACGCGACCCCATGGGCGAACTCCTCGGGGCTCATCCAGCGCCGCTTGCGCACACAGACATCCTCGATCATGGCCACGATTGCCATGCCGCCACCGAAACCGGCGCAGCCGATGTACAAGAAGACGCGAATCAACTCCAGCAGCGTGGGTCTGACATGCGGGGCGAACGCCTCGGTCGTCTCGACGCCCGAAGCGCCGATTCGCTCTGCGCTCACGAGTCCGGCGCTGGCGTCACTGACGGGGTTGCGAGGCGACGCATGGAGCAGAGTGTGTCATGCCCCGAACACGGCTCTACCTCGATCTGGACGGTAGTGTGTGATATGCCGAACCGCTCGGCCAGCCCGTCCGAGACCATATGCGCAATGCGCTGGCCCTCTCGCGCGCTCTGCTCGGCCACGTGAACGTGACAGCTTGCAGCAAGGAGCCCTGACGAAATGGTCCACACATGCATGTCATGGCAGCCGAGCACCCCCGGCACACGCTGAACCTCCGCCACAACGTCGGCGAGCTCCAGCCCCTTCGGTACGGACTCGAGGAGTATCTCCAGCGACTCGCGCAGGATGCCCAGCGAACTCCACAGAATCAGGCCGCCGAGCACGATCGAGATTATCGGGTCTGCCGGGGCAAAGCCCGTTGCCCAGACGATGATCCCGGCAATCACGACACCCGCGCTGGCAAGGGCGTCCCAAACCATGTGCAGGTATGCGCTCCGGATGTTGATGTCGTGCTTCGCGTCGGAGTGCAGCCAGAAGCTGATCCATACGTTCATCGCTAGAGCGGCCAGCGCGGTCCAGACCATCCAGCTTCCTTCAATGGCTTCGGGCTGCCGAATCCGGCGAAACGCCTCGACGAAGATCACCAGAGAAACCACGACCAGCGACAGCGCATTGACGAGCGCGGTCAGGATGGCGACGCGGTGGTAACCGTATGTCCGGGCTTCCGTGGCGGGCGTGCGGGCGATCCAGATGGCGAACGCCGAGAGCGCCAGGGCGACCGCGTCGGTGAGGTTGTGGCCGGCATCCGAGATGAGGGCGAGGCTCCCGATGCGCCAGCCGATCAGCCCTTCCGCCGCAACGAAGATGACGCTCAGGAGGATAGCATAGGCAATGCGCCGACCGGCGATCTCCGAGCTATGTGAGTGGTGATGACCCATGCGGCGTACTACGTCGGCCAACGCGACGCAACGCAATAGTGTAGCGCACGCATGGCTCGTACGCTATCACATACGCGCACAGGAGCGCCTTCGTGCCAGCGGCACAAGGGCGCCCAGGCGCCGGTCATTCGCCGATGATCTTTACCAGCACCCGCTTGCGGCGGCCTCCATCGAACTCGCCATAGAAGATCTGCTCCCATGGACCGAAGTCGAGCTTGCCCTCGGTGATGGCAACGACGACCTCCCGCCCCATGATCTGGCGTTTCATGTGGGCGTCGGCATTGTCCTCTCCGGTCCTGTTGTGGGCGTAACGCGACGAAGACGGGTCGAACGGGGCGAGCCGCTCGAGCCACGCTTCATAGTCGGCATGGAGACCGGACTCGTTATCGTTGATGAACACGGAAGCGGTGATGTGCATCGCGTTCACCAGCGCAAGCCCCTCTCGGACCCCGCTCTCGGCCACGCACCGCTCGACTTCACGCGTGATGTTCACGAAGGCGCGCCGGCCCGGAACGTTGAACCACAGCTCCTTGCGATAGCTCCTCAACGTTCTGCCTATACCTTGATGAAGGTCTCGCCCTTCGCTTTGCAGATCGGGCAAACGTCGGGGGCGGGTCCAAGCTCGATATAGCCGCAGATGGGGCACAGGTGGAACTCGACTCCGGCTATATCCTCGCCTTTCTTCACGGCTTCAAGGGCCAACGAGTAGAGACGCGCGTGAACCTCTTCGGCTGCGACGGCGTACCCGAACATGCGCGCGGCCCGGTGACCTTCGGCTTCCGCTGCCGACAGCATCGGCGGGTACATCTCGGTGTACTCATAGGTCTCACCCGCGATAGCCGCCTGCAGGTTGTCCGCTGTCGAGCCGACAGCTCCCAGGGCTGCGAGATGGCCATGGGCGTGAATGGTCTCAGCCTCTGCGGTGATGCGAAAGAGGCGCGCGACGTTGGCGAAACCCTCTTGCTCCGCTTTCTTGGCGAACGCAAGATACTTGCGGTTGGCCTGACTCTCGCCGGCGAAGGCGTCCTTCAGGTTCTTCTCGGTTGACGACATGGTGGTGGTCTCCTCTGGGTGCGCTGCGCGAGCGCGGCGACTGGCAGTACTTTCGGCTATGAGCGTCAGACATCCTGCAGTGTGGCCGCATGAGCGTGCGTGTCGTTCCTTGTAAAAGCTCCCGCGTCGGGTCGGATCGGAGCCGCGCACGTCATCGCGAGCGAAGCGAAGCGATCCCAAGCGTGCCACAGGGGGCCATCTCCAATCGGGATCGCTTCGCTTCGCTCGCGATGACGTACATGTCCAATCGGTTGCTGGGCGCCCGGATCACAACATGCGACACGCACGCGCCGCATGACGTGAAGGTTCCTATCGGAAGCTCGGCGAACCGTCGGTCATGGAGCGATGCTCCAACGACCTGTTCGGGAGGACTGAATGAGACCGGCGGGCATTCTCTCCGCGCTATTTGCGCTTGCCGCCTATGCGACGGCACAGCCATCGGAGAGCTGGCTGTCTATGGCGGAGAAACTGATCCGGCAACCGGTACACGGTTGCGCCAACGTGCTGACCGAGCCGGTCTCCGGTCTCGAAGAGGACGGCTATGGTGGTGCGGCATGGAGCCTGGCTTACGCCATGGCTGCGCTCAACGTGCTATACGAGACGACGGGCGATCGTGCCTATGTGGATGGCGCAGTTCGGGTGGCGAGAAGCCTCATGGATGTGCGGGATCATCGTCTTGCCGAGCGCTGCGGGCCTGATCGGTATCGGGACTACTTGCGTGGCCGTGTCCTCAAGGCGTGGGGCACGTCCCAGTACGACCGCGGCAACCATACCTGCTATGTCGTCCATCAGGGGATGCTGCTGTACCCCATAGCGGACCTCGTGCGCCTGATTCGATCCGGGGGCAAGGCCACGGCGGACATGAGACGGACAGCCGACCAACTGGAAAGCCAGGTGCGCGAGGTGGTTGCCGAGCTGGAGCCCGACTGGCGGAACGGGCCGCGCCCCGGCATGGGTTACTATGTCAGCCCGCAGGGACGCGTGTTCCCGAACAACTATCAGAGCGCGATGGGAAGGGTCTTCCTTGCTCTTGGCGATCGCGAGTCTCGCAATCGTGCGCGGAGGCTGCTGAGGTACATCCGCTCGAAGCTGACGCTGGACAAAGAGCGCGACTGCTGGCTCTGGGCCTACAGCCAGAACGGTCCGGACGGTCCCGCGGGGGTGGGAGAGGACATATCGCACGCAGCGATCACCGCCCACTTCCTGTACCTCTGCTGGGAGCGCAAAATCGGCTTCTCGAAACGGGATGTCGAACGCCTGACACGCACGTTCACGCGAGCAATCCACCTCGGCGACGGCAGGATGGCCGACAGACTCGGCGTCTTCCGGCCGGGCGATCCGCAGTTGACGGCCCAGGCCGGGCGGTGGGCGCATCTCGCTCGATTCGATGTCGCAGTTGATCAAGCGCTTCGAGCTTACGTCGAGCGAGCGGACGCGCCGCGGGCGATTTCCGGTCCGACCGGTGCCTTGAGTTTCGCGTACCTTGCGAGAGCCGAGAAGCTACGGCGGAGGTAGGCTGGGGGCGCGTTGCCGTGGCGCGTTCACGTGGCGCGTTGGAGTGGGTCCGTTGGAGCGGAGGATGCGC
>JBBIQU010000216.1:0-5904 GCA_037442185.1 Chthonomonadales bacterium | reverse complement strand
ACGCGGGCCAAGTTACGCGCAGCGTGTAGCCGTCGCTTCTCGCGACGCAGAACGTATGCGCTCCGCGTGGCCTTTGCGCGGGGTAGATGCCCGGCGACTGAAGTCGCGGCTTCGAACGGCACCAAGTCCGCCTCCGCGGACTGCGAAGGGTGCGTCAGGTCTGCGCGGGGAGAACCCGCGGCTACACGGCCTTCGGCCGTAACGGCACAGGACGCGGAACGTGTCCCCAGGTCCGTAACGGCACCGCAGGCGCAACGCGTTTGCACCAGCGCCGCGGCGATGTTACGCGCAGCGTGCTTGCACCACCGCCGCGGCGATGTTACGCGCAGCGTGTAGCCGTCGCTTCTCGCGACGCGGAAACGTGGGCGTTATGATCGAACGACGCGCGATCCGGTTCCCCCGCCCCCTGGGTGGGCGGGGGCAAGGGGGAGGGGGGATTCCGTCGCAGACCGGTACGCGGGCCAAGTTACGCGCAGCGTGTAGCCGTCGCTTCTCGCGACGCAGAACGTATGCGCTCCGCGTGGCCTTTGCGCGGGGTAGATGCCCGGCGACTGAAGTCGCGGCTTCGAACGGCACCAAGTCCGCCTCCGCGGACTGCGAAGGGTGCGTCAGGTCTGCGCGGGGAGAACCCGCGGCTACACGGCCTTCGGCCGTAACGGCACAGGACGCGGAACGTGTCCCCAGGTCCGTAACGGCACCGCAGGCGCAACGCGTTTGCACCAGCGCCGCGGCGATGTTACGCGCAGCGTGTTTGCACCACCGCCGCGGCGATGTTACGCGCAGCGTGTAGCCGTCGCTTCTTGCGACGCGGAAACGTGGGCATTGTGATCGAACGACGCGCGGGAAGAACCCGCGGCTACACGGCCTTCGGCCGTAACGACCGGGGATCCTCATCGCCAGACCGTTGTGGCGACGGCACCCGCCGCGGGATCACCGCCGTGGGTCACTTCCTTGACGGCATCGCCGCCTTTGTCTCCGAGCGCCAGGCCTGCATCTTGGCGTGGAGCTCGCGTGCCTTATCGGGGAGCTGCTTGGCGAGGTTGCGCCTCTCGCGGAGGTCGGTTCGCAGGTTGTACAGTTCCAGCCGCCCGTCCTCGAAGAACTCGATGAGCTTCCAGTCACCCTCGATGACGCTCGCCGCGGGCGATGTGCGCCAGCGCCCCGGATGGCGACCCTCAAGATAGCCGGGCATGTGTTGGTGGATGCTTCTGATGGGAAGCCGCTTGCGCGGATCACGGATGAGCGGCATCAAGCTGACCCCGTCGAACGGCTGATCCGCATGGTCCGCAGCCCTGGCGCCGGCCATTTCCATGAGCGTGGGCGCGATGTCCACATGGATGGCGGGCTCGCCGCAGACGCGTCCGCGCGGAGCCACACCTGGCCATCTGACGATCATCGGCACGCGCGTTCCGCCCTCATAGAGCATGCCCTTGCCGCCGCGAAGTGGCGCGTTGTCGGTGATGCCCTCATACCCGATTTCGCCATAGCCGCCGACGCCGCCGTTGTCCGATGCGAAGATAACGACGGTGTTGTCGGCGATGCCCAACTCCGACAGGAGCGACATGATGCGCCCGACGCTCTCGTCCACCGAGGCGATCATGGCGGCGTAGACGGGGCTACGGTGACCGCCCACGGGTTTCTTTGGCCGAAACCGCTCGATCAAGTCGGGCTTGGCATCGTGTGGCGAATGGACCGCGAAGTGCGGCAGGTACAGCAAGAACGGCCCGGACCTATGCCGGCGAATGAAGTCTTCGGCCCGGTCGGTCAGGAAGTCGGCAAGATACTGACCCCTGGGGTACTCGACGGCCGGCCGGGTATCGAAGTCGAAGTGTTTCCCGTCCGAAACGATGGCTTCCTCGAAGCCGCGGCGAGACGGATGGTACGGAGGACTTCCGCCCAGATGCCATTTGCCGAACATGCCCGTCGCATATCCGGCCGCGCGAAGACGATCCGCGAACGTCCGGAGGCTCAGGGGAAGATCGGTTACGTTGGCGGGAACTTCCATCTTCCGATCCGCAGCCTGCCCACGTTCGAGCGACCCGACCGTGTAGATGCCCGTTCGTGGGGCGTAGAGGCCTGTTAGCATGGCCGCTCGTGTGGGAGCGCAGTTGGGGCATTGATGGAAGTTGGTGAACCGGACGCCCTCTCGGGCCAGCCGATCTATGTTCGGCGTCTCGTAGTAGCGCGAGCCCTGGCATCCGAGGTCCGTCCAGCCGAGGTCGTCGGCAAGGATCAAGACTATGTTGGGGCGCTCGGGTGCGGTCCGCGCCATAGCGCGATAGGGCCCGAGCGCGAGGGCAGCCCCAACGCCGAGAGCCTCCCGGCGGGTGATGCCCGAACCAACAACGCTCATGGCGCGTTCTCGTCGCCGGAGTCCGGCTCGGCCATGTCCGCTGGCCTGAGCAGAATGCTCTCGGGAGTGGGCGGCGGCCCGATGGGGCGGATCATCCGAATCGCCGCAACAGGGATCAGCAGGCTGTCCTGCCGGGCCTTGCCGGCGTTCCGAACGAGCTCGATCCAGCCGTCGCCGTACCGGCCCAGCGTGCCCTGGTCCTTGCTGCCGGAGTAGTCGTTGTAGAACACCTCCATCTCGAAGCCGACGAAGTCTTCGAGGAAGTGCCTGTGCGCTGCCACATTGAGACTCGGCCTGCGCTGCAGCAATCGGGGGGAGTCGGCGGTTGTCTCCGCGCTGCCCAGTTCGATGCGACCGACCGGTTTGTCCATGGAAACCTCCTGTGAGAATGCTACCGTATGTGTCTCGTGACCAAGGATCGGCGACCGAGCGCCCATAAGCTACGACCCTCATCCTATGGTGACGAACGCGAGGCGGCCATGGTTTCGGCGATGGTGGTCTGAGCGCGAGGGGCGGCTGAGAGCGCCTGTGGGCCACATGCCTCAGCATGTCTGGTATGATCGTTTCGGTGCCGACCAGGCCGGTCCGCAGCCCATCAGGTACGAGGATCTGTCTGACACGGCGGCCGTACTCGTGTAGGACATCAGCACTAGCGTTCGTCCGGCGATCGTAGCTTGCGGGCCGGGCTGCGATGCCTGTAGATCCTTTGCATGTGTTAGCTTCGTTCCGTTTGGTCCGTTAGGCTTGAAGTTGTATGCAGATGTCGTGGCATCTGTCGGAGGACGCTGATATGCCAGAGGCCAAGCAAGCACTGTGTCGTTGCGTCGTTGACATGCTGCAAACGGCCGTGACGCACCGTCGAACGAGTACAAAGGACCTGGTCGGACTGACGGGTCTTTCGCCACATACGGTAGACAACTACTTTCGAACCGCCGGTCAAGTCTACGGCGTCAGCACACGCGCTGAAGTCCTGATCACCGCCCTTTCGCTCGGGCATGTTCGTCTCCAACCCGAGCAGGATGACGACGCGGCAGCGCCCCCAAGCCCCTGATGCGAGATACTGCGCGCAGTGAACGCCACAAGGTCGCCTGTGTCAGAAATCGCATATTGCGGCAACCGCGCCGTGCGGCGCGGAATGTCACCGACCCACTCAAGGGCGACGAACTTCACGGGTATGACAGAGACATCGAGAACGACGGAGGTCGAACGGCAATGAATGGCCGACATGATCGGTTGGGCTGTCCGGTGTTCTATCTCATCGCATTCGCGCTGAGTTCTCTGGCGATCGGCAGCATGGCCAAGGCCGAGCCGGCGGGTATTGAGCCCTCACCTGCCGACGTTGTTTCCCGCTACATGCAGGCCTGGACCCAAGGCGATCTGGTAACCATGCACTCGCTGTGGGACAGCCGAACGCAACGAGCGATCACGCTCGATGATCTGCGCAAGGCGTTCACCCTTCGAACGTCGCCCGGTGACGCCGCATCGTCCGCCGTCCGGGACGCCTCCGCTGTTCTGATCGCCGGGCGGCCTTCGTCGGTTGTTCGGTGGGAGACCAAACAGACGGGCACCCTGCGAGCCGAGGCGGATGTGGTCGCCGAATACACGGCGGGCTCCGAGACCGGACTGGACAGCTTGTTCCTCCACATGGACAAGTGGGAGTTCGCTCCATCGGAGTCCGGCGACGACAGCCGGGGTTGGATGCTCGCTTTGGCGGCGGAAACCCTCTTGAAGCCCAAGACGGTGGACACCGCCCGCGGGCAGAGCCACGTCTTCACCGCAACGCTGGGATCGCGAACGATCTCTCTCCGCTTGCGGCGGCTCACGTTGGTTCGCGAGGCCGATGGCTGGCGGATCGCCAATGCGGCCGACAGTCACCGGAAATCGGTGACAGTTCAGACCGCGTCACGCCGCGGCCGGCCGTAGTCTCATCCGCTCAAGCGTCGTCCACGGGGAGCGGAGCGCCCGCGTAGCTGCGCTCCCTTGGTCTCCGAGCGCCGAGCCGCTTCGCCTTGTCCCGTTCGCCGCGATTACCGAGGGCCGACGGATGTCGTGGCGGCATCGGGAGGCCTGTAGGCAAACGAATCCCAGTAAGCCCGGTCCACCTGATACGGGTCAATCGGACGAGACGGATCGAGGTCCGCTGCGAGTATCCCGAAGCGCTGCATCTCACGAATGTAGTGCGGGTTGGGTCGAAAGCCCGGCATGTCGAACCGCCTCTGGGCGTTCAGCGCATTCGACGCCTCCCGAATGGATGCCAGAACTGCCCTGTACAGCGGGTCGTCTTTGCCGGTGAAGCCGCCGTCTCCGCAGACGCCCCGACCGCCCGCGCCCTTGCTGAGCGGCGAGACCAGCATGCGCGATGCCTCTGGGTTGGTAAGGTTGATCAGCACGCCCGGCCACGCGCTCGTGCCCGATCCGAAACCGAGGAACTGCTTCGGCGGGTTCGTCCCGGGCTCGGTGCGGGCATGGCACGATCCGCACCGCTCGAACATGCGCCCAAGCGGAAGCCCGACGCCGACCATGCCGGATCCGAGCGCGGCATAGGTGCCGGGATAGGTGGCTCCCGCCTCGATCCAGAGGCGCATGACCGCGATCTCATTCTCGGCGGGCCTGGCGGCGTGATGCGAGCCGTCCATGAGCTTCAGGAGTCGACTCGCGGAAGTGCCAATCTCGCGAGGCGCATAGTTGCCGCGCGGGAGGTTGCGCCCGTCGGAGATCAGACGCCGATGGATGATCGTCTCGTATGCCATCGAGTAGAACGGCGTGCGGTCGCCGGACAGATCCACCCCGGCTTCGAGCCGAGCCGCGCCATGGCACTCGACGCAGTGTCTGTTCAGGATGGGCTGCACATCGCGAGGGAAGTCCGGCACGTCGGGCAGACCGGCGAGAGACGCGAGCTGGCTGGGCGGGCGTCGGAGCGCAGCAAGGGGCCGTGAACTGACGGGCGTTCGAACGCGTTGCTCGTGGCATCCTACGCAGCTAAGGCGCTCGCCCGGCTGGACCGACACCCAGCTCTGCATGCGTTTCACCGAAAGTCCCGCCGCGTCGCGCGCCACAAAGAACAACGGCCTCATCGCGGGCACTTCGACACAGGCGGACCCGTCTGCCTCGATCGGGAACGTGCCGAGGCATCTTGCGAGGGTGAACGTGCCCCCCAACGACAGTGGCTCCATGCCGCCCGAGAAGTTGACCGGTTTCGGAAGTTGCTCGAAGACCAGGATGTCCTTGATGTCGCCGTTTCGGACGCCGTTCATGTTGCGCCCGGAGGTGATGTTCTCGAGGATGAGCGTGCCCGTTGAACGGGTCGGGTCCACGCGGGAGCTGATCACCGGTTCCCTTTCGCGCGGGGCAATGGGACGGGGCTCATGGCATTCGGCGAGGCGCACGTCTTGGGGAAGGGTGAACAGCGTTCGCTCCTCACCCGTCTCGTTGAGCTCGACGATCCTTCTGCCGAACGCCGCGAGGTAGCGTCCCCCGCCGAGAGGGAACGGGTCCTTGTACCATGGGGTCTGGTGATCCGGCGTGCCGCCGCAGGATCGTCGGGACCTCGC
>JBBIQU010000215.1:0-5948 GCA_037442185.1 Chthonomonadales bacterium | reverse complement strand
GAGCTCATCATCACGTCCCGGATAGCCAACGGATATCCGGGCAATGAAACGATCCAGCTGCGCCTCCGGAAGCGGATAGGTTCCTGACAACTCTATGTTGTTCTGGGTGGCAATCACGAAGAACGGCGCAGGCAACGGGTACGTCGTGCCGTCAACGGTCACCTGTCGCTCCTCCATGCACTCGAGGAGGGCCGACTGCGTCTTCGGTGTGGCACGGTTGATCTCGTCCGCAAGGACCACGTTGGCGAAGATAGGCCCTGACCTGAACTCGAACTCACCCGTCTTCTGGTTGAATATGCTCGTGCCCGAGACGTCCGAAGGCAACAAGTCCGGAGTGAACTGGATGCGACGAAACTCGCAACCGAGCGATCTCGCAAGCGCCTTCGCGAGGGTCGTCTTGCCTACTCCCGGGATATCTTCGATCAGCAGGTGGCCATCAGCAAGCAGCGCGGCCAACGCCTCCTCGACTGTGCTTCGCTTGCCGACGATTGCCCGCTCAACAGACGCCACAACCGCTCTTGCCTTCTGAACTAGCTCTTCAATTGCCAACAACACGCCCTCCGTATCCTGCCGTGCCGTGAATCCATGGACCAACATTCTCTCATACGCAAGAACCGTGCAGGAGTCAGCCGCCGGCGCGCCAAACTGTACCGTGCAGTCCCTGTACCGACGATTCTGCAATCCTATCATCACGGAGCATCTCATGTTCAACTGGGCCGAAATCGAGACCCGAATGCGCCAGTTCACCGGCGAGTCATTGCGAACGGTGGCGTTCCCGCTGGGCGGCATTGGTACCGGAACCGTCTCGCTGGGTGGGCGCGGCAATCTGCGCGATTGGGAGATCTTCAATCGCCCTGGCAAGGGCCGCCACCTGCCCTATACATTCTTCGCCATACGAGCCCAGCCGCAAGGCAAGCCATCGGTGGCACGAGTCCTCGAGCGAAGGCTCCTCCCGCCCTACGACTCAGGTTTCGGCCTCTCAACCGGACTTGTCAGCGGCCTGCCTCGGCTGGAGGAGGCAACGTTCGTCGGCGCCTACCCCATTGCCCGCATTACTTACAAGGACGGAACACTGCCCCTCGACGTTACGTTGGAAGCGTTCAACCCGCTGATTCCCATGAATGACCGTGACAGCGGCATCCCGGCAGCCATCTTCGTCTGGACACTGAGCAATCCGCTCGACGAACCCGTTGATGCGTACATCTGTCTGAGCGCGCTCAACGCGTGCGGTCTCGACGGGACTGAAGCGCCGGGGAACCGTCACCACGCCCAACTCGGCTCAAACCTGAACCGGTGGGTTGCCGACGAGGCCATTCGGGGCATTGCCATGTCCACCGAGAAGTACGCTGATCCACATGCACAGGCGGGCACCATGGCGATTGCCACCACCGCCAAGGATGTATCCTACCTTTCGCGTTGGGAACGTGCCGGGTGGTGGGACGACGTTCAGGGCTTCTGGGATACGTTCTGCGCTGACGGCCCGCTCGCTAACGGACCAACTCCCGAAGAACCATCGCCCGATGGCGAGACGGACGTTGCATCCATCTGTGCCCACACACGTCTCGCTCCCGGAGCGTCCGTCGAGATCCCCTTCATCATCGCATGGCGCTTCGCGAATCTCCACAACATCTGGAACGCCGAGGAAGCGGTCCGCGGCGCGCGACTCGGCAACTGGTATGCGACGCAATGGCCGAGCGCCTGGGACGCAGCCAGATACACGGCTCAGGAACTCCCAAGGCTTGCCCAGCAGACGCAAGCGTACTGTGACTCGCTGTTCGGGAGCACCCTCCCTGATGAGGTGCTCGACGCGGCATCGGCCAACGTCTCAACCATCAGAACCACGACGTCCATACGTGTCGAGGACGGACGGTTCCACGGGTTCGAGGGTTGCGGCGACAACTCCGGCTGCTGCCCCATGAACTGCACACATGTGTGGAACTATGCCCAGGCGCTGCCGTTCCTCTTTCCGGCGCTGGAGCGGTCTGTAAGGGAGACCGACTTTCTGCACAACACGCGACCGGATGGCGACATGGCCTTTCGCACGCTTCTTCCCCTGCAGGGCAACCTCTGGAACTTCAAGCCCGCGGCTGACGGTCAGATGGGGACCATCCTCAAGGTCTACCGCGAGTGGCTTCAGTGCGGAGATCGCGAGTTTCTGTCCCGCATGTGGCCGGCAGTGAAGCGGGCGCTCGAGTATGCGTGGTCTCCGGGCGGTTGGGACGCCGACCAAGACGGTGTCATGGAAGGTGAGCAGCACAACACCTACGACATCGAGTTCCACGGCCCAAACACCATGATGGGGACGCTGTACCTCGGCGCGCTGAGGGCATCCGAACAAATGGCGCGCGCGCTCGGCCATGATGATGAAGCCGAGCGGTACCGAAAGGTCTACGAAAAAGGGCGAGCCAAACTCCATGACCTGCTCTGGAACGGCGAGTATTACAGACAGATGGTATTGAAGCCCGGTTCGAAGCTCGCCGATGGCGAGCTGGATGTGGACGCGCCTGATTTCCCGAGATACCAGCATGGGCGCGGTTGCCTTGCCGATCAGTTCCTTGGCCAGTGGTTCGCGCGTGTTGTGGGCTTGGGAGAGCTGCTGCCGACCGACGCGATCAAGACGACCCTCAAATCAATCCACTGCCACAACTTCCGTCCGGACCTATCGAATCACGCATCGGTTCAGCGGGTCTATGCGATCAACGACGAGGCAGGTCTCCTGCTTTGCACGTGGCCACACGGCGGACGGCCGCGCTTCCCGTTCCCGTACGCCGACGAAGTCTGGACCGGGATCGAATACCAGGTGGCGGCACATATGATCTATGAGGGACTTGTCGAGGAAGGTCTCGAAATCGTCCGAAACGTGCGCCTCCGCCATGACGGCGCGAAGAGGAATCCTTGGAACGAGTTCGAGTGCGGCCATCACTACGCGCGGGCAATGGCGTCCTGGAGCCTCATTCTGGCCCTCAGCGGATATTACTATGATGCCGCGAACGGCTTCCTGCGCTTCGATCCGGTCGTGCAGTCCGATGCGTTCCGGTGTTTCTTCACAGCCGGAACCGCCTGGGGTACCGTGGAGATCGGCCAGGCGGACAGATGTCCTGATCGGAGACTCTCCATCGTTTGGGGCGAGATGTATCTTGGCCGGCTTTCGGTGCCGCTTTCGGCCGATCACGCGGAGGTCAAGGTCAATGGCCGGGCTGTGCAAGCCGAAGTAACCCCGGATGGTATCGGTTTCCAGCCGGTTCTTCACCTGCGTGCGGGCGACACTCTCGAGATCACAGCGTGATTGGGTCTGGCGAGGCGCGACAGGACTGCGGGCCTCGCCTGCCTTACTTGGCCACCGCCTGCGCCAATGCGATCAGGTCCTGCAATGCGGTCCGGTTCCGTTCCGATGCGAACGGTCGGTCAGGGTCGCCTCCGCCCATCATGCCTCCACCGCCGCCTCCCGTGCCGCCTGAGGGACCGCCTCCTGGAGGCGGCATCAGGGTTCCGGCTTGCGGCTGGCTCGGCGCCGTGGCGCCTGAACCGGACCCGCCGGCTCCTCCGCTTCGGCCTCCGCCGCGAACAGGTTGGAGCGCCGCGAGAGCCTCTTTCTGCTGATCGGTGAGAATGGCGCCAATCGCCGCAAGCTTCGCGCCGGCCTCTGCCTCCGGCAGAGTCTCGGCATCGCTTAGCTGCTGCAGGATCGGGAGCAACTCCTTCGCCTGATCCGCCGTGAGCCCGCGATTCTGAACCTTCTCTATTGTCGCGAGATTCCGGATCATTCGCGCCAGTTCGGACCCGGTTCCGGCCGGTCCCATTGCCATGCCGCCTCTCGGTCCTCCGCCGCCCGCCATTGGCGTCGCCGTCTCGCCGCCGATGATGCGGCCGCCGCCTGGTTCGGGCGCATTCCAGAAGCGGAAGTAGAAGCCGCCGACGCCGCCTATGACGATCCCGAGGACGGCCGCGAGCAAGACACTCCCAGACCCCGATCCCTTATTTGACATCGCTTCCCCCTTTGGTCAGCCTGTGCTGCATCTTACCCACCTCCGCTCGGTCGGTCAAGCGCTTTTCGCCAACCGGGCGGTCTGGGAGGAATACCGGAAGAAGCGCGCCGAATACTCCCCTATCCCGCGTGGCGCGAAAGGAGTTCGTCATGACCGATCCGGTAGGCACCACCGCCGAGGAACAAGAACGAGAGAGACGGCTAGCCTGGTTCCGTGCGGCGCGATTCGGCATGTTCATACACTGGGGCCTGTACTCCCTGTTGGGCCGCCATGAATGGGTGATGAACCGCGAGCGCATCCCGCTCAGCGAGTATGAACCTCTCGCCGCCACGTGGAAGCCACGCCCCGGCTGCATCAGGGAGTGGGCCAGGCTGGCGCGTCAGGCCGGCATGCGCTACATGGTGATGACCACCAAGCATCACGAAGGCTTCTGCCTGTTCGAGTCGAAGCTGACCGACTACTGTGCGCCGAAGCATGGCCCGGGCCGCGACCTCGTGGCCGAGTACGTAGAAGCGGCCCGCGCCGAGGGTCTGCGCGTGGGTTTCTACTACAGCATGATGGACTGGCACCATCCTGACGGCGCGGCGTGCAAGACCGACGAATCGGCCCGCAGGCGCTTCGTGGACTACATTCACGGTCAGGTCCGCGAACTGTGCACCAACTACGGCAAGGTTGACATCATGTGGTACGACGTCTCGTGGCCTCTGGACGTTGAGGGCTGGGAGTCGGCCAAGATGAACGCCATGGTTCGCGAGCTGCAGCCCGACATCATCATCAACAACCGTTCGCAGCTTCCCGAGGACTTCGGCACGCCGGAACAGCACATTACGCCCGAGAAGGGCGGCCGCATGTGGGAAGCATGCATGACGTTCAACGAGTCCTGGGGCTACACCCCCATTGACAAGAAGTGGAAAACCACCTGGGACGTGCTGGCCATGCTGCGCCAGTGCGCCGCGGGCGGCGGCAACCTGCTGCTCAACATCGGCCCGACCCCCGACGGCGATGTCCCGCCGCCATGCGACACTGTACTGGCAGAAGTCGGAGAGTGGATGAAAAAGTACGGCGACACCATCTATGACGCCACAGACCCAATGGCTCAGGAATGGATGATCACCGGCGCCTTCACTCGCAAGGGAGACAAGCTGTACTATCACTGCAACCGGTGGCCTGGCTCCGAACTCGCGATTGGCGGCCTCGTCTGCAAGATCACCTCTGCCAAGATCGTAGGAGGTCCGCGCCTCTCAGTCGAACAGATCCGTGATCGCCTGGTCCTTAGGGGTCTTCCGGAGACCGCTCCCGACCCAAACAGTGTGCCGATCGAGATGACCTTCACCGGCGAGCCCCGTCAGGTCCTTGGCGCCGGACATGTCCTCATCGGCGACGACCCATGGAGATAGGGTGCGGTTCGGGTAGCATACTCGTGAAGCAACCGGCCGCGTTCCGACGCCATTGCGTGTCGCCGGTCGGCGCGCGCCACTGAGGTTGAGCCCGCCAAGCATGCCCGTACACATCGAAGCCCCGATCCTGAGCCAGCAGCAGGCCGGCGACGCCATATACAGACTGTCGCTCAGCTGTCCGACGATCGCCGACCTGGCTCAGCCCGGGCAGTTTGTCCAACTGCTTTACCATGACGCTTACGGCCCGGCCATGCGCAGGCCGTTCTCTATCCATGATGCGGACCGATCAAGCGGCACGTTCGAGATCATCTATGCCGCCCGTGGCAGCTTCACTCATGGAATGACACACCTACAGCCGGGCGAGACCCTCTCGGTCGTGGGTCCTCTCGGTCGCAGTTTCGAGATGCTCGGGCCTCCCGTGACCCATCATGTGGCGGTTGCGGGTGGCGTGGGCGCCCCGCCCCTCCATTTCTTCATGAAGGCATGCGTGCAGTCCGGAACAATTCACAGCATGACGGCGATCGTCGGAGCCAGGACGGCCGGCCAACTCGTCGTCCCTGATGAC
>JBBIQU010000214.1:0-5984 GCA_037442185.1 Chthonomonadales bacterium | reverse complement strand
CGTAACGACACCATGCGCGGAACCAAAGGCCCTACGGCCGTTACGACACCATGCGCGGAACCGCATGCCCTACGGCCATGAAGACAACGCCCTGCTGCGGAGGGATCTGGCTTATGCATGCGGAACTCTGTGCCGGAGGATACGCCGATGTTGTCCGTCGTACTGGCCCTTTGAGGTGCAGCCATGATCCCTGCGGAGTTCCGGCCTACGTGCTTGCCGTCCCGTGACGAGTTGGCCACGGCACGCCGATGGGTTTCGGCGCATATGCGCGCGCCCCGCCCGGTTCGGGCGGTCTTCGGCGGCGAAGGTCCGGAGGTCGGCCTCGTGGTTGTGCGAAACCACGGCCCCGTCCAGCTCAACGCACGGGCCGGCGCGTCTCTGCAGATCGGCGGGGTCACCTATGCCCACGGCCTCTACTGCCACGCGCCAAGCAAGGTCATCGTTCGGCTGCCTGGCCCTGCGTCGTCGTTCTCCGCCATGGTCGGCATTGACGATCACGCCAACGGCGGCAGCATCGTCTTCCGTGTATCCGCAGGGGACCGGGAGCTGTTTCGATCCTCGACCCTGTCCTGCGGCAAAGCGGCCATCCCGGTCCGGTGCGATCTCGCTGGCGCGCGTGAACTGACGCTCGAAGTTGACGATGCGGGAGACGGCATATCCTGCGACCAGGCGAACTGGGCCGAGGCGACGGTGATCCTCGAGGATGGACGGTCATTCAGATTGGGCAACCTGCCGATCCTGACCGAACGTCCCCAGCCTCGCGCCGCGTTCGATCTTCCCTTCTCGTTCCTCTACGGAGGCAAGCGCTCCGACGAGCTGCTGCCCAGATGGAGACTGCACACAGAGTGGACTCGGATGGACGCCACACGCAGGCGCTGCATCCTGACTTTCACGGAACCCGGGCCGGGCCTCGAAGTGCGATGCGAAGCCGTTGTCTACTCAGACTTCCCAACCGTCGAGTGGACAATCCGCTTCCGCAACCTCGGCGCAACGGACACGCCTGTGATCGCGGGGATTCGTGCCCTCGATGTTCGCATCTCGCCGCCCAAGGGGTCGGATGTCGAGTTGCGGCGATGGCTTGGCAGCATCTGCGCGGTCAACGACTACGAGCCGATCCGCGAACCTCTCAAACCCGGAGAAACGCGGCGCGTGACGACTTCCGGCGGACGCCCGACCAACTCCGACATGCCCATGTTCAACCTGTCGTGGCCAGGGGGCGGCGTGATCGCGGTTGTCAGCTGGGCCGGCCAATGGGCCGCCGACTTCGACCGCGACAGGTCCGGCCGCGTACGGATATACGGAGGCCAGGAGACGACCCACTTCCGGCTCCAGCCCGGCGAATCGGTCCGGGGACCCATGTCGGTCCTTCAGTTCTACCGCTGGGATCCCGAGCGCGCCCAGAACGTCTGGCGGCGCTGGATGCTCGCCCACAACACGCCGAGGCCCGACGGCAAGCCGATCGCGCCGATGATGTCTGCCTGCAACGGCAACCATTATCCGGGGATCATCACGAATGCCGCCGAGGAGCGCCGATTCCTTGAGGGTTACCTCCGGGAAGGAATCCGGCCCCATTTCTGGTGGCAGGACGCAGGCTGGTATCCATGCGACCCGGTGGGCTGGCCGAAGGTGGGCACATGGGAGGTGGACAGGTCGCGATGGCCGGGCGGCATCCGCGCCGTGAGCGATTGGGCGCGATCGGAGGGCATCCGAACCATCGTCTGGTTCGAGCCTGAGCGGGTGCACGCGGGAACGTGGCTGGCCGAAAACAGGCCCGAGTGGGTGATCGGCGGCAAGCAGGGCGGGCTTCTGCGCATCGGCGATCCCGACTGCCGCGAATGGCTTGCCGAGCACATCGGGCGCATCCTCGACGAACAGGGCATTGACCTCTATCGGCAGGACTTCAACATAGACCCGCTACCTTACTGGCAGTCGGAAGATGCCGACGACCGGCAGGGAATCGCCGAGATCCGCCACGTTGAGGGTTACTTCGCCTTCTGGGACGCTCTGCTGAAGCGGAGACCGGGCATGCTGATCGATTCCTGCGCTTCGGGAGGGCGACGCAACGACCTCGAGACGCTCCGGCGAGCCGTCCCCCTGCTAAGAAGCGACTACACCTTCGATCCGGTCGGCGAGCAATGCCACACATATGGCCTCGCCTCGTGGATTCCGTTCAACGGGACGGGCTTTATGACCTGCGATCAGTACCTGATCCGCAGCCAGATGTCGCCCGAGTTCACCATGGGAGTGGATACGCGCCGCACCGATCAGGATTACGACACCCTGCGCAAGATGGTCAGCGAATGGCAGACTGTGGCCCCGTGCCTGCTGGGGGACTACTGGCCGCTGACGCCCTACAGCAAGGGCAACGACGTCTGGATGGCGTGGCAGTTCGACCTGCCGGAGAGAGGCGAAGGGGTTGTGCAGGCATTCCGAAGGGCCGACTGCGCTGCCGAGAGGATCACGTTGACACTTCGCGGTCTCGATCCGAAAGCAACCTACCGGGTGACGGATATGGATGACGGTACCGACAGGGAGCTGGACGGCGCTGCCCTGATGCAGTCCGGGTTGGTGGTGCAAGCGGCGAGCCGACCGCAAGCAAAGACCTACCACTACCGCCGCGCTGCCGCATCGGGAAGCTGATCCCTACGCGTCGGGGCGCTTCCGAACCTCGTGGCAGCGCCTGCACCGCGCCTCGTAAGTCTCTTCGGCGCCGATCAGGATCAGAGGATCGTCCCAGCGCGGCGGCTTTCCGTCCACCAGTCGCTGTGTGCGCGTTGCTTCAGCGCCGCATTTCTTGCAGATCGCATGGAGCTTGATCACGTTTTCGGCCAGGGCCAGAAGCCGCGGCATGAAGCCGAAAGGCACGCCGCGAAAGTCCTGATCGAGCCCGGCGCAGATCACCTCGACGCCCCGATCGGCGAGGCGCATGCACAGGTCAACGATCGGCGAGTCAAAGAACTGGATTTCCTCGATCGCCACCATCTCGACGTCCGGGTCAAGGGCCGACTCAAGGTCGCGCGAAGATCGAACAGCGACGGCGTTGAAGGTGATGCCGTCATGGGTGCGGACCACCTCGGTCTCGGAACGCGTTTCGAGGGACGACTTGAAGACCTGCACCTTGCGGCGGGCATGCATGGCGCGGCGCACCAGGCGGATGAGTTCCTCGGTCTTGCCGGAGAACATGCAGCCGGTGATCACGGTTATGGAACCAGGAGAGCCGCGCCGGGCGCGGGACGATCGCATTCCTGACGGTGGCATGGCTAAACGCGTTTTCCCCCTCCCCCTTGCCCCCGCCCACCAGAGGGGGCGGGGGTAACGACGCCGTCCGCGACACCGAGAGCCATTGCGCCGACGGTCGTCTGTGCGGCCTCTCACGCGCAGAGCCGTTACGGCCGAAGGCCGTGTAGCCGCGGGTCCTTCCCGCGCCACGTTGCGCAAGATGCCGGCGACCACGTCGCAAGAAGCGACGGCTACACGCTGCGCGTACCATCGCCCTCACGCCCGCAGACAAACGTCACGCGCGCGTTACCCTTACGGCCGAAGGCCGTGTAGCCGCGGGTCCTTCCCGCGCCACGTTGCGCAAGATGCCGGCGACCACGTCGCAAGAAGCGACGGCTACACGCTGCACACACCATTGTCCGAACGTTCGGACAGAGCCAGAACGCGGTCCGTTGCCGCAACGCGGACGCACAGACGCCTCGCGCAGAGCGCCGTTACGGCCGAAGGCCGTGTAGCCGCGGGTCCTCCCGCGCCCAAAGCTCTCTCGGTTGGTTGGAGGCTACTCGGGTCCGGCTGCGCCGAGGTCCATCTCCTTGCGCAACAGGCGTTTGAGAACCTTGCCGGTGCTGCTGCGGGGAAGCTCCTCGCGGAAGACCACACGCCTCGGTACTTTGTAGTTGGCAAGCGAGGCCCGGCAGTAGTCCCGCACCTCTCGGGCGGTGAGCTCGGCGCCCGGCTTGAGCGATACCACCGCCACAACCTCGTCGCCGCGGAGCGGATCGGGAGCGCCGATTACGGCCGCATCGGCAATGGCTGGATGCGTGTAGAGCAGTTCCTCGATCTCGCGCGGGTACACGTTGATCCCGCCCACGATCAGAATGTCCTTCTTGCGATCCACAATGGTGAAGTAGCCGTCTTCGTCCATCGTACCGAGGTCGCCGGTGTGGTACCAGCCGTTCCGCATGGCCTCGGCAGTCGCCTCGGGCTGATTGTGGTAGCCCAGCATGACGTTGTCGCCGCGAACGACGATCTCACCGACCTGGCCCACAGGAACCTCACGATCGTCATCATCGAATATGCGCATCTCGACCCCTTTGAGGGGCAATCCGATCGTGCCGACCTTGCGCACGCCGTCCGGCGGATTGACCGAGGTCACGGGGCTGCACTCCGTCGGCCCGTCGCCCTCGATGATGATCGTGTTGAACCGCTTTTCGAATGCTTCCAGCAGCGCGACCGGCATGGGCGCTCCTCCGGAGACGCACAGCCGCACCTTTGACAGCGCCTCGGGACGGTCGGATGCGAACTGGAGGATGGCGGCATACATGGCGGGAACGCCTGGGATAATGGTCACCGCGCTGTTCTCGATGGCATCCAGGACCCTGGCGGGCTGGAACTGCTCGACGCACGTGAACCGGCACCCGCAATAGAGCGATGCGTTCTGGCACACCGTGCCCGCGAACGAGTGGAACAGCGGCAGCAAACATAGCAGGTTGTCATCGGGTGAGAACCGCAGAACTTCTTCAATCTGTCGGCAGTTGGTCAGCAGGTTCTTGTGCGACAGCACCGCACCCTTGGGCTTGCCGGTGGTGCCCGAAGTGTAAATGAACACGGCGGGATCGGTCGGCTTGGGCCGAGGGCCTTTCGGCGGCTCAGCCGATCCTTGCGCGAGGAACTCATCGAACGTCCGGACGCCTTCGGGAACCACGTCGCGCGGGCCGACGCAGATAAGGCGTGGGATGCCCAGTTCCGATGCTGCCTTGCTTGCCCCTTCGAGCAGTTGGGGAAGGGTGATCACAAGCTTGACGTCGGCGTCTCCCCAGATATGGACGAGCTCCGGGGCCTTGAGCAATGGGTTGGCCGGCACCGCGATTGCGCCAATGGCGGTTGCGCCATAGTACGCGACGGTGAACGGCGGCACGTTGGGCAGCAGGATGGCGATGCGGTCGCCTTTCCCGAGACCCTCGGCGGCAAGGGCTCCGGCAAACCTGTTGACCATTCCCGTGAGCTGGGCGTAGGTCAGGGCGGTGTCGCGGTAGACCAGTGCGGGGCGGTCGGGATACTCGGCGGCTCCCCTGGCCAGGACATCGTACAGCACCATGCTCAGTTCTCCATTCCGGTGGCAAGCGCGACGGCTTGCGATAGGGTAGGTCTGGGCAGCTCGACGTCGGCGCCCAGATTGCGTCGTATTGTCTCGAGGTCGGAGTGTATCCGCGCCGCCACCTGTTTGTCCAGTTCCAGGTAGGCATCGTGAGCCGCATGGAGCAACGCCGCCGCTCGGGTGTAGTTGCGCTGAGCTGCGGCGACGAGCCCAAGTTGGCGCAAGGATCCGGCAACGCCCTCACGATCGCCGATGCGATGGTAGATGGCCAGCGCCTCCCGGGTCGCGTTCTCGGCCTGGGCCAGCTCGCGCCGATCTGCCAGTGCCGTGCCCAGCGTGTCGAGGAGCGACGCCATCCCGTGGGACTCGGAGATACGCTGCAGCAGGGTTCGGCCATGGGTGGCGGCGGCGCGGGTGGCTTCTTCGGCGCTCTGTGCGATTTCGCCGCCGAGTGCATTCAGAAGCGCGGAGGGAGTGACGTCGCGTCCGCGCATCATTTCGGCGGCCTTCTCGATGGCCGCAGGCATGCCCCCCAGGCTCCTCAAGAGGCGCGACACGGGCTTCGCGCGCCGATCGGTCAGGCGGAAATCCGAGCGCGCCGCGTGGGCTCGCTCGGCAAAGAGCCTGCCGGCCTCACTCTCCATGACTTCGGCCGCCCCAACGTCGG
>JBBIQU010000213.1:0-6002 GCA_037442185.1 Chthonomonadales bacterium | reverse complement strand
ATCAACCCACGAACGTGGGTTTCGTGATCCCAGACCGGTAATTCATTGCCGGGCTGCCATTGCCGGGCTGCGATTGCCGGGCCGCGACGGACGGACTGCCGTGGCCGGGCCCACACCGCCGGATGGTCACCATCGGCCGATCATGTCCGAGTGTGGCCTCGGTCGTGGTACCATCCCTGCGGAATGTCCGATTCCCACGCGGAGCTGTACCTGCATTTCGTTTGGGCAACGCGTAACCGTGAGCCGATGCTTACGCGCGTTGTTGCCGGTCTCGTGCGCCGATGCATTGCCTCCAGTTGCGAGCAACGAGGGTGCCTTCTGGTGGCCATCGGCGGCGTACCGGACCATGTCCATGTGCTGCTTCGCGCTCCGGCCTCGGCTAGCCCATCCAGTCTCGCACACGTGTTCAAAGGGAGCTCGTCACACCTCATAAGACACTCACCTGACGGCGACCCGTCCTTCGGTTGGCAAGCAGGCTACGCTGTCTTCTCCGTCAGCCCACATGACGTAGACCTGGTCACCCGCTACATCAAGGGCCAAGCCCAACATCACAAGGACCGTACCGACGCCTGCGGCGATTGGGAACTGCCCCCACCACCGTCCGAACAATCCTGACCGCCAGTCCCGAAGACGCCGCCGAACCCCGACGCCCCTGAACCCCGACGATGTCAAGCCTGACGATCCCATCCCCGACGATGAATCGTCGGGCTGCGTTCACAAATCCCGCTCCGCGGGATCATCATCAACCCACGAACGTGGGTTTCGTGATCCCAGACCGGTAATTCATTGCCGGGCTACGACGGCCGGTCTGCCATTGCCGGTCCGCCATGTCCGGGCGAGGACTGCTGCGCCAATCGCCACGCCCCCGAACTACGGCACCTCAACCTCGTAAATCATGCGGGCCTTGCCGTTGGCCTCGACGGCGAGGGGGATGACGAGCGCGCCGTCCTTGACGGTGGCCGATACCCGGGCAAGGCGTTTGCCGCCCATGCTCAGGGCCCATACGCGCGCTCGGTCGGCATCCTTCATGCGGATGGCCACGGTGGCCGATCCGTTGAGCGCTAGGTGCGGCAGGCCGCCCCATTCCAACAGCAAGCGCCGGTCCATGTCGCCGTAGCGGATGCCCGTGTTCTGCAGATCGGTCAAGTGCGTGACCAGCAGCCGTTTGCTCGACGCAATCGGGTTGGCGTCGAGGCTCGATACCCAAACCGTCCCATCCGTCTTCTCGATCGTGATCGTGACGGTGTCAGTGGTAATGGCGGAGCCCTCGGGCGCATATCCTCCGGCCGTGCGGGGGGTGTTGATGGTGAGCGTGTCGGCAGGCGCGTCAACGGTGAGTTGGCCGTTCTCGCTCCGGAAGCGGGGACCATCGAAGGATGTGGGATTGCCTGTGCCAATCCATCCTCGCTTGCGCATCTCGGCGATCAGCTTGTCGCCCGCATCTGCGGCGAACGGATCGGCCACCCTGCCCTGCTTCCGTGCCGAATCGGCCCATCCAAGCGGAAGCGTAATCGTATCTTTGTTCGAACCGCCAGGCGCTTTGGGCACATAGCCGATCTTCGAGACCCAGGCGAGTCCGTTCCAGCCGGGTATGGCTCCGCGAGATGATTCGGGCTTCTCGAGGACGTCGGCCGACGTTGCCTCGACGGCAATGGTGTTGCGCGCGGACGCCAGATCGCCGCGCCGGAACATGCAGATCGAAGCTCGCTCGGCGGCAAGGTTGAGCGGGTCCGTGACGATGTCGAAGTAGCCCATCGGGGCAGGCGCGAACAGCGCGTCGCGGTTATGCCCCCAGGCAAAGCGCCAGATGACCGCCCAGTCTTGAATGGCCCCGAGGGCGCCCGTCAGGATGCCGCCCACGCCCCGGTAACGGCCCGGACCTGAATAGTTGTACTCGCTGACCGTGAACGGCCGGTCCAGCAGCCTGATAGCTGCGCAACCGCGACCGCCCGGCGCGCCCGCGGCAACGGGGCTCGTGTTGGGGCATCGAGAGGGAAGGCTCCACGGGCGCTCGACGAACTCGGGATGGTCCACGTAGAAGTGGTCATCCACGTAGTCATAGCCGGCTCGGACTGCCTGCATCTGAACCGGATTGGTCCAAGCGTTCTGGTTCGTCAGCAGAGCCGGGCACTTCATCTCTTTGAGGAAGGCGGCCACTCGTCGTTGGAGGTGGGCCTGATTCTCGGCGAGGAAGACGTCGAATGTGGTCCGAGCGCGGGCATTCGTCGGCGGGAACGGCGTTGCCGGATCACCCTGACCTCCAAGCGCTTCGGTTCGAGCGGCATCGGACGGGTACTTACGGTCGAGCCAGGCCTTCCAGGCCCGTATCCAATCGGCCTTACACCGCTCGGTCAGGCCGCCGATGAAGTTGCCGGGGTTGCCCTCGTTGATCAGGCTCAGCCACGCTAGCGCAGGGTCCTCGCCCCACCGTGTCTGCGTATACGGGTTCATGTGGGTCAGGAGGGCGGCAGTGAATGCCCTGTAGTTGGCAAAGGCGCGCTCATTCACGGGCACTGCCATCTTGAACTCGTCCATGCCCACGTTGCCGTTCTCGCCCGGCCAGACCTCTGCAGCGAAGACCTGCCGCGACACGAAAAGATCGGTGGTCATGTAGATGCCCCGTTTCTTGAGCGCGGCGAACAGGTAGTCAAGCTGATCGAGCTTCTGCGGGTTGAGCGTCACGCTGTTCCCGCTCGAGCGATCCACAAGCTCCGACTCGTAGTGATGGAACCGAACCGTGTTGTAGCCCATGCGGCGCAGGCGTTCGGCCAGAGCGTCGGATTGTTCGTGCGTCAGGTACTGGGCGCTGAAGCATAGATTGACGCCGTAGAAACGGACAGGCTTGTTCGGCTCGCGCTCAAACACGAAGTGGGGTCCGGCAGCTTTCACGCGTCCCAGCTTGCCTGCCGGCTCGTGCCACGGCACGATGGCGCTGAAGTCGAGCGCCGACCCGGGCTCAATGCTCGTATCCACATCGAGCGGAATCCACTCCGGTCCCGCATTCAGCGTAACCGGTCTGTCCTGTTCCACCTTCACACCTCCCGGTGAAGTGACCGAAAACGAGAGAACGAGCGGGCGACCTGCCTCCCATGGCACATTGGCGTCCATCTGCGGGCCGATGCGGATGCTGAAGGTCGGTCCCCACTGGCGATCGTCCTGCAACAGGACCGGCGTCGGTTCCTCGAACGTCAGCGTGAGCTCGGGTCCCGATGGCGACTTCAGGGTCAGCCTGGATGTGGGCTGTGACCGGAGGTGCACATCTCCGAACTGCGCCGGGAACGAGCCGGTCTCGCCATCGGCCACAAACGAGCCGCCGGCTAGCGCCGATGCGGGCACCGACATGGAGACATGCAGGCTGTTGAGGCGGATCGCCGAGCGTGGCGTCAGCCGGTAAGCGAATCTCGCCCTATCTGCGGCCTGCGTCACCCGCGTCTCGCAATCCACGATGGTGCCGCCGGGCGCGCGGATGGTGCCGCGCAGGACGCCGGAACCGTCATCGGCGGCAGTTCCGCCCATCGTCGCGCCCTGCCATTCGTGCTCGAACAGGCCGGGCGACATCGTGGCAAACGCCAGACGCCCGAAGCGAACGGCTGCGGAACCCGTTCCGGAGACCCGGAACGTGCAGGGCTCGCGCCGCGCGGTCTGAGCGCACATGACTGTCCCTGCCGCGACCAGCATGAGAGTAGCCAGGAAGACGATGGTTGCCTTCATCGAACACCTCCATAACGGGCGTCGAACACCCCCGCTGTGTCCCATCCGAAACAGGGCCACCCTGGGGTCGCCGGACCTCATCGCGTCCGCGTGTGGCCCGATACGACGATCATTCCGCCAAACGGACGCGGAACGCAGCCGGTTCAGCTCCGACGTCACGGCAGAGCCGCACACAGAGCTCAACGAGATAGGCAGCCGAGGCGTGCGTCTCCACATACAGGTCACGGCCACGATCAGAGATCGCCAACGGTTGCCGCATCGGTCTGCCGTCCGAATATCGCGGCTCCCAGTTCAGCCGCCATCGCGTTCCGCTGCTCGTCTCAGGCCACGGAACCGGTACGTTGTTCGTCTCCAAGAGCGTGGTCACGACCGTTCGCCAAAGCATGCACCACGTCTTGATCGGGACCTCCGTCCCACTCGGAAGCCGCACCGCGGCGATGGACTTTCCGGTCGGCACCCCGATCTCCGTAAGGGGCAAGTAGATCGCAGAGGGTCCGCTTGGCGTCGAGACAGCCGGCGGTACACCCCTCTGGCCACTGTCTTGGTCGGCAACGCAGTCCGTCGGCGTCGGCAAGTGCGAGGAACCCGCATGCATGCGCTTGAGCGCGTCCACAATCTGCTCGTTCGTGACCTGCTCCAGTCGCGGCAGCTTGCGCAGCGCATTTCGCAGCGCCTTGATGCACTCGCTCGACGGGTCCTGCACATCGGAGCGAAGGCGCAGCGCGAGCGCTCGGGCTTGCACCTCCTCGTGCACCTTCCCTGAAACAACGCTCTCGCGACTCAGCGCCCGGAGCATCGTCTCCATGGCTTCAGGGTCGTCTTTCGTTGCGCAGAGCGCGAGCCGCTCGCGCACGTCATGGCCGGTAACGTGACTGTCGTAGAGCTGCCACTCCTTGCCGTTGGTCAGGACCACCCATTTGATGCCGTTCTGGTATGCGTAGGTTGTCGCCTGAATGGCATGCTGGTCCGATAGCGGCACCGACCAGGCCTTGGCCTCCAGCAACCAGGTGTGCGGCGTCTGTGGCATGATCGTGTAGTCGGGGCGATTGCCCGCCATACCGGTATCCTCGGGCACTTTCTCAGTGGTCGCGTACCCGAGTATCTGCTCCATCGTCGGCACCAGGATCCACTCGCGCGTCTGCGCCTCGTTCATCTGCTGAGACGGCAGGCTGTCCAGTATTGCTTTGAAGCGGTGGTACAAGTCCATCCGGTTCCTCCATCAGGGCACGGCGCGTGCGGCTGCCAGATGCTGGATTCCGTTCGCGGCAGGTCATGGCGCATCCTCCTTTGGGCTCGGCAGTTCGCGCTTGATGACGCCTGCCGCCGAACGGAGATGCTAGCCCTCGTCGCCGATCTCCTCATCCTCAGGAGCTCTGGGCGTGGCTGAACCGGTCGGAATCACCGTCTGGGGCACGCCGATCACGAGGGTGTTCCCGCCCGTCTGGACGGCGGCGCGCGCAACCTCAAGCTCGCGCAGACGCAAGAGACCGGGGTGCGCCTCGATGAGCCTCGCGGTGTTCAGCAGCGAGCGCATGGCCGCGGCCTCTTCACGCGCCGAGTTGAGGGCCGCCTGCGCAAGTCGCTTTGTCTCGACTTCCTTCATCAGCAAGTTGCGCACGTGGGGCGAGAAGACGATGTCCTTGAGGCCGACGGCTTCTACCGCTATGCCGTACTCCGCCGCAAGAGGCACAACCGCGCCAAGCAGTTCCTCGCCGATGCCTCCGCGGTCATTGAGCACCTCGTCCAACGACCGGGCCGCAATCGAGTTGCGCGCGGCGAGCTGAACGTCGAGATACAGCTGGTTCTGGAAGCTGTCTATTGCCAGCACGGCCTTGCGCGGGTCTGCCATGCGATACTGGGCGACGATGCTCAGGGTAACTGCGACGTTGTCCGCGGTCAGGAGCTTCTGGTTGGTCATCTGGAGGGACGTGCGTCGCGTGTCCACGACGACGATCCGCACGCCGCTGAAGGGCCATATTCGATACTTGCCCGGGTCCAGGACAGCGCGGAACGCCCCGTTCTTGAGCATCACACCGTGCTGTCCTTCGGTGATGATGACCTTGCCCAATGTGTGGCCACGCATGCCGAGCGGCAGAGATACCGGGTACATAAGCCCCCTCCATCTCGGTTCGGCTGCCTGCCGGGCTCGGGGCGACCCACCGAACCGCGCGGGGAGCATGCCTGAAGGCTGCTCCGCAGGGCGCAACTCGGTCCTGGATCGCCCGTCTGCCCGGCACGTTGTATCGGAGTCGAACCGATTGACCGATGTGCCGGCCGATCGCGGGACGCGC
>JBBIQU010000212.1:0-6057 GCA_037442185.1 Chthonomonadales bacterium | reverse complement strand
TTCGGCGGCGACCGGCCACGAGGAACAATCGCATTGACCACCCGCATCCTCGAACGGGAAGAACCACGGCGCGTCGTCGTCATTGAACCCGGTTCGCCCCTGGTTCGTCATACAGTTCAGCCGCAGTCGGCAGCCCGCGCCGGCTGGCGTGTCATTACGTACCGGACACTGACGATTGATGGCCGCGAGGTCTCGCGAGAGCGCGTGTCGGATGACAGGTATCGAACGGTACACCGCGTGTGGTTCGCATATGGCGGGCCGGGAGAGTGAGATTGACATCATGGTAATCCGACCGCATACTTATGCTTCCGCCATCTGGCACAGGAGGTAGTCGTCACCCTATGACATCGGAAGACAAAGTGCGCCTGATCGTAGAAGCTGCCGACGCCAAACAGGCGCGCAACCCCACATTGCTCGACCTGCGCGGCCTAACCCTGATGACCGACTACTTCTTTGTGTGCGAGGGCACATCCTCGGTCCACATTCGAACCATCACCGACCACATCGTCGAGACCATGAAGCATGCGGGCGCCGGCGGCATTCGGCTTGAAGGCTACGACCACGCAAAGTGGGTGCTCATGGACTATCAGGATGTCGTTGCTCACGTGATGGCGCCGGATCAGCGCGATTACTATCGTCTCGAAGCGTTCTGGCACGAAGCCCCCCGCATCGAAGTCGCTGAAGGGGCCGTCTTGGACCCGATCCCGGATGCCTGAAGCCGCCGGTCAGAGCGCCGACCACGTGGCCGACAGAGCGCCCTCGGGAGCGGCCTCAGAGCCCCACGCCGCGCCCGACGATGCTGCGCTCGCACGCATCCTGGCGGACAGGGGCATCGCGCCCGAAGAGATCGCTCGTTTGCTGAAGCAATCGCCCCCATCGGCGTCTGCTCCGGTCGCCCCGGATATCCAGCCTGACGTGACCGTTGCGCTGACACCGAAGCCCTTCGAACCAAAGCCGACGCTCGCCTTCCCTGAGTTTCGCCAGTCGTCGCCTGAAGAAGCCGAGCGGGCTGAACGGCTGCTTCGGCAGGCGCACCTCTCCCGTAAGCGTGGTCGCTTCGATCAGGCGCTGGACGCCTGTCAGAGTGCCGTCGAACAATGCCCCGCAGATGCAGCTGCTCTCGAGATGCTTGGCGACATCCTGCAGGCGCTCGGGCGAGTTGACGACGCGGTGGCGGCCTATCATCGGTCGGGCGAGGCGGACCCATCAAGGAAGTCGGCCGAGCGCAAATACGCCGAACTCGTCCTCATGCAGGATCGGCTTGCGTCACCGCCTTCGGCCGCCGTTGAGCCGAGGAACCCGTATATGGCCGTGCTGCTGTCGGCGGTGTGTCCGGGCGCGGGCCAGTATTACAACGGCGAAACGGCCAAGGGTCTCGTTCTCGCGCTTGTTACCCTATCTCTGATCGTCGCGCTGCTCTGGACGCCGCTGGGCTTCGCCGGCGAGACCGTCGGCCTGACGCCAACCAGCGCTATGTTGATCGGCATCATTGGCCTCGTGTACGTGATCGGGCTGGCCGATGCCAACATCGGCGCACGCCATCCCCGTCGCCGAGGATCGGGCTGGGACGTGTGAAAGGGGGAGCCTTCCGGCTCCCCCTATTGCCTTTCTGCGTCCCGCAGCGATCAGCCGACCAGAGCTTGAGCCAGGTCGGTTGCCTCCCACGGGAACGCCGGATTGCCGAAGTGCCCGTTTCTGGCCGTTTGCCGATAGGACACACGAGTTGAGTCGAGCAGACCGAGCCGTTTGATGAGGAGGCCGGGCCGCAGGTCAATGATTGAGTCATCCTGAAGCCTCTGCGATATCTGCTCATCAGGGATGGAGCCCGTGCCGAAGGTGTCCACGTAGACGCTCACCGGCCGTGGCTCGCCGATTGCGTAGGCAACCTGAATTTCGCACTTGCGCGCAAGTCCGGCCTTCACGACGTTCTTGGCGAGATACCGTGCCGCATATGCCGCGGATCGGTCCACCTTCGACGGGTCCTTCCCTGAGAACGCGCCGCCTCCATGGCGCGCGTAGCCGCCGTATGTGTCCACGATGATCTTGCGGCCGGTGACGCCCGTGTCGCCCTGCGGACCGCCGATCACGAACCGCCCTGTCGGGTTCACGTGGTACTTGATTCCGCCCTTGTCGAGATCTGAGAAGTCCGCAAGAACCGGCTTCACAATCTCCTCAATCACGAGCTCCTTGATGCCTCGGACGAGATCGGGAGTGTCGTCGTGCTGCGCAGCCATTACGATCGCGTCAATGTGATCGGGAATCCCGTCCACGTAGGCGATCGTCACCTGCGACTTTCCGTCAGGGCGAAGCCCGAGAGCGGGCTTGGCCTTTCGCGCTTCGGAGTACTTGCGGGTCAGTGCATGAGCCAGCGTGATCGGCAACGGCATCAGGTGCTCAGTCTCGTCGCACGCGAATCCGAACATCATGCCCTGGTCGCCGGCTCCCTGTTCCTCTGGGCGCTCTCTGTCAACGCCCTGATTGATGTCGGGCGACTGCTTCTGGATCGCGAGCATCACACCAGTCGTGTCGCCCTCGAAGCCGTACTCCGTTTTCGTGTAACCGACGTCGTTGATTGTCTGACGGACGACATCAGCGATCTCGACATAGGCCTCGGTCGTCAGTTCTCCTGCGACCACAGCCAGGCCCCGCGTCAACAGCGTTTCAAGCGCGACCCGGGCCTTCTTGTCCTGCGCCAGCAATGCGTCCAATACCGCATCGCTGATCTGGTCGGCGAGCTTGTCGGGGTGACCCTCCGTCACGCTCTCCGATGTGAACTGGTACGTACCTGCCACTTTGTTCCTCCTGAACATCGCCGGATGAATCCATCTCGTGACGGGGCTGTTTGACACACCAAAAAGCCCCTCCCGTGACGAAAGGGGCGCAGATTATCCGATGGATTTCGCCTTTGCCCCCTTATCTTGCAGCACCTTCGCTGCCCGGAATTAGCACCTGCCTCGCCGGCTTACGAGGTGGTTGTTGTGGCATCATCGGGCCGGTCCCTCCGCCACTCTTGATAAGGCTGTCATCCGTGAACGTCGGTGATCGGATGACGACATAACGATACCATTGAGATTCAGGCAATGTCAACACCGGAAGGAGCCTTGCCGCCGCACACAGAAGAAATCGTTAAACGATCGCATGGAGGAAGTCCAATGAGCGAAATCGGTGTCGGCATCCTTGGTGCCGGGTGGGTCTCCAGTGAGCACATCAAGGCATACTGCGCCAATCCCCTTGCCCGCGTAGTTGGCATCTGTAGCCGAAGTCGCGAAGCAGCCATCACCCGCCTGCAGGAGGCCGGAGTGAGTGACGCCAGGATATACGGAACATACGAGGAAATGCTGGCCGACTCGGAGATCCACGCTGTATCCATATGCACGCCCCCCAATCTGCACCCGGCCAATGTCATAGGCGGCGCGGAAGCCGGCAAGCACATGCTGATCGAGAAGGCGGTTGCCAATGACAGCGCATCACTTGCGCGCATGTTGCAGGCCGTCAGGACCGCCGGCGTCAGAACAGTGGTCAGCTTCGTTCTGCACTGGAACCCGGAGTTCATGCTGATCAAGGAGATGCTCGGCAAGAAGGCGATCGGCGAAATCTTCTATGCCGAGGTGGACTACTGGCACAACATTGGGCCTCAGTACAAGCAATACGCATGGAACGTAAAGAAGGACATTGCAGGAAGCGCGCTGCTGTCGGCGGGCATCCATGCTGTGGACGCCATCCGGTACTTTGTGGCCGACGAGGTCGTCGAGGCGTGCGCCTACAGCAACAAGCGCAACCCGGAGTACGAATATGACACCAACATCGTCGGCATTCTTAGGTTCCGGAACGGTGCGATAGGCAAAGTGTCGGCCAGCTTCGACGTCCGATCTCCATACGCGTTCAACATTGATCTCCTTGGAACGGCCGGCACCATCCGCGACAACCGAATCTACGCCACGGAGTACTTCGCCGGCCAGACCGATTGGGTCGAAGTTCCGACCATCCGCCCCGACAGCGGCGACGTCACCCATCATCCCTTCCGGGGAGAGATCAACCACTTCATCGAGTGCATCACGAACGGCGTCGAATCACCGCTGAACCTTGAAGATGCCGCCAGGACCCATCAGGTCTGCTATGCTCTGGACGAATCCGCCGCCACCGGCCGCCCTGTCACAGTGCCTGCCCTCGACTGAAGCCCGTTCGTCGTCTTCGAGGCGGCCGTGAACGCTGCGCACGGGCCGTAGCCCTGTTCATGATGTGATATACTAGATACCGGCTCGGGCAGACGTCTGAGCCGGTATGCGAGCGGGAGTAGCTTAATGGTAAAGCTCCTGCCTTCCAAGCAGGTGACGCGAGTTCGATTCTCGTCTCCCGCTCCAAAGCACGTCGGAAGTCGCACAATCTGAGATCAGTCTGAGCTCCTGCCTGTAGTTCGGCCCCTACTTAGCGGCAATAAGAAAGGGGCCAACATGAAGAACTGTAATCCTGCCTGTAAGAGTCCGGCGGCGGATGCACTTGATGACGCCGGGCTGAAACAGGCCGCCGAAACGTGGCTGATCAGCGGTGAGCTGGCCAGGTGGTCGCATCAGACCCTTGCCGATCGCCGGGTGTGGGTTACGCGCTTGCGCGACTTTCTGCAGCGCGAAGTTTTTCCTCGGGCTTCAGAAGGGCACAGACCCTCATTCACGCAGGCCTCTGCGCCCAGCATGCCTTAAGCATGTTCACAGCCTGCTGAGCGCCCTTTTGTGCATGGTGTGTACAGGAGGGGCTGCTGAAAGAGCACCTGATCGGCACTGGCAGGCACAGGCGTGTCCCGGCGCCGATCATGCGCGACCACCCGGCTCGCCCATTCGAACCCGAGGAGATAGACACGCTGCTGCGCGCGGCGGCCTCCTCCCGGAGCGCGTTGCGCGACGTCGCGCTGCTCCACGTTCTGGCCGACACCGGGATCCGCGCAGGCGAGTTGTGCGACCTCCGGGTCTGCGACGTGAACCTCACGGCCCGCACAGCGCTCGTTCGACACGGCAAGGGCGGCAAGTCGCGGCAGATCGCGTTCGGCAAGGCGACGGCACAGGCTCTCTGGCGTTACCTCCGTAGCGAAGAACGCGAGGAAGGCGACAATGTCTTCCTTGGTCAGCGGGGCGAGCAACTCACCCGCGGAGCGCTCACCCAAGTATGCCGTCGGCTGGGGCAGAGAGCCGGGGTCTCCAAGGTCCACTCCCACCGCTTCCGCCACCATTGCGCATGCACGATGCTCCGCATTGGCATGCACGTCTTTGCTGTAATGATGGAGCTTGGCCATAGTCGGGTACAGGTAACTGAACGCTACGTCCGGCTGGCCGAGTCCGACGTTCGGGAGGCTCACCACACAGCATCACCGATGGACAACCACAAGCGCCGCCCCGGCGGCAGAAACGGAGTCTAGGCCCATGGAAGCTCAGAACGAGGAAGCCAAGTCCGGGCGTGAGGAATGGCTCGATGAGTGGTTCTATGCAGTCAATTGCCCCAACTGCCGAAGCTATATCTTCGGCATTCACTGCACGGGGCCAGGAGGCTGCATAGTCCATGCGATGTGCAGACGCTGCCGAGCCGGTATCGTGGTCGCCTACAGGCCGATGAAACCTGGTTTGTTGTGGGCTGAACCGTGTCAGCACGCGGCCGACGGAGTTCGGCGGCTTCGCAAGGCGCTGCAAGGGAGGGCGGAGGCAGAAGAAATCCTCAGGGGCGTGTCAGTCCTAGAAGACGTAACGTGCAAGAATTGTGGCAAGCGCGCATTCGGTATCCACTGCGCCGGCCCTGAAGCAACGGTAGTGCGCGCTAGGTGCGCGAATAGACGCTGTCGCACGTGGGTATTTGCCATGCGCTGGGACGAGGACCCCACGACCCAGGTGTTCCACGCCACCACCCCGAATGAGGCACTTGACATGCTCCGAGAGCACGTCAAGAAGTCGAGTGTCTCGTCTCATTGGGAGTCACTCCTTGGCCTTGACGATCCGGCCTGATTGGGACTTCCGCAATGGTGGCCCGAATCGGGGTGTTTTTGAGCGTGGCGGCGGGTTTGGTCTTCACTACATT
>JBBIQU010000211.1:0-6079 GCA_037442185.1 Chthonomonadales bacterium | reverse complement strand
CCCGAACGTGTCAAACTCGCGTGGAGGCTCATGCGCTACCTGTCGGACAACAGCCTTGATTGGGCAGAGGGCGGGCAGGTCCCAATCCGAAAGTCGCTGCTCGAGCATCCACGGTTCAAGGCCATGCGCGTTCAGAGCGCGTTTGCGCGCGAGCTGCCGTATATCGTCTTCGAGCCGGCGTCGCACAAGTCCACAGAGATCATGCCTTTCTACGATGCGGCCATCGAGTCGTCGTTGCTGGGGATCCAGAGCCCGCAAAGCGCGCTCGACGAGGCCCATCGCCGGATCGAGCAGGTGATGGCGCGCCCATGAACGGGCGAACGGAGGAGCGCCTCACGGGCTACTTGTTCGTGGCCCCATATCTGGTCGTGTTCGTCGCGTTCCTTGCGGTACCTGTGGCCTACGGCCTGTACATCAGCCTGCACGACTGGCACGTGCTTGGTCAGAGCCGACCCTTTGTCGGCTTCGCCAACTACGCCGCACTGCTTCGGGACGACCTGTTCCATCGCGCGCTCATCAACACGGCCTACTTCGCGCTGCTGACCGTTCTGCCGGGCAATGCAGTGTCGCTCCTGCTGGCGCTGGGACTCAATGCGCGCGTGCGGGGCGAGACGTTCTTCAAGACTCTCTACTACCTGCCCGTGGTGCTGTCGGTGGCGGTTACGGCCATCATCTGGCGCTGGCTCTACAGCACGGAGTTCGGCATCATCAATCACTACCTGTCCGCAATGGGCGGTCCGCGCCTTGCATGGCTCAACAGTCCTGCTCTTGCCATGCCGTCGCTGGGTCTGATGAGCATTTGGTGGGGCGCGGGAGGCAACATGCTCATTTACCTCGCGGGCCTCCGTGGCATACCGGATGAGTACTACGAGGCGGCGCGCATGGACGGCGCGGGAGCATGGGCGCGATTTCGGCACGTGACCCTGCCGCTCCTGAGGCCCGCGCTACTGTTCTGCCTCGTGATGTCGCTCATCGGATCGTCGCAGGTGTTCGGCCAGAGCTACATTCTCACCGGCGGCGGTCCCCACTACAGCACACTGACCGTCGTCCTGTACATGTATCAGACGGGCTTCAGCCTCTACCGCATGGGCTATGCGTGCGCCGTTGCCTATGTCCTGTTTGCGCTTGTGCTGGGACTGACCGTGGTTCAATACAGGCTAGTGGCCGGACGCAGGGAGGACATGGCGGCGTGAAAGCGGGACGCGTCGCGCTCCATCTGGCAATGGCCGCCGCCGCGCTCGTTTTCGTGGCGCCGGTGTGTTGGATGCTGGTCATGTCGTTTCTGCCCGAGAGCGAGATATTCCAGCCCGTTCCCCATTGGTGGCCCGAACAGCCGACATGGAGCAACTACATCGAGCTTTGGAAGCGAGCCGAAGAAGCGCCCGTGCCGCGGTGGTTCCTCAATAGCGCCCTCGTTGCCGCAGTGGGCACTTCGTCGTATCTGCTCATCAGTTCCATGGCGGCCTACGCGTTCTCGCGGCTGACCTTCCCGGGCCGCGACATGGTCTTCTTCCTGGTCCTGGCAACGCTGGTGATCCCGGGGCAAGTCACCATTATCCCGGTCTTCCTGCTCCTGCAGAGGTTGGGCTGGTTCAACACGTACTACGCCTTGATCGTGCCGGGGCTGTCCGGAGTGTTCGGGGTGTTCTTGTTGCGCCAGTTCTTCCTGACCATTCCGAGGGAGCTGGAGGAAGCCGCAGTCATGGACGGCTGCAGCCGCGCCGCCATCTACAGGTCGGTCATTCTGCCGATCGGCAAGCCGGCCATCGCCACGCTCGGCATCTTCTCGTTCCTCGGATCATGGAACGACTTCATGCTTCCGCTGATCGCCGTCAACGAGAACGAGATGCGCACGCTGCCCGTGGGACTGATGATCTTCCTCGGTCGCTATACGATGCAGTACGGGCTGGTCATGGCGGCAGCTGTCGTTGCCACCATCCCTGTGATCGTGATCTTCCTCCTCTTCCAGCGGCACATCGTCCGCGGCGTGGTGCTGACGGGTCTGAAGGGCTGACGGCAGCGAGCGAGCCGCGATCCGGAGCCCGCTCGCCATTCCGGGTTTCGTTGACACCTGAGCGGCTGTCCGGTATGATGGTGAGCATGGACGGCAGGCGCGCGATACGAAGAGCGCTCGTGCTGGCAACGGCGCTGTGCGCTGTGGCGTTGGGCGTGGCTCAGCCACGCGAAGGCCGGCGAACGTACACGCTCATGCGCATGGACGGTCCCATCATGCCGCCAACGAAGGACTGCTTCCGGCGCGCGCTTGATCGGGCCGTGCGCGACCGCTCCGAACTCCTCCTCATCGAGATGAACACGCCGGGCGGACACGGCGAGACCATGCGCGAGATCGCCCAGGATATCCTGAACGCGCGTGTGCCGGTTGTCGTCTATGTGACTCCCTCCGGAGCCAGGGCCGCAAGCGCGGGAGCCGTGATCGGCCTGACGGCCCACGTGCTGGCCATGGCCCCCTCGACCAACATCGGCGCAGCCCACCCCGTCATGGGCACCGGCGGCGACATACCCGGAGATATGCGCGACAAGGTCGTGAACGACATGTCGGCATTCCTGAGGACGGTGGCGGCTCGGCGCGGCAAGAGCGTTGACTGGGCCGAGAGCATCGTTCGCCGGAGCGTGGCGAGCACCGAGACCGAGGCGCTCAAGGCCGGGGTCGTTGACCTCATCGCGTCTGACCGCAAGGACCTGTTCGCCAAGCTCAATGGCCGCAAGGTGAAACTCGGCGACGGCACGGAACGATCGTTGAGGATGGCGGGGCTGCGAGGGCAGGAAGTGGAGCCCTCGTGGGTCGAGCGATTGCTGCTGCTCCTGTTCGACGGCAACGTCACGCTCATCCTCGGAGCGATTGCGTTCTACGGCATCATCGCGGCAGTGCAGAACCCGGGCGCGATCTTCCCCGGGGTGATCGGCAGCATCGCCCTTGTGCTCTCGCTGTATTCCATGTCGGTGCTGTCGGTGAACGCTGCCGGCGTCGCACTGCTTCTCCTTGCGGGCGTCCTGTTCGTTGTGGACATCTATGCTCCCACGCACGGCATCCTGACGGCCGGAGGCATCACGGCCTTCATCTTCGGCGCACTCATGTTGTTCCGCGATTCGAGCACGGGCGCGCGCGTGTCGCTCGTTGTTGTGTTCACGTTGGCGCTTGTGACCGCGGCGTTCTTCATCTTCGTCATCAGCAGCGTCATTCGCTCGAGGCGCATGCCGCCCGGGACGGGTCCTGAGTCGCTTCTGGGCGCCCGTGGCAGAGCGCGCACGGACCTGCGCCCAGACGGGAAGGTCTTCGTGGACGGGGCGATCTGGCGCGCGCACAATGTGGGCGACGATCCCGTTTCGGCAGGTGATGAGGTGATCGTCAAGGCACGCAACGGACTTGAGCTTCAAGTCGTTCGGGCGGAAGCGGCCGAGCCGGAGCCGGTCTACCGGTCGCCGCGACGAACTCCGCAGGAAGGGGCATAGAGCACATGGGGGAGATCATCCTCTGGATCATCCAGCAGATCGGCTACGTAGGGCTGGTCGTCGTCATCCTTGCGCTGGTCATCTTGCCTGCCGCCGTTCGCATCCTGCCCGCGTGGGAGCGCGCCATCGTGCTGAGGCTGGGCAAGTTCAACCGTGTGACTGGCCCGGGGCCGATCTTCCTGATCCCCTATGTGGATCGGGCGATCCGCGTTGACACACGCATCTTCACGATGGACGTTCCGCGACAGGAGATGATGACCCGCGACAATGTGCCCGTCACGGTGGACGCCATCGTGCTGTTCAAGGTGGTCGAGCCCCAGTTCGCAGTGCTGAACATTGAGAACTACATACGGACGACCTCGCTCATCGCCCAGACCACCTTGCGCAGCACGATCGGGCAGATCGAGCTTGACGAACTGCTCGCGCAGCGCGACCAGGTGAATCAGCGCCTCCAGACGGTCATTGACGAGCAGACCGAGCCGTTCGGCGTCAAGGTGACCACGGTTGAGGTGCGCGACGTGTCGCTGCCCGACACAATGAAGCGGGCCATGGCCGCGCAGGCCGAGAGCGAGCGCGAGCGCCGCGCCAAGGTCATCAACGCCCTCGGTGAGTTCGAAGCCGCCGAGAAGCTGACTCAGGCCGCCGCACTGATCGGCAGGGAGCCTGCCGCGCTGCAGCTCCGCTTCCTTCAGAGCGTGCGCGAGATTGCCTCGGAGCGCTCGACGATGACTATCCTGCCCGTGCCGCTCGACATTGTGACGCCGTTCATCGAGATGGCCCGGAGGAAGCTCGATCGTCAAGACGAGGCCCAGACCGGCTGAGATCCCTTCCTTGCGCTGTAAGTCCTGCGAGGCCGAAAACGACGACGGGGCCGCCTTCTGCGTCAACTGCGCGGCTCCGCTGACTGCCTACGCCGGAGGCTCCGTCGCCGACGCCGATCCCGAACGCACCGCGCGGAAACTCGCCGCGCTTCGAGAGAGGCCACCGGTCGTGCCCGTTGTCGCGGCGATGGACGGCGTCCTGGCAATCATCCCGGTGGTCCTTACGCTGCGCACCCTTGCTTCGAGGCCGCAGCTTGCCGAGGACGGCACCAACTACATCGGGCACGCCTTCGGCGGCTTGACGACGATCGTCACCGGATCGGTCATGCTCCCGTTGGCCGGAGCCCTCATCGTGCTGGCATGGGGGACCATGACGCAGCGCTCGTGGGCTTGGTACGGCAACGCTCTCATCATCGCCCTCCTCGCGCTCCGAGCGGTATTCCGCATCGGCCACAACCCGATGGTCGCGCTGCCGACGCTCGCGGCGATGGCGCTGCTCGGCCTTGGCTGGATGCAGACATCGGTGCGGCGCTGGTACGGCACAGACGGCGCGGGCGTGTAGCCCAAACGGTTCGAAAGGAGACGGGCGCAATGGCCCTCTTGACGATGGTTGTGGCTCTGGCGGCGCTGAGTGCGGCGACGATCGCGGGAGGTCAGCCCACCGAGAAGCCAAAGATCATCCTCGACGTTGACCTGGCCGAAGACGTTGATGATGCCGGCGCGATTGCCGTCCTGCACGCACTGGCGGATAGGGGCGAGTGCGAGATACTGGGCATCCTCGTATCGTCGCGCAATGAGTGGAGCGGGCCGTGCGTGAGCGCCATCAACACCTGGTATGGCCGGCCGTCGTTGCCGATCGGGTACCAGCGCGACCATCGCTTCGGCTACAAGACACCGAATCAGGACCGTGTCACGCCGTCGAGCTATACCGAGAAGGTCGCGAAGGCATTTCCCCACAGCCTCGCCCGGAGCAGCGACGCACCCGACGCCGCGATCCTATCAAGGCAGCTGCTGGCCGGCCAGCCGGGCGGCAGCGTCACCATCGTGAGCGTCGGCTTCCTGTCAAACCTGGCCGCACTCCTCGATACGCGTCCCGACTCTCACAGCCCGCTGGACGGGGAGGCCCTCGTCAAGAAGAAGGTGCGGCAGTGGGTCTGCATGGGCGGCATCTTCCCCCAGGGCCACTTCCCCGATGGCCAGGGCGAGTACAACTTCATGTACGACACCGTTGCGTCGGTGCGCGCGATCAACGATTGGCCAACGCCCATCGTGTTCAGCGGCTTCGCCATCGGCGCGGCCATCAAGGTCGGTTCGCGGCTTCGCGAGACGCCCGAAGCGAACCCGGTGAGGGCGTGCTATCAGCACTACAACGGCCTCAAGGATCGTGAGGCTTGGGACCTTACGGCGGTGCTCTTCGCCGTGCGCGGCGCAAGGGACTACTGGAAGCTGTCGGAGCCGGGTCTGTGCCTCATGCACGCGCGAGTCGGCCACGGCTACCATGACTGGATACCGACGCCGCTCAAGTCGCACAGGTATCTGATCGATGCCATGCCGCCCGCCGAGGTCGCCAAGGCGCTCGATGAGCTCCTGATCGCCACCCCCCGCAGATGAGCGTCACCCACCCCGCCCGCAGATGAGCGCCACCGACCCCGCCCCCGAGATGAGCATCGCCGTCCCTGCCCGCAGATGAGCGTCTGCGTCAGTTAGTGCGCTACCCCAGCCCCCTTGGCGAGGGCCGCTGCCGTTACCCCCGCCCCCTTGGCGAGGGCCGCGGCCGTTACCCCCGC
>JBBIQU010000210.1:0-6080 GCA_037442185.1 Chthonomonadales bacterium | reverse complement strand
AAGCCGGACCACCAATCGCCGGATCCGACAGCGGCGCTCGACTTGAAGAACGCGTTGTAGTAGAAGTAGGACCGAACGACCTTTGGAACGGATGGATCGTACCACGGCTCGGCCGACTCATCGAGGGTGTTGCCTGCCGGGTTGCTGGGGCACTTGAAGATCTGGAGGTTCTTGATGTACGGCTGAAGCAGATGCTTCCACGATCCAAGAACTCCGTTCGGTCCCTGATTCCGACGGATCATGAGCGTCTCATCGTAGTCCTGGCTGTACATTCGAGCCGCTGTGCCGAACTGCTTAGTGTTCGAGAGGCACGAGATCAGTCGAGCCGACTCACGCGCCTGAGCGAAGACCGGGAACAGAATGGCGGCGAGTATCGCGATGATCGCGATGACCACGAGCAGCTCGATCAGGGTGAAGCCGCGCTTGCTGCGCATCACGTACACTGACATTCCTGTCGTCTCCTTTTGTTCTCTCCTGCTCGCTGCGCCGGTTACCGGCGCTTGAGGCTACCCCGAGCCCGAATGAGCAGGCGGATGCGGACCCGGGGTCGTGCTGACTTGCGACTGCACCGGCCTATCTGGGCTGACCTGATATCGGCGCCTGAACCCCTGGCGCTTGCCCCGGTATTTCTCCGGGCTTCATCGGCCTGCCCAGACCCGCCTGTTGGGGCGACCTCAGTCCGGACGGAGTTGCCCACATCCGCCACGCCGCGACCCCGATCACGATCACGATCACGGCGATGACAGCTGCCGCTATGCGCGGGTCTATCTCTCTCACCATTGTCTCGCCTCCAATCCCTTCACCGCTGAGGGCACGGACCGCTTGATTCCCGGATGTGCAGTTCCGGCTCGACCGTCACGTGCCGCGGACCGTCACTTCGGCCTTCGATGCGTTCGGCCAGCATGCGGACCCCTTCGGTCGCGATGCGGGGGATATCCTGACTCACGCTTGTCAGGGAAGGGTGTGTGTGATTGCACACCTCGGTCGAATCGAACCCGACAACCGACATGTCCTCGGGAACGCGGATTCCGGCGTTCCGGGCCTCCGCCATCAGCCGAAGGGCCACATCGTCGGACCACGCGAAGACCGCCGTGGGACGCTCGACGCCGCCCAGAACCTCCATCACCGCGTCGAATGGGGCGCCCGAGTGCGGCACAATCACTGTCCATTCCGGACGAGGTTCGATGCCGTTCGCCTTCAAAGTCTCCTCGTAACCTCGACGACGATCGAGCGCCGCGCTCGACCGATCCGAACCGGCGAGGTGCATGATTCTGCGATGCCCGAGCCGAATGAGGTGTTCCGTGGCCATGCGCCCGCCGAGCTCATCGTCGCAGCATGAAAAGGGCACATCGGGATTGCGGCTGCGACTGAAAACGAGGGCTGTGGGCGTTCCCTGTTCAACCAGCAGGTCAATCAAAGGATCGTCCCAATCGCGCAGGAGCAATGCCCCGTCAACGCGACCGTCTCCGAGCGCCAGCGCCTCGGCGTGGGTGTTCGCATGGTCGCGCGTATGAAGCATGAGGTCGAGATCGTGGGCGAAGGCGGCGCGGACAACGCCGTGCATCAGTTCGCTGGTGAATCCGGACCAGCTGGTGAAAATGGAGGCGAACTGCATCACCAGGGCCACCGTATGGGTGCGCTTGCCCGCCAGAGCGCGAGCCAGCGCGTTCGGGTGGTAGCCGAGTTCCTTCACTGCGCGCCAGATTCGCGCCCGTGTGTCGTCGCTGATCTTAACCGCGCCCTTGCGGTCGTTCAGCACATACGAGACGGTGGCGGTTGACACGCCGGCCCGTTGTGCCACTTCACGGATGGTCGCTGCCATGATGGTCTCAGGATAAGCGGTTCAGGTTAATCGCTTAAACGCATTATACAGCCCCTTACGATGTCCGTCAAGGGGGCTGTCGAGGTGATTCTGGTTACCTGGCGACTGTGTTCGGGCGACGCGGGCTGGCGCGGCAAGGCCGATCTTGGGGCAGCAGAGGACGTTGCCGTTGACGCATCCAACGGCGCGAGTGACGTATCATAGCTTGGGCCGGAGTTCGGCCCAAGATTGTCTCATAAGGATCACATGCATGCCTGACGCCACTGCTCTACCGACACGCCCGCTCGGCCGGACCGGATGGAACTCCACGGTCATCACGCTCGGAGGGGTCAAATGGGACACGCAGGTCCCCGAAGACGAGGCCGTTGCCATCATCAGGCGCGCAATCGAGCTCGGCATCAATACCGTGGACACGGCGCACGGTTACGGCGGAGGTAAGAGCGAGACGCGTCTTGGAATGGCTATGGAGGGGCTGCGTGACCGTGTCTTTCTGAGCACCAAGACGTGGCAGAGGAGCTACGACGATGCCATGCGCGAGATGGAGTTGTCGCTCGAGCGCCTCCAGACGGACCACGTGGACCTGATGATCGTGCACTCACTCGACAACGAGGAGGAGTACCGGCAGATCATGGCGCGCCCGAGCGTCCTTGATGCCATGGAGAAGCTTCGCGACGAGGGGCACATTCGCCACATCGGGGTCTCCGGCCACTGGGTCAAACACGTGCTGCAGCGCATCATCACCGAGTACCCGTTCGACGCAGTCATCTGTCCCATCGGCGCCTTCAACGTCGCCTACAACTACACGTTCCACGACACGGTGATTGCCACTGCCCGCGAGCGCGGCATGGCCATCCTCGGCATGAAGGTCTACGGCGCTGGGCGCGTCAAGCACGCGCGGTCCATAGAACCCTACCTCCGCTATAGCCTCCATCAACCCGTGGACACGCTCATCGTCGGCGCCGACAGCATCGCGCAGATCGAAGAGACCGTCCGCATTGCCGCCTCCAATCCGCCGCCGCTTACGACCGAGGAGCTTGCCGCGATCCTGCCCGAGGCCATTGAGATCACGCAGGAGTTCGAAGACGGCGAGTTCCGCTGGATCAGCCACTATCTGGAACAGCCGTCGCCGTAGCGACATGCCGGCGCTGCTGTGCCGGCCTTCTTTCCGAGCGCCCGACCTGCCGCGTTCCTCTCATCCCGCGCGAGCGGGATTTGTGTTCACAGCCCGACGATTCATCGTCGGGTTCTTATCGTCGGGTCCTGATCGTCTGGTTGTGATCGTCGGGTCCTGATCGCCGGGCCTGGTTCTGATGGTCTGGTCGGTTTCTCGACCGGACGGTGCAGGCGGGACGCCTGCGCTACGCCCCGTACACGCGCGTGGGTTGCTCTCATCCCGCGTGCGGGATTTGTGTCCCAGCCCGACGATTCATCGTCGGGTTGTGATCGTCTGGTTGTGATCGTCGGGTTCTGATCGCTGGGTCCTTCCCGACGGATCCGGTCTTGATCGCCGGGTCGGTTTCTCGACGGGCCGATGCAGGCGGGGCGCCTGAGGGTACTATGCCGTCGGGCCGAGGAAGTGCCTGACGGCCCTGAGACATCGTTCTGGAGGGGTCTGAATGGGGCCGGTGCGCTGGAGCGCTTCGGCAATGGGTATGCCCGCTGTGCTGGCGGCGCTGTGCGCTTTCTTCACATGGGCGACGTGGACGGACGCGGCTCCGGTCGGACGCGACGCAGGGATTGCCGCAGCCGAACGTGCCCTGGCCGGCAGTGCGCCGGGAGAGCGTATCGTCATCGTCGCAGGCAACGATGAAGACGGCAGGGCGTTTGCCGATGCGGCTCGAAACGCCCTCGCCCAGCGTGCCGAGGTCGCCGTGGTGCTCGGAGCGCCTTCGGAGGCGCGGCAGGCCTTCGAGCGCATGGTCGCCGACAACCGTGTTCCCGACGCTGTGGTCGCGACATCCGAGACCGGCGCGTGGGCGCTCTGGGACGCGATCCGCGCATCGTCGCCGGGCATGGGCGGCCTGAAAGTGGTGACGCCGCCCAGTCAGGGCCGTTCCACGTTCCTGAGTTCGACCAACCTGCGCAACGTCGCCGATCAGATCGCAGTGATCGCCATCATCGCCGTGGGCATGACGATGGTGATCATCACCGGCGGCATTGACCTGTCCGTCGGGAGCCTGGTCGCCCTGTCGGCGGTCGCCGTGGCCTGGCTCATCCGCGGCATGGGTGGCGCGAGCGCCCCGGCGGGGGCCATGGCTTTGGCCTGCCTGCTGGCCTCTGCGCTCTGCGGAGTCATCGGTCTCTTCTCGGGTGCCGTCATCACCCGCTTCCGTATCCCTCCCTTCATCGCCACGCTGGCGATGATGCAGGTCGCGGGAGGCCTGGCGTTCATCGTCGCGCGCGGACAGACGATCTACGCGGTGCCCGAATCCTTTGCCGGCCTCGGCAGAGGCGAGTGGATTCCGGGAGTGCCCAACCCTGTGGCGCTCATGCTTGCCGTCTATGCGGTTGCCCACGTCATGATGAGCCGCGCGGCGATAGGCAGGCGCATCTACGCCGTGGGGGGCAATCCGGAGGCCGCCAGGCTTTCCGGCGTCAGCAACGCCCGCACGCTGCTGTTCGTCTACACGGTTTCGGGGCTGATGGCCGGCATTGGAGGCGTCATCACCGCCTCCCAGCTCAAGGCGGGCTCGCCGACCTACGGCCTCATGTACGAGCTCTATGTCATCGCGGCCGTCGTTGTCGGGGGCACGAGCCTGGCCGGCGGCGAAGGGCGCGTTTTCGGCACGCTTGTGGGCGCGTTCATCATTGCCGTCATCCGCAACGGCATGAACCTCATGGACGTCGAACCATACACCCAGAAGGTGGTGCTGGGCCTGGTGATCCTCGGGGCAGTGCTTGTGGACCGGCTCAAGCGCAGGCGGTAGTGCGGGCCTGGCTGAAGGAAGTTGTAGCGGGGTCGGCGAATGTGAGGGTGACGGACGAATCCCACATCGCTGGGAGCGCATGAATGATCCCACGCACTGACCGCACCATCCTTCGCGACCTTGCCCATCGTGTGGCCGAGATCGGACGCTCGGCTGCAATGGATCGGCTCAGGTCCGAGTGGAAGCGCCACAACAGCCTGCGTCCGGGCAGGCCGATGATGCTCATGTTCCCCGAAGGCTCGTGGGGCGAGCTACTGCCCGACAGCGCGCTGCGATGTGAGGACCCGCACGCTCGCCGCATGGAGTGGGACCTGCGGCACCGCATCTACACGCATGAGCATTTCGCCTCCGATAACGTGGTGGACGCAGAGTGGGTGGTCCACAAGGCCATCAGGAGCACCGGCTTCGGGCTTGAGCCGAAACACCACGATAGCCCGGAAGCGCGAGGCGCATGGGCGTTCGATCCGGTGATCCGCGAGCCGGCCGATATGAAGAAGCTGCGCATCCCCGAGATCAGTGTGGACGAGGCGGCGACATCCCGGGCGCTCGAAGAGGCCTCTCACCTGTTCGGCGACATCCTTGACGTGGAGGTAAAGGGGGTTGCCCACATCAGCTTCCACCTCATGAACATCTGGACCGGGCTGCGCGGCCTCGAGCAGACGATGACCGACATGTGCGAGAACCCGGGCTGGCTCCACGATGCCATGACATTCCTCGAGGCGGCGCACAGGAGTCTCATTGAGCAGTACTGCGCCCTGAACCTGCTCAGCCTCAACAACGACAATACGTACTGCTCGACCGGCGGCAACGGATGGACCGACGAGCTGCCGGCGCCGGGCTTCGACCCGGACCGCGTTCGGCCGTGCGACATGTGGGCGAGCGCCGAGGCTCAGGAACTGGCGCAGGTGAGTCCGCGGATGCACTACGAGTTCAGCATGCAGTACGAGAAACGGCTGCTTGAGCCGTTCGGACTGACCGGCTACGGATGCTGCGAGGACCTTACCAACAAGCTTGCTGATGTCCTGACCATCCCCCACATTCGGCGCATCTCGGTTGCCCCCATGGCCAACGTGGAGCGGTCGGCCGAGCGGATCGGCAGCGCGGCCATCTTCTCGTGGAAGCCCGATCCCAGCTTTCTCGTTGGCGGCTTGGATGAAGAGAAACTGCGGGGATACGTTCGCCATGCGCTCAATGCCACCCGCGGCTGCGTGATGGAGATGATCCTGAAAGACACGCACACCTGCGAACATCACCCCGAGCGGTTCGACCGCTGGACGCAAATAGCGCGCGAGGAGATAGGCGAAGGCTGAGGGCTGAAGGGCGAAGGGCGA
>JBBIQU010000209.1:0-6139 GCA_037442185.1 Chthonomonadales bacterium | reverse complement strand
AACACGCAAACGACACCGAGGCAGAGCGAAACCCACGGTGATGGAGGATCGAGGGTCAACGGAGATTGAGTGCGCGGGTCTGTCCCAGGCCCATTGTGGTCTTCCTGCCGGTTCCACAGTAGAACGCATATTCGGCGAGCCGGCTAAGGAGGCGACGGTCGTCGGGCTTCAGGCGCTTCAGATCGAACTGGACGGCGCCGATGAAGCCGGAAAGCACGCCTTCGGCAACTCTGAACCGCCGTGACGTGACCTGCTGCGATGTCACCAACACAGAAGGGATCGCTTCGGCGAGGAGGTACTCCTCGTCCACGCTCAGCTCTGGATCACAATGGGTGTTCCATGCCCGGACCCATGACTGCCACACCAGACGAGGATCAGGCCATAGAACGTCTCGTCCTTGCGAACGGAAAACGGTCGGGCTGACGAAGCGCATCGCAATGCGCGAACAAGGACCGGCCTCGCGAGAGATCTGTTCGTAGGTGGCAAATCCGGCGAGGTGGTGGGCGTCGGGATGTGTCGCGATGCGGGTGATGCGGATGTGCGAGTCACCGATGCGTAAGGCGACGTCTTGGGCCTGTAGGATGCCGCCGACGATCGGGGCGAACAGCGCGTCATCGAGCAAGGTCAAGCGCAATGCGTTGGTCTCGTTCGCATCCGCCCGACCCTTCAGGGATAGCAGCCTGACGGTGAACGGCTTGCGCGCGGCTTCTGCATGCAGGCGGTTGCTCAGCGCCGGGTCCAGCCGCCGCACCAAGTCGAGAAAGGCCGCGTGCGCCAGATGCGGCGCTGCTCCCGTCACCGGCGAGCCGTCTACGCTGGCATGAGCAACTACGGCATAGGGCATGCGTGTATGTTCGCTATAGTTTCCGAGCTTTCCTGCGCGATCATGGAGACACCGGCTGCGGACCGGTCGTTATGTCCGCTTACCCTGTCCCACGTCTCGTAGACGCGGCGGACGTTCTCGGGGCGGGCGCCTGCGCCGAACTCGCATTGTGCAATGCACCCTCCGTTGCGCCAGAGGCGGCTATGCACTTCCTGCACGGCGCTGTCAATGTCGTCGAGCGAGCCGTTGGGCAGAAGGTCCTGTCGGTCAATCTCGCCCCAGAACGTGATCCGACCCGCATAGGGCTCCAGGTTCTCGATGCCCATGCAGAAGAGCTGCGAGTTGACGGCATCGAGGCCGATCTCCACTAGGTCGGGATAGATGGCGAGGATGTGGCCGTCGGAGTGCATGAAGGCTTTCTTGCCGGCGGCGTGCGCGATCTGGACGTAGTCGCGGTACATGGGCTTGAAGACTTCGCGCCATACCTGAGGCCTGATCAGCAGGCCGCGCTGGGCGCCCCAGTCGTCCATGAAGTTGAGCGCATCAACGTCGGTCCTGGCCCAGCGTTCGAGCAGCTCGACGTAGAGCTCGTGCATTCGGCGCAGGAACGCGAGCAGGCGCGGCTCGCCCGAGGCGAGATCGGAGTAGACGTTTTCGGTTCCGCGCAGGAACTGAACCTGTTCGAACGGCCGCGGACACACGCCGCCCATGACGAAGCGGTCGGTCGCAGCGCAGTCGCGGTTCACGGCGTCTCGATCAATGGAGAGCCATTCGCGCGGGGAATGGACGCGCTCCACATCGGTGTCCCAATCCTCGATCAGAGGATGCTTCACCTCGCCGATGACGCCCGGATGGATGTTCGTGAAGACGCTGCCCCATTCGTCAACGTATTCGCCGGGTGTGTACGGATTGCCGCGGGTCGGAGGGAGTTCGGCCCAATGGCCGCTGACGCCGGTGATGTCGTCGGGGAAGTCGCGGCGTATGGCAGCTACCTCATCGGGATGATTGTCGAGCGCCCAGGGCAGCAGCCATATCTGGCGCGGAGCGCGCGCGGGATTGCGAAACTCCAGCGTCTGCAGAACAAGCTCGCGTGATGTGGATGGCATGGTCTGTCTCCGATCGGAAGATGGATGCGGCGCTCGTCGAGAGGATACCCTGATGCAGGCGAGACGCCTGCGTTACGATGGTGCGGTATCCGCGGTTGGGCGGATTGCCTCGGTTCGGGGGCGTGGGGTACCCTACGCACTGCCCGAGCGGCAATGCGCGTTCCGGGCAGGTCTGTCGGCGCGCCAAGCGCGCGACTCTCGGAGCACGCATGTGAACGTTATCCTCGTTTCCCTCGATACGCTTCGCCCTGACCGTCTGGGATGCTATGGGCACTTCAGGCCGACGAGCCCGAACATAGACCGAGTGGCTTCTCAGGGGGCGCTCTTCACGCGCTGCTTCAGTCCCCATATCCCGACGTACCCCGGGCACACCACCCTGTTCACAGGCCGTGATGTGTATGCGCACGGAGTGACCGGCCAGTCCGGTGCATTCGAGCCGCCCCGTGACATCCCGCTCATCGCGGAGATCCTGCAGGCGCGCGGCTATTACACGGGCGCCGCCGACAACCTCGGCAAGTGGTTCACTCGCGGCATCGAACACGTCGAGAGCTACTCCTGGGACACTTCGGCGAAGCGCGATTGGCGCAAAGGCGAGGCCGTCGCGGAGGCCTCCATCAGGATCATCGAGCGAGCCGCTTCGCAGACCAAGCCGTTCTTCCTTTTCCTCCACTTCTGGGACCCGCACACGCCGTATCTCCCGCCTGCGCCGTTCGACCGGATGTACTACCAGGGCGACGAAAAGGACCCGGCCAACGACTCCATGGCCGACCTGTGGGCTTTCGAGCCATTCAAATGGTACTTTCACGAGTGGATGCCCGGCGTCACCGACATCGAGTTTCCCAAGGCGCAGTACGATGCCGAGATCGCCTACATGGACTGCTGCCTGGCGCGGGTCCTGACACGATTGGAGGAACTCGACCTTGTCCGCGACACGCTCGTGGTGCTGACTGCCGACCACGGCGAGGAACTCGACGAACACGGCTGCTGGTTCGACCACCACGGGCTGTATGATACGAACGTGCGCATCCCGCTCATCATCCGGCTTCCGGGAACGATCCCCGACGGAGTGCGGATAGGGGGCCTGGTCCGGTCACTCGACGTACTGCCGACGATCCTCGATCTCGCGGGCATCGAGCCGCCGGAGTGCGACGGCGCAAGCATGGTTCCTCTCATCGAGACGGCCGGCTGCGGCAATGACCGGGGAACCTGCGACGAGATCCACCTAACCGAGAACACCTGGATGAAGAAGCGGGGGATCCGCACCGCGACGTGGAAGCTGATACGCGCGCTTGAGCCGGACCCCCACGGTTTCCCGTCGCTGGAGCTGTATCGCCTGACCGATGACCCCGAAGAGCAGCGGAACCTCGCGGAGGAGCATCCGGACGTTGCGGCGGAGCTCGAGGCCAGAATGGACGCTCACATTGCACGGCGCGTTGCCGCAGTTGGACGCCCGGATCCCATCCCAATCCAGCCTGTGCCGCTCAAGCGGGTCGGCAAGATGCAGGAATCGGACCCCGGCAAGGCTCCAAGCGCCGTCGGCGACTCGAAGCTCAAGGACGGCGACTTCATCGGGTATGTCCGCGATGAGCAGATGCCCGCCAAAGGGACGGCCTGAGCATGTCGGACCTGCACGCGATCATCCTCGGCTTCCTGCAAGGCTTTTCCGAGTGGCTACCCATCAGCAGCACGGCCCATCTGGCCGTGGCTCTGCATCTTTTCGGTCTCTCTGACGATCGGGGAATGGGCGCGGCATTCACTGCCGTCAGCCAGCTCGGATCGGTCCTTGCGGCGTTGGTGTACTTTCGCAGAGATATCCTCGATGTGATCATGCGCGCGCCGGCCACGGGCGACCTCGCGAAGTCCGATCCAAATCGAGCGGATCGGCGACTGCTGTGGCCCGTCGTCGTCGGCACGGTGCCCGTCGTGGTCTGCGGTCTGGCCCTGAAGGACGCCATCGAGGGCCCGTTTCGGTCCCTGCATGTGATCGCAGGAAGCATGATCAGCTTCGGCGTCATCCTGGCCGTTGTCGAACGAAAGGCGGCTCAGATGCGCAAACTCAACACCATAGGCATCTGGGATGGCCTGGCCATCGGCATCGGTCAGGCATTCTCGCTCATGCCGGGGGCATCGCGTAGCGGCACGACGATCACGGCCGCTCTGGCCTGCGGACTCGAGCGGGCAACCGCCGCCAGGTTCTCGTTTCTGTTGAGCCTGCCGGCCATTACGGGGGCTGGGATCTACGAGCTGGTCCGACATCGAGAGGCCATTGCCGCCGCCGATATGACGCGGCCGATCATCCTGGCGACCGTCATGGCGTTCGTCGTCGGCTGGGCGACCATTGACTTCCTGATGAAGTTCCTGCGCCGCCATCCCACCTACGTTTTCGTCTGGTACCGGGTGATCGTTGGAGCGGCCATCATCTCGATGGTTGCGGCAGGGCTCCTGTGAACGCCCCTCAGGGACGGCGGCCGGCCTCCGAAGTTTCCGCTTCCCGCAGGAGCTTCTCCGCATACGCGCGCCAATCGTCGTCTTCTTCGGTCTGAAGGAACGCTCGCAGGCGCGCTATCGCATCTTCTGCGCACGATCCCCGGCGGAGGCGCGCCGTCGCTGCGCGTAACTGCGCCGTACGGCGATTGCGTTCGTCGGAATCGTTTGCCGCGATGCGGTCATAGATGGCGACCGCATCGTCAACGCGACCGCCTTCGACAAGGGCCGATGCCAAGGCCATGGCCGCATCCGGCTTCAGCCTCGCTTCAGGTTGCAGGTCGCGCAGTCTGTCGTAGACCGCGACCGCATTGGTCGGGCGATCCGATCCAAGGTCGGATGCGATCAAGTCGGCTGCCTGATCGCCCGCTCGGTCCGGCTCGCCGCATTCGTGGAGCGCCTCGATCAATCTGAGGGCGGCCTCTCGGTCCGAAGGATCGGATGCAAGGGCGGCCTCCCATCGCCTCACTGCGGCGAACCTCGATCCTTCCTCGATCTTTCGTCGCGCATCGCTGCGTCGGTATGATGCCTCTGCGGCGCGAACCATGCCTGTCAGGTGCGCCCATCCGATCCCCAGAGCGAAGCCTGCAATGTGCGTCCAGTGGGCTGCCGAAGGGTATGCCGGACCGGTTGCGGAGAGGGCATGGCGCGCGATGGATCCCATCTCGCCAAGCGCCATCACTCCAACGACGGCCGCTGCCGGAACGCTGATGGGCGTTCCCGAGAGGCGCAAGCGGGCTCGATAGAACCGCGCGGCAAACACCCCGAGCACGCACGCTGCCGCGCCCGACGACCCGATTACCATGGGTATATCGCCGGCATTCCCGCTCATCCGAGCCATTCCGACGCTCGCTGCCGCCTCGACGACACCCGTGATGGCGGCAGAGGCCAGGAACAGCGCAGCGAACCGCGCGCGGCCCATGGCCGCCTCGACTGGACCCCCAAAGACGAACAGGAACAGCATGTTGGCCGACAGATGCAGGAGATGTTCGTGGAGTATCCAGTAGGTGAAGGGCGAATGCCAGCGAATCGAATCCGGTGTCAGGCCGAGCGCCGCAAACCACCGGACGGGGAGATCTGGTCCTCGCATCCAGGTGACGACGGCGACGACGGCAAACCACCCGACCGAGGCGAAAACCAGGCCAAGCGTGACGGCGGGAGCGGACGAGACGGGTTCATCACCGGCAAAGGGCACATACGTCAGGCCCTGCCTGGTTTCGCGCATGGAGTTATGCCGCGCAGGGTCAGCGGTCGGCTTCGAACGCCTCGTCGGGCATGTCGAAGTTGGCGTAGACCTGCTGAATGTCGTCGTGCTCTTCGAGCAGTTCCATCATCCGCAGCACCTGCTGCGCTTCCTTGCCCTCGACCCGAACGGTCGTGTTGGGAATCCTGGTCACGTCGGAAGACACGACTTTGAGCCCGGCCTCCCGCAGGGCATCGGCAACAGAGGCCAGATCACCGGGGGAAGTGTAGACATCGTAGCCCTCGTCGGTGGTTTTCACATCGTCGGCGCCTGCCTCGAGCGCGGCCGTCAGCACCGTGTCTTCCTCGACCCCGTCCTTGGCGATGGAGATCAGCCCCACGGGCGGCCCGAACAGGTAACTGACCGCGCCGCTTTCCGCCAGACGCCCGTTGTTCTTGTTCAGGATGCTCCGCACATCCGCCACCGTTCGGTTGCGATTGTCGGTCGCGCAGAAGATCATCATGGCGACGCCGCCGGGAGCAT
>JBBIQU010000208.1:0-6549 GCA_037442185.1 Chthonomonadales bacterium | reverse complement strand
TCTTTCCAAGTTGAGGCACGGCGCGGAAATCACCGAGGACGAACGACGCTTCATCGAACTGGCTCTGAACGCCCACGAACGAGCCGGCGACTCCGGTCTATTCAGCAACAAGCCTCTGCATCAGCGCGCGTTCGTGATCTTCGCCGGGCCGCTCGCCAGTCTGCTGTTCGGTTTCTTCGTCTTCTGTCTTATGGGAGTGACCGTTGGGCTTCCGACGCGTGACAGCAGAACGACAAACCAGGTCATCGAGGTCATCAAGGGCGGCGAGGCGGATCGGATTGGCATGCGGACCGGCGACTACATCGTCGCCATTGACGGCGTCGCCGTCAAGAGCGGCAAAGAGATGGTGGATGCCATCCATGGCCGCGCGAACAAACGCACCGTCTTGACCATCAAGCGCGGTGACCGAACGTTCGAGGCGACCGTCACGCCCAAGCCGAAGGAGTTCGTCCAGGAGGACGGCAAGAAGGTCACGTGGGGCGCGATCGGTATCGCCGCCAATGTCGAGCTGCGCAGGGTCGGGCTGACGCAATCCGTAACCTTCGGCGCAATCCGAACGTGGGACTTCATCGTTCAGCTCGTGACCATATTGAGCGACCATCGCCAGGCCAAAGAGAGCGTCGGCGGCCCGATCGCCATGGGGCATCTGGCGACGCAGGTCCAGCGTCTGGGTCTGGGGCCGATGATGTCTGTCGCCGCGCAGTTCAGCCTGAGCCTATGTGTGCTGAATCTGCTTCCGGTGCCGGTCCTCGACGGCGGTCACTTGCTCCTGATAGGCGTCGAGGGCCTCCGGCGCAGGAAGCTCTCCCCACGCGAGGTCTACGGCGCCCATGCGTTCGGGCTCGGCATTCTGGCGTTGCTGATCATTGCCGTCACATACAACGACATCGCCCGCCTGCTCGCCGTCTAGCCCCCTTCCCATAGGTCCCATAGGCTATCCTCCCGCAACCACCTCAACCCTGAGCCGATCCCCCGGCTCCAATCGGATCGCCGCGTCGAAGAGGATTTCAACGCTTCCGTCCGACATGAAATGCGCACTGTTGGCGACCGGGGCCGTGCCGACCGTGGTACGGACTTCCCCGTCGGCGATCCCTCGTGGAGGCCTCATCACGATGCGTCTGACTTCGAGGGGCGGTCCAGATGCTATGGCGCTGGGGTCGCGCCTGCCCCACGCCGCAAGTGCGTGCATCACGCGAATGACGGTGAACTCCACAGTCGTCCGAACAGGCAGTTGTCGCCAATCGCACCACGCCCACCGGTTGGGCATGAACGCAGGTCCCGCGAGGCGAACGGCAGTGCTCGCCACAGCCGGCGCGAGCCGCAGCTCCGCCTGCTCAGCGTCATACGCACATCCCAGGATGCGTTGCCACCGTGCCCATACGCTCTCAGAGCGCAGGTCTCCCTCCTGCGGTGGTTCCTGCTGCGCTGCGCTCTCGCCGCGCAGCGTTGCGCACTCTCGGGCGGTATCCGTGTCGTTGGCCATGGCCGCAAGGTCCAGCATGGTCTCCAGCGCCGCTCGTCGTGTTGCCCCATCCTCACATTTGCGCAGTATCGGCATCCCCGCGTCACGCAACTGCGGCCAGACCCTGGCGAGCCATCCCCGTCCGGACACCGCGCGGGAGTGTTCCAAGATCAGGCGCGCACAGTGGCCGACAGCCGCGCAGTCGTCTCCGTTGCCCGCAGCGACCAATCGCCGCTCTATGTCAGCGGCGTCAAGGGCGGGGAAGAGGGCAAGCAAGGCAGGCTGCAGCAGGATTCGTTTGTCGGCTTCCGTCGGAGCTTCCGTGTCGTCGGCCAGCAGCACGGGCCATGCCTGCCCTTTCTCCTCGTAACCAGCGGCCCTCCAAGCTGCCGTCGCCACGGCTTCGTTGAGCTCGCGCGCAAGGGGTCCGACCTCGGCTCGACCCGCAACACTCAGCTCGAGCAGGCTCTGCCATTCGGCGCTCAGGACAGCGAGCGCGGCTCGGTCCTCGAGAGCGACGCGAGCGACCGCAACGGCGTCGGCATAGCGCGCGGTGTACGGCGGCGGCACATCGAGGAAGGGGGCAGTTGCCGTCAACGCGTCGCCGGAGTCGGACCTGGCTACGTTCTCCGCCTTGCCCTGACCCGGCGCCGGCATCGCCGGCACCTGTATGTAACAGCGAGGGTGGTGCCATGCCACGGCGAAGCTGATCTCTCGCACCTCACCAGCCCGCAGATTCAGCTTCACCGCCACAACGCCTGCCGGATGAAGGCGCCCTTCGGCTCCGACGCCCGTCTCGCCCTCCACGCGGCCGGAGCCGGCGAAGCCGGGCCACCATTCGGGCGATCGCCCCGCCGCGTTCCACGATGCCGTGGTCACTTCCGCGTCCGGGGTCGGATATACGGCCAGCATGGCCTGCGAGCCCCTTGCATTGTGCACCCGGAGATCACTGACGGGCTTGTCGGCCAGGTCAGGCCCATCGAATCGCACTCCCGCCATTCCCTGCAAAGCGGCCAAGCGCGTTGCGCGCACGGTGGTCCGATCACTGAACGATGCCAATCCAGGCGCGCCGCCCATGCCAAGGGTAGCCTGCCAGCTCAACGCAACGGCGACCCCAACCGGCGCGCGCGACACATTCCGAACGGTGAACATCATCAGGACCGCAGGCGTGGCCGAGGTCCAGATGTCGTGCGGGACCAGCGGCGAGAATGCTCGCATGCTCACCGATACGGGCAGTCCAGGATCGGCGCATCGAAGGCTCGCGAACGGAGATGCGCCCGTGGCCTCGAGCTGCGCCGCATGCGGCAGATCGTACGCCGGGCGGCGCATCAGGACACGCGCCAGTGATCTCCCGTCGGCTTCCGTCCAAACGGCGGCAAATGTGCCCGGCTGCGGCGGAACAGGGTGGGTGCGGTTGTGGGTGACGGCAATGCGTCCGAAGCCGTCCTCGCCCAACCATTCGATCCAGCCGGTCCCGATCCCGCCCAAGCGAACCGCCTTGGAGTCGGATTCATCGGCAACCGGGGAGTCGGACGGCAACAACCCGAACGGGGAGGCCGTCGCACACCATACCACGCCGCCGGCCAGCAGGCAGACGAGCGCCAGGCGCTTCGACAATCCGGCGACGAGCCGGACGAGCCGCATCACGACATGTCCTTGCCGCCGCCGCCGATAGGCCCTAACGGTCTGCCCTGACGACCTTGATCACGCGGTGTGTCGTCCATGTCTTGCCGCGCCAGGTTACCGTCGCCTCAACCCGGTACTCACCGGACTGCGTCGCCGATGGGATCGTTGCGACGTAGTGCGCCTTGGCGACGCCGTTCTCCCGATGGACGTTCACCGAACGAACCGGCTTCCCCTTGACCTCCCAGCTCGCAGGCGCTTTCAGCTCAACCCGCGCGCGTTTGAAGCCAGGAGCGGGCGATACGAGCGTGACCTGGAACTTCACCTGCGTTGGCCCGATCAGCGCGACTTCGGGCGGGTCAGCCTCGAGGATGATGGAGAACGCCTCTTCGACAGAGAAACTGGCCGTGCTTGAGACTACCGAGCCATCGTCAAGCGTGGCGGACACGGCGAACTGGTAGAAACCGGGCACCGCAGTCTCCGGCAACGGGGATGAATACTTGAGCCGCAGAGTCTTGAGGCCCTTCACTTCCGGCACGTTGACCTCCCGCAGGAGCTTGACGTACGATTCGGATGGACCCACGCCCGACCAGGTCACCGACCGAACTCCGCGCGGCTTCTCAAGCTGGTTCGAAAGATCAAGGGCTGCCTGAAGCGTCTGACCGGGCACGAGCGTCGAATCCTCAAGGGTGAGTCGCGGAACCAACCCCGGTGCGGCCACCACCTTCGCCTCAGCCAGAGTGACATCGAGCAGCAGATGCGGTTCGTAGGGCGCCGTGGCAGCCGGAGCCGTCGCGGCCGGCAGGAAGTCCGCCCGGAAGCCGATCTGCGATCCAGCCCGCAGGGTCAATCCCGCGGTGCCCCGGGGAATGGCAGCCTCGATCACCTGACCTGCCCCAACCTGACGGGCCGCGATCGCAATCGAAGTCGGATCCACGATCACGTCGTTCCAGACGGGCGCATCACGATTCGCGCCGGCGTCGAGCAGCCGCACGGTGACCGGCGACACCCCGGAGGCTCCCACGGGCGCAATGAGCGCCTCAAGGTTGTCCTGGCCTCGAAGCCAACCGTCGCCGTTGGCATCCACGTTGACGACAAACCAGCCGGGCCGGTCCATCCGAGCCGCAAGATAGAGGTTCTCGTCATCCCAGTTCAGGTAGACGGTCCCGTTAACAGGCTGATCGCCAACCGTGTAGAGAGGCGTCCACTCGTTCTCCCGAATGTCGCCGTCAAGAGTGGGCCGCAGCTTCAATCGCTGAGGATCGAACGGATAGCGCGGCCTCTCGCGGTAGTTGATCACCACTGCCGGCTGCGCGACCTGGGCATCCCCGGTCGCCTGAGCCTCGCATGGCTCCGGCCGACCCATCAGCCCCATGGCCACAACACACGCGACGAAACCGCCGCACAGGACTCTTGCGCCCACTCTGCACCCCCTCTAGCGAAGTCTTGCCGGGTTAATCTAGCACCTTTGATCCCGCGCGTCAAGGACCCTGGTGCGTCTCGGGCCGAAACATGAGCCGCCAATGCGTCGTGTTGTCTTCGTCCTCTTCCCCGATCGCAACGAAGCCGCTACGCATTAGGATCGTGATCATCCTGTGGTTATCGGCTTGTGTGTAGGCCTCGAAACCGGCGAGGCTGCGGGACTGACCGATCGAGATCAGCTGCGACATCAAGAGCGAGCCGATGCCTCGGTCGTGCCAGTCATCTCGAACCGTGAAGGCCATTTCCGCGATGCGCGTTGATTGGTCCACGAAGTAGCGCCCGACGCCCAGAAGTTCCTCGCGCGCGCCGTCACGCCGCACGACCACAATCGCCATTTCCTGGTCATAGTCAACATTGACAAGCCGGACGCGGTCACGATGCGGCAATGTCTTGAGGGGCCTTCTGTAGCGGCGATAGACGGTCTCTTCCGAGAGGCGGTAATGGAACTCTCTTATCAGCCCCTCGTCGGTCACCTTGATGGGCCTGACAAACACCTCCATGCCGTCCTGAAGCTCCACGGTGTGCTCCAGCTCGTCCGGATAGCGCGGTGTCAGCGCCAGTTCGGTCAGATCGGCAGTCACCAGCCGGCGCTCGCGCGCGGCATGCAGGAGTTCCTTCCGGAAGTCCGGATGGGCAATGCTTATGAGCGCCATGGCCCGCTCACGTATGGTACGCCCATGGAGGTAAGCCGTGCCGTACTCGGTGACAACATAGTGAACGTCGCCGCGAGAGGTCACGACTCCGGCTCCCGGCTTGAGTGTCGGCACGATGCGCGACGTTGCTGTGCCGTCGGCAAGCACGGCTGTTGAAGGCATGGCTATGATCGGCTTGCCGCCTCGACTGCGCGCTGCGCCGCGCATGAAGTCCATCTGACCGCCGATCCCGCTGTAGAAGTACTCGCCGAAGGAGTCTGCGCAGCCCTGCCCGGTGAGGTCAATCTCGATCGCCGAGTTGATCGCAACCATGCGCTCGTGCTGACCGATCACGAATGGATCGTTGACGTACTCGGTGGGGCGCATCTCAATGGCGGGGTTGTTGTCAACGAACGAATAGAGCCTCTCGGTGCCCATGCAGAATGTGGCAACGATCTTGCCGGTGTGCAGAGTCTTCTTGCGCCCGGTGATCACTCCGGCCTCAACCAGCGGGACCACGCCGTCGCTGAACATCTCCGTGTGCAGGCCCAGATCCCGCTTATCGGTCAGGGCGTCCAGCACCGCATCAGGGATGCCGCCGATCCCCACCTGGATCGTGGAGCCGTCCTCGATGAGATCGGCCACATGCCGGCCGATCCTGCGCATGACTTCGTCTTGCTCGGGTCGCGGGAGCTGACGCAGGGGCCGATCGCTCTCGACGATCGCATCGAAGCGGGAGATGTGGACGAAGCTGTCACCGAGCGTGCGCGGCATCCGTGCGTTGACCTCAGCGATCACTGACGGAGCCGAATCGATGGCAGCTCGGACCACATCCACGGACACTCCCAGACTGCAGTAGCCGTGCTGGTCCGGCGGCGAAACCTGCACCAGAGCCCAATCCAACGGTATCTGGCCCCGGCGGAAGAGCTCGGGCAGCTCAGAGAGGAAGATGGGAGTGTAATCGGCCCGACACTCGTTCACTGCGGAGCGGGTGTTCGGGCCGATAAAGAACGAGTTGGCGCGAAAGTGGTTGGCGAAGTGCTCCTCGGCGTAGAGCGCGACACCAAGCGTCAGGACATGGACGATCTCCGTGTCGGCAAGCTTGCCGGCTCTGGACACCAGGGCTTCTACGAGTGTCTCCGGCTCAGCCGCGCCGCCGCCGATGAACACACGCCGGCCCGAACGGATCGGCGCCACGGCCCGAAGCGCAGATCGAACCCTTGAGGTGTATTCCTCACTCTGCGTAATCGGCACGCTCATCTTCCCTCAACCTTCGCCCTTCAACCTTCGCCCTTCAGCCTTCAACCTTCAGCCTTCAGCCTTCAGCCTTCAACCTTCAGCCTTCGCCCT
>JBBIQU010000207.1:0-6651 GCA_037442185.1 Chthonomonadales bacterium | reverse complement strand
GCCGTCGCTTCTTGCGACGCAGAACGTGTGGCATCGTGCGGAACGTGGGCGCGGGGAGAACCCGCGGCTACACGGCCTGCGGCCGTAACGACAACGGCCCCTCGGGAATAGGACGCGCAGCGTGTAGCCGTCGCTTCTTGCGACGCAGAACGTGTGGCATCGTGCGGAACGTGGGCGCGGGGAGAACCCGCGGCTACACGGCCTGCGGCCGTAACGGCCCAAACGCCGGAACGGGTCGCCTGCGGACGCAACGGCAACGGCGATTCCCCCCTCCCCCTTGCCCCCGCCCACCCAGGGGGCGGGGGAAACCCGGGTGCGCACTCCTGGGCGGGGGAAACCCGGGTGCGCACTCGGGGCCGGGGAACACGGGTGCGCACTTGAGGCAGGGGAAACCCGGGTGCGCGCTCGGGGCGGGGGAATACGGGTGGGCACACCACCTTGAGCAACGGATGCAGGATGCGCGGGTTGCGGTGGCGAATGTCATCCGTGTTTCGTGCAAGGAGGACCGACTGCCGTGAAATCGTCCCTATCGCGATGTCTTGTCCTGGCCGCTGTGCTGGCCGGAGCGGCGCTCTGGACCCGGAGCATGGCTGCGCCGGACCAACTCGAAGCGGGGTTCCGGACCCCGCCCGATTCGGCCAAGCCCCACACGTGGTGGCACTGGCTCAACGGAAACTCAAGCAAGGCCGGCATCACGGCCGATCTGGAGGCCATGAAGCGCGCGGGCATCGGCGGCGCGCAGATATTCAACGTGGATTGCGGCATCCCCGACGGTCCCGTGCCCGTGATGAGCGATGAGTGGCTGGAACACATGCGTCACGCCATCGCCGAAGCGGGTCGTCTGGGCATCGAGATATGCGTCCACAACTGCCCCGGCTGGTCCAGCAGCGGCGGTCCATGGGTGAAGCCCGAGTACGCGATGCAGATGCTGACGTGGTCCGAACAACAGGTGACCGGACCGCGCAGGTTCGCCGAAAAGCTCCCTCAGCCGGCGACCAGGCGCAACCACTACCGCGACATCGCCGTGTTCGGCATCCCGGTACCGAAGGACCCCAGAGCCGCTGCTTACCGCATCGAGGGCATCGGGCCGAAGGCCGCATTCGATCGTCCGCCCATGCGCGATCCCGACATCAAGAGCGACGCGCCTGCAGGCATTCCGGCAAAGTCCATCGTGGACCTCACCAACAGGATGGACGCTTCCGGCACCCTCTCCTGGGATGTTCCGGAGGGCCAATGGGTGATCCTGCGCATGGGGCATACCTGTACCGGCGCCCAGAACGCCCCTGCGCCCGAAAGCGGCCGCGGCCTCGAAGTGGACAAGCTCAGCCGAGAGGCCATGGATGCCTTCTGGCCCGGTTTCATGGGCGCGGTGATCTCGAAGGTGGGCGACCTCGCGGGCAAGGTGCTCAACAACGCGCTCATTGACAGCTACGAAACCGGCTACCAGAACTGGTCGCCGCGCTTCCGCGAGGACTTCCGACGCCTCCGCGGCTACGATCCTCTGCCGTACCTTCCGGCGGTGACCGGCCGCGTCATCGAGAACATCGAGACAAGCGAACGCTTCCTCTGGGACTTCCGCCGCACGATCTCCGATCTCTGGGCGGCCAACTACTACGAGTACTTCGGCGAACTCTGCCGGAAGAACGGGATGATGTTCTCGGTCGAGCCCTACGGCAACGGCACGTTCGACAACCTGCAGGCAGGAGGCCTTGCGGACGTGCCGATGGGCGAGTTCTGGGTGCCCAACGCCGGAGCAGGGGAGACACTCAAGCTGGCAGCCTCGGCGGCGCACACGAACGGCCGCAAGTTCGTCGGAGCCGAATCGTTCACTGCCGACGAGAGCAGGGGCCGGTGGCTCGTGGAGCCATACGGCATCAAGGCGCTCGGCGACATGGTCTTCACTCAAGGCATCAACCGCTACATCTTCCATCGGTACGCCCATCAGCCCTGGGAAGGGCTGTACCCGGGCATGACGATGGGACCGTGGGGGACGCACCTTGAGCGCACCATTACATGGTGGGACCAGGCAGGAGCATGGTTCAGCTACATCGCCCGGTGCCAGCACCTGCTGCAGTCCGGGCTATTCGTGGCCGACGTGTGCTACTTCACGGGCGATGCGGGACCCAACGATCTGCCCGGACGCCCCGGGCTGCAGCCGGCATTGCCCAACGGCTATGACTACGATGGCTGCGATGCGACCGTCCTGCTGAACCGCATGAGCGTCAAGGGCGGGCGCATTGTGCTTCCCGACGGCATGAGCTATGCCGCGCTGGCGCTGCCGAACAGCCGCTTCATGACACCCGCCGTGGCCCGCAAGATTCGGAGCCTGGTCCAGGCCGGAGCGACGGTGATCGGCCCCAAGCCCCTGCAGTCTCCGAGTCTGGTCGGATATCCGCAGTGCGACTCAGAGGTCCGAGCCATTGGTGAAGAGGTCTGGGGGCGGTGCGATGGCGCGAGCGTCAAGCAAAACCGGTTCGGCAAGGGAAGCGTCATCTGGGGCATGTCCATGCCGGAGGTGTTCGCTCTGCTCCGCACTCCTCCCGACTTCGAGTACACCGCCGTCGGCGGCGCGAAGCTGGTCTACATCCATCGGCGAGTCGGCAAGGCCGAGGTCTACTTCGTCTCGAATCAGCAGTATCGGAATGCCGCAGTCGAGATGCGGTTCCGGGTCAGCGGAATGCTGCCGGAGCTGTGGCATGCAGACACCGGCGTGATCGAGCCTGCGCCCGTCTGGCGCGCGGAAGGCGGACGAACCGTGGTCTCCATGCGCTTCGACCCTGCCGAGTCCGTGTTCGTGGTGTTCCGCAAGCCGGCCCGTGGAGCACATATAGTCTCCGTTGAGCGCGTGGGTCCCGGCGCTCCCGCCGTTCCGCGAGAGAGGATCGAGATTCAGTCGGCTCGCTACGAGGCCCAGGACGGCAGTCGCGGAGCGGACGTCACCGAGCGTGTTCGGAGCATGGCCGCGCAGGGCGAAACCGAGATCGCCGCCAGCAACGAGGTGTTCGGCGACCCGGTGCCGCTCGTGGTCAAGCGCCTGCGGATCGAGTGGACCGTCAACGGAAGGCCCATGAAGGCATCGGCTGACGAGGGCGGATCCATCGCTCTCACTACGGCGGCCCGAACGGCCGTGACTGCCGACTACGACCTGCGTGTAGCCGGATCGGGCAAGGCAGCGCTGACGCCGTGGCGTCCGGGATCGTTCACGATCAAGGCATCGTCGGGCCGGACCCGCACCCTCGAGGTGGCGACACAGCCCGATGAAATCAAGCTGGAAGGGCCGTGGAACGTCCGCTTCACCCCCGGGTGGGGCGCGCCGGAACAGGCGGTGTTTCCGAAGCTCCAGTCGTGGACCGAGCATTCCGACGAGGGCATCCGTTTCTATTCCGGATCGGCGGTCTACTCGATGCGCTTCGAAGTCGGCCAATCTGCTGTTCAGGCCGGTCGAAGGGTGGTCCTCGACCTCGGAGCCGTGAAGAACTTCGCCGAGGTCACGCTGAACGGCAAGAGCCTTGGCGTCCTATGGAAGGCGCCCTTCGCCGTTGACGTGACCGGCATCGTGCAGCCCGGCTCCAACAGGCTGGAGGTGCGAGTGACGAACCTCTGGCCCAACCGGCTCATCGGCGACGAACAGAAACCGCCGGAGGTCGAGTGGCGAGGCAACACGATCGCCGGATGGCCCGACTGGCTCCGTGAGGGCAAGCCGCGTCCAAAGGGCGAACGGTTCACCTTCACCACGTGGCGCTTCTGGTGGAAGGACAGCCCGCTGGTCGAATCGGGGCTGCTCGGCCCTGTCGTCGTACGCTCATCGGCCGAGATCGAGCTCAGGCTCTAAGGCGGTCCAGCCGAACCTCCGGCGAGGCCCATGCCCGAGTATCCGGACATCTGCGTCTACGTTGCGGCGCTCGAACGCTGTGCCGTCGGCGGCCGCTTGGACCGGATGGCGGTGCATGGGCCTTCCGTTCTGCGCACGGTAGAACCTCGGCCCGAGGAGTTCGAGGGGAAGCTCCTCACCGGCGTTCGCAGGCTGGGCAAGCGGATCGTGCTGGAGTTCGAAGCGGGGCTGGAGGCGGCCATCCATCTGATGGTGAGCGGCCGGCTGCACTGGCGTGAGCGCGCACCCGCCAGGGCCCGGCGCGCCGACCTGGCGTGGTTGACATTGGATCGGGGCTGCCTCATCCTGACCGAGGAAAGCTCACGCAAGCGCGCGACCATCCACCTGCTGCGGGGATCCGATGCCGCATCCCGCCTCGACGCGGGCGGCATTGATCCCATGGAGTGCACGCTCAACGAGTTCAGAAAGGCCATACAGCGAGAGAACCGCACTGTCAAGCGGGCGCTGACGGATCCGCGGCTCGTCAGCGGCATCGGCAACGCGTACTCGGACGAAATCCTGCATCGGGCCCGCATGTCGCCGTTCAAGCTGACGCAGTCACTGAGCGACGACGAATCGTGCAGGCTTCATGTTGCCGTCATCGAGGTTCTCACCGCATGGACCGAGCGGCTCATGGCCGAAACCGGCGACCGATTTCCCGAGCGCGTCACGGCGTTTCGCCCCGAAATGGCCGTGCATGGGCGGTACGGGAAGCCTTGCCCTGATTGCGGCGCGCCCGTGCAGCGCATCGTGTATGCTGAGAACGAGTCGAACTACTGCGCCGGGTGCCAGATGGGCGGCAAGCTGCTCGCCGACCGCGCCCTTTCGAGGCTCCTGCGGTCCGATTGGCCTGCGACGCTTGCCGAACTCGAAGAGAGCGCCGAGCAACGACGAGACTTCATATCACGGAGGCATGACGATGCCGGCTAGATTCATGATGATTGTCGGCCTGTGCGCCGCGCTTGGCATTCGGTCCCACGCGGGACCCAACATTCTGCCCGACGAGCCCTGGAACAAGGTCGCGCCCGACGAAGCGTCGCTGACCGTTGAGACCGTTTCGCTGGACCGCCCCATCGGCGGACAGACCACGGCCCTCAAGCTTACGGTGCTCAAGGCCTCTCAGCCCTATTACCGTGTCCAGATCACTCAGGACGTTCCGCGCCCCGTCGCCGATTCGACGCGTCTGCGGCTCTCGTTCTATGCCAGATCGCGAACGACCAGCCCCATGCGAGCGGTCGTCGAGAAGTCGGGGCCGCCGTATACGGCCGCGATTGAGATGCATCTCAGGCTGACGCCCGAATGGAAGCTCTATTCCGGTGCGGGGGTCTCGCTTGCCTATCCCGCGCGCGGCATGGGCGTCAGGTTCCAGGTCGGCCATCAGGAAGGAGAGATCGAGTTGGCAGCCATACGTCTCGAGGACGAGGGACCCGATCCCGCTCTGATCAGGGCGCGCCAGGCCGTTGAGCCCGAAGCGGTCGAGAAGCGGATACTGCAGAATCGAACCGGCACGGTCAAAGTCGTGGTCCGTGATGCGGCAGGCAAGCCCGTCAAAGGCGCCGATGTCTCGGTGCGCCAGACAGGGCACGCGTTTCTGTTCGGGTCGAACATCTTCGGCCTGAGCCCTTCGGATACGTCGGAGACACAACGGCTCTATCAGGAACGGTTCAAGGCTTTGCTGAACTTCGCCACGTTGCCGTTCTACTGGGGTTCCTTCGAGCCTCAGGAGGGGCAGAAAGCCTACGATCGGCTCGGGGCCATGGCGCGCTGGTGCCGGGACAACGGACTGCTGCCGAAGGGCCATCCATTGATCTGGCACGAGGTCTATCCCCGATGGGCTCCGGCCGACCCCGACAAGGCCATCCCGCTGCTCGAGGGCCGCGTTCGAGACATCATCGCGCACTTCAAAGGGCTGATCCCGGTGTGGGACGTGCTGAATGAGGCCAACAATGCCCCGGATTATGCGCAGACCGGGACCGGAGCGTGGATCAAACGCGATGGAGCCGCCAAGGTTGTCTCGACAGCCCTTCGCTGGGCGCGTGAGGCAAGCGCAGGCACGAAGAATGTACTGCTGTACAACGACTTCAATACTGGCGAAGCGAACGTGCGCCTGCTGACGGAACTCCAATCCATGAATGCCCTGCCCGACGCCATCGGCATACAGTCGCACATGCACGGCGGCACATGGCCCGCTGAACATGTCTGGGCGACCGTCGAGCGATTCGCCGTGTTCAAGAGACCCATCCACTTCACCGAGGTGACCGTGGTCAGCGGCCCGCGGCCGTCGGATGCGTCGCAGCCCTGGGTCACGACGCCCGAGGGCGAGAAAGCGCAGGCCGACTACGTTGAGCGGTTCTACAGCATCCTGTACAGCCACCCTGCCGTTGAGGCGATCACGTGGTGGGACTTCAGCGACCTTCAGGCATGGCAGCAGGCGCCCGCCGGATTCCTGCGCAAGGACATGAGTCCGAAACCGGCCTACGACCGCCTCATGGGGCTGATCAAGGGGAAATGGTGGACGAAAGCCGATGTGCGGACCGACGGATTGGGAGCATGCTCGGTGCGCGCGTTTCAGGGGACCCATGTCGTTGATGTCAAGGACGCACGCGGACGGACGGTCAGCCGCACGGTGAGCTTGCCGAAGGGTCGCAAGAGCCTCACGGTCACGGTCACTCTGCGATAGTCTTACGCCCATGGGCAGCCGATCCAGCCAATCAGGACGCGAACGCCCCCCTCCCCCTTGCCCCCGCCCACCCAGGGGGCGGGGGAATCGGTGTGCGACG
>JBBIQU010000206.1:0-6670 GCA_037442185.1 Chthonomonadales bacterium | reverse complement strand
GCTGCGCGTCCTATCGCCGCAGGCTTCCCCCGCCCACCCAGGGGGCGGGGGAAACTGGGGCGCCGCGCTGCTTGCTGTAGACAATGCCGCTGGTGTCGCAGCTGTTGACAGTGCCGCCGGTGTCGTCGGTGTTAGCAATGCTGCCGGTGTCGCTGCTGTTGACAATGCCGCCGGTGTCGCATATGATAGACGGCACGGTCATGCAAGCGTTTGCACGATCGGTGAACGAGACCATGAGCGAATCCGCCTCCGCGCCGGGAGCCACGCCCACAACCGACGACCTCGCTCGGAGCGAGCCGGCCATGACCCTGGGTCGATCGGCGGCCGCGATCGCTATCGGCGTCGCGCTCATCGTGCTGACCAGCCTGGCGATACGCTTCACCGAGATGGTCACGGGGCGCTACGTCAGCCACGGCGTGCCGCCGCTTCCCGCATTTGCATCGCTGCTGCTGCTGAGCCTGGCCAGGCCGCTGCTGCGCCGGTATGCTCCGCGGTTCGCTCCCACGCGCGTGCAGGTGCTGATGGTCTACGTTATGCTGGCCATCTCGACGGTCATCAGCAGCCCCTACCAGATGCGAGCGTTCCTGCCGCACCTGGTTTCGATGCAGTACCAGGGCCGAACCGATCCGACGATGGCCGGCTATGCCCGGTATCTACCCAGGTGGCTCGCGCCTCATGATAAGCAGGCGGTTCTCGACTACTACGAAGGCGCGCCCGACAAGCCCTTCCCCTGGGCGGCGTGGGCCGTGCCGATCATATCGTGGTACCTGTTCCTGAGCGCCCTGTTTGTCGGGGCTTACTGCATTATTGTCCTTGTGCGGCGGCGATGGGTGCGCGAGGAGAGGCTTACGTTTCCCCTTCTGGCTGTGCCGCTTGCCATCGCTTCGGACGACTGGCGATCCTACGGCGACCGACGCACTCGCCGCGCCATCTTCATGCTGGGTTTCGGCGTGGCCGCGCTGTACAACGGAATCAACATCGTCCACACGCTCTATCCGCCGGCGCCGTCCATCGGCTTCTTCATCCCGCTGAGTCCTTACTTCCCCGATCGGCCCCTGAACCCGCTAGGGGCCATGTTCATCATCTTCTTCATCGAGGCCATCGGCATCGGCTACTTCGTTCCCCTCGAGATCACGTTCTCCATCTGGTTCTTCTACTTCCTGAACCGGGCGTTCGCCGTTGCAGGGACGGCCATGGGCTACGACACACCCGGCTTCCCTTACACGCAGGAGCAATCGGCAGGCGGGTATGTCGCCATGGGGCTTGTGCTGATACTCGGGCTGCGCGGCACGCTGGCCGGGAGCCTCAAGCGGGCTTTCTCACGCGCCGGCGCCGATGCCGAGTCCATGGAAGAGCGATGGGCGTGGGTCGGACTGGCCCTATCGGGGCTCTTCGTGATCGCGTTCTGCAGGTTGGCCGGGATGGCGACCTGGCTTGCCGTCGGCTTCTTCGGCATGCTGCTGATCTATGTGCTGGTCGTTGCCCGCATCCGCGCTGAAACGGGCGTGCCGCTGGGCTTCGTCTACCCCTACGGCATGCCGAAGGAGATGCTGCTCAACGTCGTGTCGGTTCCGCAAACGCTTGCATCGGGCGGAACAGGTTCGTTCGTCCTTCTGTCCAGCCTGGCATGGCTCTCGCGCCACCACTTCGTTCAGGAGCACGCCGCCTATCAGCTCGACGGGGCCAAGATCGCCAACGAGAACCGGTTGCCCATGCGGACCCTCGCCATCTTCGTGGGCATTGCGTTCGCCATCGGCCTTGCCGCGGCGTTCTGGGTCCACCTGAGCACTTACTACCAGATCGGCAGCAATGTCGCGGGAGGCGGAGGCGGTTCAGGCGAGTTCAGGGCGACGGTCGCCGCTCAGGAGTACCAGCAGATGGCCGCCCGCCTTGCCGCGCCGCCGCTGAGGGATATGAACAAGCTCTTCGCTGCGGGCGGCGGGTTCATCGTTGTCGCGGGCCTGAGCCTTGCCCGCGCGCACCTCCTGAAACTCCCGCTGCATCCGCTGGGCTTCTGCATCGCGACGGCCTACGGCGAGTCCCTTAATGCGTGGTTCGCCATCATGGTGGCGTGGCTGCTCAAGGCCATGATCCTCCGGTTCGGCGGCCTGCCCCTCTACCGCAAGGGCATCCCCTTCTTCCTCGGCCTGACCATCGGGCACTTCTTCTGCGCCGGCATCTTCTGGCCGGTGCTCAGTCTCTTCATCGCTCCCGAAGCCAGCCAGTCGTACCACATCTACTTCGCGGGATGATCTTCGCACTGCGACGCCTGCCGGCCCGGGATCGGACTGTTCCGTCGGGAGCGCCGGTACGCAGATGCGAGTATGGACCTTCGTGGGCCTTTCGTTTGCGCCCGCCTATGACGCCGAAAGGAGCTCGTGTGAGACTCAGATCATTCATGGGCGCAGCCGCCATGCTGACGCCGGCCACTACCGACTGAGCGTCACCCGTGCGGGAGGAACCACCACCGGCGGCTATCGCGAGACGGTGCGCACCGAGCCGAGCATGGAAGGCATCCTCGAAAACATCCGCCGGAACGTGGACCCGGACTCGCCATACTCGACCAACGGCAAGCCCGGTCCCGACGGCGACGCATGGATAGAGTTCCGCGACAGCCGCGGCGGCGCTCGTGGCCGACCGGACGATCGGGCCAACAACACCCCGCGCCTGCAGGGCGACCGCATGGGCAACGTCGTCAACCCCGGTCCCAATATGGAGCGGGGCGGGCCGCAGAACCGTGGCGCGCGATCGCATGACGGCGGAAAGCTCGTCAATCGCGGAGGCAAGAGGTCCGGCAAACCCTAGAACCGGAATCGGCCTGCTGTCCGCGCGATGTGCCACAATGCAGGCTGACACGGCGATGGAGGCCGCCGGGAAGGCACTGGCCGACCGAACCGCTCTATCTTGAGCTGATGGCTCCTGTCCGGCGCAGAAGCGCCCTGCAGGAGCCTTTGTTATGCTTGGATGGTCCGACCTGTCTGACCTGTCCGGCTCGTCCGATCTGTCTGACCTGTCCGACCTGTCCAACGGAGCGCAACATTGAAGTATCTGATCATAGGCATGGGCGGTTTCATGGGGGCGAACGCCCGTTACCTCGTTGACGGATGGGTCCAGAACCGGGTCGGGCCAGGATTCCCCTATGGGACGTTCGTCGTGAACGTAACCGGCTGCTTCCTGATCGGAGCGTTTGCGACTCTGGCCATGCGCCATGCGCTGAGCGACGAGTGGCGACTCCTCATCGCCATCGGCTTCATCGGCGCCTACACTACGTTTTCCACGGTCGAGTACGAAACGTTGCGGATGCTCAGCGAAGGCGCTCGCTGGGGTTCCGCTGCGCTCAACCTTGCGGGGAGCGCCATAGCGGGACTTGCCGCTGCATACCTCGGTGTGGTTGCCGCTCGCCTGCTTCTGGCAGTACGGCACTGACGGCACGGAGGGGGAAGCAATGAAGATTCACGGGCCGGCCAAGAAGCTCTGCATCTATGTCGGTGAGTCGGATCGGTGGCACGGCAAAGCGCTCTATACGGCCATCGTGGAGCGCGCAAGGGCGCAGGGACTGGCGGGCGCGACCGTCCTCCAGGGCATCGAGGGTTACGGAGCCAACAGCCGCATCCATACCACCTCGATACTCCGATTGTCCGAGGACCTGCCGGTAGTCATAGAGATCATTGATGCTGCCGACAGAATCGAGGGCTTCCTCCCGCTGCTCGATGAGATGGTGACCGAGGGGCTCGTTACGCTCGAGGACTGTGAGGTCATCAAGTACGTTCATGCGCCGCGTCCATAGGCGAGAGCCGCGATCGGTCGGCATGGCCGTGCAGGGCGTGATATCATGCCCACGTTAGGAGGCGAGCCCATGAAAGAGGTATTCCCGATCGTCGGAGGCTCCGCTGGGCCGCTGTGGCTGCTTGCCGGCATGGCTGTGTTCTCTGGAGCGCTCCTCAGCATGTTTGCGTGGTTTGCGTGGTCGTCGCGCCATGCAACCGTTGAGGTTTCGCCCGAGGGTCTCAGCGTTCGCGGCGCCATGTATGGCCGTTCCATTGCCTTGGATCGGCTCAAGCCGGACGAGGCGGCGTCCATTCAGATAATCTCCGGTGACAATCGGTTGGTAACGAGGACGAACGGCGCCGGACTACCGGGATATCTCGCAGGATGGTTCCGATCGGCTTCCGGTGAGAAGGTGCTCGCCTTTGTTACCGACAAGCGGCGCGTAGCCTATCTGCCCACCACCGAAGGCTACTCGGTAATGGTCAGCGTGGAGGAACCGCAGGCCCTGATCGCGGCTGTCCGCCGAGCGTCAGGCAAATAGTGAAACCCGTCCCGTCTACTCGCTGACGGTTTCGACTGTGCCTTCCATTACCATGAATATGCGGGCATCGGCGAGGACTTCCCGGGGGAATGCCCGGAGGTTGGTGCAGGTGACGAATGTCTGACAACGGCCCCGAACTCGCTGGAGGAGCCGCGCTCGGCGCTCATCGTCCAGATCCGACATGACATCGTCGAGGAGCATGACGGGAGGCCTTCCGCAACGGGCCTCCATGAACATCATCTCGGCGATCTTCAGCCCGAGGACTACGGTCCGCTGTTGGCCCTGCGAGGCGAAGCTGCGCGCCTCCATCCCGTTCACGGTGAACCTGATATCATCCCGATGCGGACCAACGAGCGAAGACCCCCTGCGTATCTCGGATTCGCGGACCCTCGCCAGCTCCTCCATGAATGCCGCGCTGACGACCTCAACATCCGATGCCGGGCAGCTGACGCTGGGAACGTACCGAACGTTGAGAGCCTCTCGCCCGCCGCTGAGAGTCCCGTGAGCCTCCGCCGCAAGGCCAGATAGCTCGGACGCAAACGAAGTGCGACGCACCACGACAGGCGACCCGTAGCGGACCATCTGGTCGTCCCACACTTCAAGCCCCATATCAACGCCGGGGTTGTCCCGCATCTCGCGCAGCACCCGGTTCCGGTGGTCAACCGATCGCTTGTATCCGGCGAGATCGGTGCAATAGGCCGGGCTCGTTTGCGCCACGGCGAGGTCCACGTACCTGCGCCGCGCCGACGGTTCGCCGTTGACAAGCCGAAGGTCGAGAGCGCCAAAGAAAACCGCGTTCAGCGAACCGATCAAGTCAATGGCCCTCGAGGCCTTCGCGCCGTTGATCCTCGCCGACTTCCTGTCGGTGCTGTGGACGGTGACCTCCAGATCGCGGCTCGGCATGTCATCGAAGGCTATCTCGCCGAACGCGACCGCTTCCCGAGCGCCGTTCTTGATCACCTCGGTGTCCCTCATCGCCCGGAAGCTCTTGGTGGTCGCCAACATGTAGATGGCTTCCAACAGGTTGCTCTTGCCCTGACCGTTCTCCCCGACCAAGACGTTCAGTCCCGGTCCCGGATGCATCTCGAGCATCTCGTAGTTGCGGAAGTTGGCCAGGCAGAGCCTACGTACATGCATGGATTACGATTCTGTGGTCATTGGATGTATATGTTGTTCGGCGATGGTTGTTGGCGGGCGCGAAGTGTGCAAAGCGGGACTTTCCATCGTCACTCACGCGAGCAGCCATTCGTGGGATGTCCGGTCCTTTGCACCGGCTTAGTGTCACACCGGCGAACTTCACACCGCTTTGCGAGACCATGTGCATTGTAAGGCGGAAGTGGTGTTCAAAGCCAGACAAGTCCGACGGGTCCGACCTGTCCGACCTGTCCGACTCAGATAGTGTTCTCACTTGCCGGCGCCCTGATACCGCACGACGACGATCGAGTGGGCGGGCACGTCAACCGCGCCCGGGACGGTCAGGCCGCGGAGCGCTCTGAGCGTTACCTTCTCGGGCTCTCCCGGGACGTTCGTATCGGTCAGGAAGCGCCCGGTGAGGATCACGCCTGCGTCGCGCGCACGGGATACCCGGGTATGTCGAGCTGCACGCGAACATCCTCTGTCGTCGAGTGGTTGACCAGCGCCACAGCCATGACCTTCTTCGTGACATCGGCGGAGGCGACTATGTCAATGGGTGCGTCCTTTGGCGCTTCAACGGGCAGCAGGTTGCCGAGCAGGTTACCCCCGTAGACGGCAAGGACGTATCCGGCAGGATCCATGGCTGCCGCGGTTCGACTCGTCTTGATGGTCGCTATGACGTTCACGAGCTGCGCCCAGTTGGCCATGGAGATGACGTCGGCGTTGCGCAGTATCTCGTGCATCCCTCGGGCCACTGCGATGGCGTCGCCGAGGCAATAGTAGTGCTCGAATGCGCCGATCCCGGGTCCGTCCGGCGCTCCGTTCCAGTCGCGAACGATGCCCCACTCGTCAACGGCAAGCCGAACCCGATCCACCCGCGGGTTGCCCTGGCCGAGCCGTTTTCTGAAGTCGCTCACAAGGCCGCGAACCCCTTCGGCAACGCTTGCAGAGTAGGTCGGGAATGCCTCGGCGTACTTCTTGGCGTCGTCATCGGACATTGGGAGCCGCAGTCCCCGACCCGAGTAATGGTGCCCACTGAGCAGGTCCATGTTGGGCGCGCATTGAGACAGAACCGCATCGTTCCACGGTCCCGGGGCGCCAACGGCGATGATCTTGATGCGCGGGTCCTCAGCGCGCATTGCTGCCGCGAAGGCATTGTGCCGGTTCGCATAGCGCTCGACGGGCACATTGCCGAGCTGCCAGTTGCCGTACATCTCGTTGCCGATG
>JBBIQU010000205.1:0-6757 GCA_037442185.1 Chthonomonadales bacterium | reverse complement strand
GTGCTATTGAGATCAAGAACGGAAAATGCAAGAAAGTCTGATGGAGGATGGGGGGCCCAAACCGCCGCCACCCGCGTAGCGCAGGCGTCTCGCCTGCCGTGCTGCGTCCTGCCTGCCCGTGTGGCGTAGCGCAGGCGTCTCGCCTGCCGTGTTCCGTCCCGCCCGCCCGCGTGACGTCTCGGCCTGATCGCGCTCGCTCGCTTATGCCCGCGCCGCCAGCTTCTCCGCGGCACGCCGTATGCCCAGAACCGTTTCGTCGAGGTCCTGCTCGGTGTATCCTTCGTTGATAGGGAGGATCAGGCATGTCCTGAGGATATCCTCCGCCACCGGGCAGAGCCCTGGCCCATAGTCCCGCGACATGCACGGGTGAGCCCCTCGAGCGAATGCGGAGCTTTCGGCGAAAACCGGATATGTGTAGACGGGCGTGCCGATGTAGTGCGCCCCGACAGGAATGCCTTCCTCGCCAAGGGCGCGGGCCATCGTGTCGGCGTCGTAGGCGCGCTCGTCTGCGCGCATCATGTAGAACCACCACGAAGGATCACATCCCGCCGTGATGGTGGGCAAGAGCAGCCCAGGGACGCCTTGCAGGCGACGGGTCAGCTCGGCGCACCACAAGCGCCTGCGTTCCACTATGCTTGCGAGTTTGCGACACTGTGCGAGCGCGACGGCGCCCTGCAGCTCTGTCATCCGGTAGTTGTTGGCGAGAAACCTCGGGTTGCGCTGCGCGACTCCCGCTCGCCGATCGTAGCACTTGTCGGTAGCCAGCCTCAGTCGGTTCGCCAGCTCCTCGTCGTCTGTCACAACCATGCCGCCGTCGCCGCACGAGATGTGCTTGAACTCGTTGAAGCTGTAGCAGCCTATCTCGCCCCAGACGCCGACGGCGCGCCCGCGATAGGTGCATCCGAACGCCTGTGCGCAATCTTCGACGAGCGGGATGCCTTTGCGGCGGCATACGGCAATGATGGCATCCAGGTCGCAGGCGTTTCCCGCCAGATGGACGGCTAGGACGGCTCGCGTGTTTGGCGTGATTGCCGCCTCGACGGCTCGTGGGTCCATCGTGTATGTGCGCGGGTCAAGGTCGGCGAAGACCGGGATGGCGCCCTGATAGAGGATCGGGATCACCGAGCCCATGTCCGTGATCGGCGACGTGATGACTTCGTCGCCCGGCGAGATGCCGATGGCGATCAGCGCCGTATGGATGGCGGCCGTGCCGCTGGTGCATGCGATGCCATATCGGCCGCCGACCATGCCTGCGTACGTTGCCTCGAGTTGCCGGACCTTGGCTCCTTGCGCATAGAACAACGTGCCCTGTTCCAGCGCCTCCTTGAGCTCCTGAAGCTCCTCGTCGCCGTAACGCTGTGCCTTGCCGTACGGCGTTGTCTTCGCTCTGGCTTGTGCGTCCGAGCCGTGTGCGTCGCTCTCACTCAAAGCGTCACCTCCAATGTCGCATGGCGTCCCGCCCGAAGCGAAAACTGTCGTGCGGTAAACCGGAAACCAAATCGCTCGGTGTCGCCCTGCGGATCCAGCCACAGCAAGACGGCGTCGTCCAGATCATACCCGGCTGTCACTTCGACGCGCGCCGACCGAGGGTCTCCCTGGCTGAAAAGTCCCCAACGCAGGCTTCGTCGCGCATCTTCCCATTCGGCGATCTCGCAGGCGGTCCACCATTCCATGCCCTTCGCCTGGGCGTGCCTCACAGCGGCTTTGAGAGCGTCCGCGACGCCGGTTGTGGCGATATGGGCAGGATGAAACAGCAGGTGCAGGATGCCGTGCGCCTTCATCACCGAGCCCGTCAGGGCTTCGGCGAGGGGCGGCGGCGCGAACATCACGAGGTCCTGTGTCGGCGTAGCCAGTTCGTAGACCGGAACAGCGGAACCATCTCGCCGGACCGGAATGAACGGGTGACAGGTCCCGAAGTTGTAGCCCGCCTCGCCGGTCTTGGAGGCTCCCTTCGACTGGTCCAGGCGTATCCCATGGTCGGCGCACCACTCCAAGAGCTCCGTGTCTCCTTCCCAACGCAGGTAGTGGTTCTTGTTGGTGACGGGCGGCGTCCCGAGCAGTCGCGCCAGTTCGTCGAACTGCCGATGGAACTGAGCGGCGGACCACTCCATGCCGTCCGACATTGCGTCGTAGTGCATGGCGAGCTCGTGGCCCGCGGCGCGAACAGCCTCGATGACGTCAGGTGAGTAGCCCGGCAGAATGACGCACCATGTCGAGCGTATCCCAAGCTCCGCCAGGACATCGAGCATCGTCCTTGCCAGGTTCGGATTGTTGTTGTCGGTATCGTGCGATAGGGTGGCAATGGCGGGCAAGTTGCGCGGGTACAGCCACAGCATGGGCAAGACGAGGCTGCGTCGTTCGCATGCCGTTAACACGGCGCGTATGAGCAGTTCGGCCCAACCGTCGGCCTGGGGTTCGAGAAACGCCCTGAAGCCGGGCACACCGGGCACGTTCTGCCGATCGAAGTCCCAATCCAGCACGAGGCCGTCGCCGCTCTTCAGGACTTCGTCGCATATGGGTGCGGTTCCGTCGCTCGCGGGAACGCCGTCGCGGGTTATGCCGATGCCTTGCCTGATGCGAACGATCGCGCCTGTCAGATCGGGTGCGATGAGGAGCGCATGCCCGTCGCCGCACCGGACCTCACTGACGGCTGTTCGTCCGGTCGGTCGGCGGTGACGGTCATGCGCCTCGGCAAGGACCGCAGTGCCGGGGCAGGCGCGGACCGGCACACCGTTGTAGTGGTGCAGCCTGTCGGCGATATGGTCCGTGCGCGTGTCCTCGGTGATTGGCTTCGTATAGCCCTCGCCGAGCGTACCAACTCCGCCTCCCCACGATGCATACGCCGGAGCCTCGACCTCGACGCCGAGGAACTCGGCCATGCCGCACGTGCCTGCAATGGCGATCCACTGGCCGCCAGCCTCAACCCACTCCTTCAAGGCTGTTTGGGCGGCCTCCGGCAACGTCGCTTCCCCGAGAGTGATCAACGCCTCCAGACCAGCCAGCGCCGTGTCCATCGTCCGATGGTCAATGATGACGTAGGGCAAGCCGTAGTGCCTTAGTGTGTCCTCAAGGATGCCGGAGTATGAGGCCGTTCGGGCCGCGTTCGGGCCGGGTGGCGGCATGACACATACGCCAACCGGCAGGGCGGAGTTGTTATCCAAGGTCTCGTCCCTCGTAGCGCAGGCATCCCGCCTGCACCGTCACGACGCGTTCCTGCGTCCCTCGTAGCGCAGGCGTCCCGCCTGCATCACTAAGCGTCCGTTGATGCCGCTCTTTCGCCGCTCCGTGCGGGAATCCTCCATCACGCCGGCTATTCGGCCGTGATCCCCAGAAGCCGGGCCGCATTGCCGCCGGCGATGGCCGAAAACTCCTGCTCGGTGATTGCACCCGTCTCAACAAGACGCGTCAGGTACTTGAGTTGGGGCATGCGACCTTCGGCATCGGCGAAGCACGTGTCCGTGCCGAACAACAGCCGGTCTGCGAACTCCTTGATGAAGGCTATGCCACGTTCCGGATCACGGGTCAGGGCATTGAACCCGCTATGGGCGCTTATGTCGGCAAACAGCTTGGGGTAGCCCCGCAGCAGACGCTGGAGACTGCCGCCGTCACCGATGGGCCCGTCGGGGTAGCCGGACTTGGCCTCCGGGCTGGTGAGCGGGCCGATCTCGGCCCAGAACCCAGGTCCGTGGCCGATGATGGTCGTGTTCGGCGCCGCTCGGAGGAGGCGTTCGAGCCTCGGTGATCCCGGCTCGTCAATGAGACCGTAACGCCCTTCGCCCGGACCGCAGCTCTCGAATAGGACAGGCAGGCCGAAGTCGCCGCATTGCCGGACCACATTGACCACACGGGGATCGTCAAAAGGAAGATTGCCGCCAAGCTCGCCGATGCCACGGCATCCGAGCTCAATGAAACGGTCGAGCAGCCACCCGAAGTCAGCGGACGCAGTGTTGCCGCCCCATCGAACGTCCACATTGCCGAACGGGATGAGCCGATCGGGATGCTTGGCCGCAGCCGATATCTGCGACACGAGATCCGGCGCTTCACTGAACAGACCGGGGAACGTGACGGCCTCGGGGCATGCAGGCCACGGCAGTAGGACCGCCATGTCAATGCCTTCGTCATCGAGACGGGCCAGCAGAGCGTCCAGGGTGAGAGGAGCCCGATGCATCGTTCCGGGCGTCCTCAGGTCGCAGCTATGCGCGTGGATGTCTATGACCATGGGCAACGTACCTGCCGATCGTGGTGCGTGGCGACTCAGGGCTCCGTGAACGTGACGTAGACAGGAGATTCGGTGACTTCGATCGTGAGACGATCTCCGGATTGTCGGTATGTCACCGCCTCAGGCGCGCCCTCGCGGAGCGGCATGCGCTCAACGGACGTGATCTTGCCGCGCGGCGCGGCGATGGTCGCATCGAACTTCCGTCCGGAGCCTGTGGGCGACCAAACGACGCGCACCACAACCTTGGGGTTGTCGGCGCTTCTGAAGTCGTAGGCGTACAGCTCGCCCTGTCGTTCCTCCAGCGCGCGCTCGAACCGAAAGGCCCCGAGGGTGCTATACAGGTGCGCGAGCGCGTGGAATGCCGGCTTGGGCTTGAAGTCGCGGGTGATGCCGCTCGACCCGTGGACGTGCGGTTCGTCCTTGTCATCGTAAAAGAACACATAGGCGCGGTCGAGACCCAGACGCGCGAAGACGAGGAAGGAACGAACAAGCCATTGCGCCTGCTGGGTCTCGGTCGAGCCCTCCCACCTGGCGAAGTCGCCCGTTGGCGGGGCCGGTTTGGTCGAGGCGTCCCAGCCGAACTCCGTCAGCCATACGGGCTTCGACGGAGCATTTCGGTCGCGCCACTGCATGATGCCCTTGATCTCGCTGAGGAACTTGATCTTAGGGTCTTCAGGATAGCTCCTGCGCCACGTTGGCCAGCCCTCGACCTCGGCATAGCAATGGAAGCTGATCACGTCATAGAGATCGTCGAGGCCCTTGAAGCACTCGAGGCTCTTGGCGTATCTGTGACTCGGGCCGTCAACCACCGCGCAGGTCGCGATCTTCATCTTCGGATCACCGCGCCGAACTCCTCGCGCCATGTTCTCGAACATGGTTCGGTAGGACGCATCGTCCCAGAGACCCGGTTCGTTGCCGATCTCAATGGACTCCGCCAGACGGTTGGTTCCGGAGGGGCCGAAGAACCTCGCAAACGTGAAACCGTAGGCGAAGGCATCGTTCGGTATGTCCTTCCACTTGCTCTGTTCGATCGTCTCGAACATGACGCACGGGTTCACCGTGAACCCTTCCTTGATCCACGCGCCATAGACCGTCTCCCAGTTGACATTGTTGCGGGCGAATGGAAAGCGCGTGGCGAAGTTGGTGTCCTGACCGAGGTCCCACTCGATGGGGTGGTAGTCGCGCGCGATCCGGCACACCTGTTTGTACAGCTCCGGCTTGAACAGTACCGTGTGCCCGTTGATGCCCATCAGGTCACGCATCGGCGGCCTCTCAATCGCGGCGCACGGCACGACGCCGATGGCGATGGCGATAGCCGCTGTCACCTCAGCCAATCTCAAAGCCGACCTCCTCATCCCGTACCGCAGGCGTCACGCCTGCATCTGTCCATTCCGTACCATTCCGTAGCGCAGGCGTGACCGCCTGCACCGGTCAGCCTCTGCAGTCCTGCGCCTCAACAACCAGGCCGTCGTAAGCCAGGCGCACATTGTCGGGCAGACGCCGGTTGGTCTCCTCATGGTCGTATTTGTGCGATAGGTGCGTGAAGAACGTGCGACGTGGGCGCAAGGCGGCGACCACGTCGAGCGCCTGATTCAGCCCGAAGTGAGTTTCGTGCGGTTTGGGCCGAACCGTGTCCAGGATCAGCACATCGAGGCCCGTCAGCTTCTCCATTGTGTCATCGGGGATGCGGCTCACATCGGTGACATAGGCGCAGTCGTTGAAACGGTAAGCAAGGATGGGCAGCATGCCGTGGAAAACGGGCAGCGCCGAGACATCCAGTCCGAATAGCCGCATCCTCTCCGGCATCGCTTCCAGTCGAATCCTGGGTGTTCCGCCTCCCTGCTGTGTCGGCACAAACACGTACTCGTAGATCCGCCGAATGTCGGCGAGCGAGCGCTCATCTCCGTAGACCGGAATGTCGCACCCCATCAGATCGTTGAACCTGCGTAGCTCGTCCATGCCGAATATGTGGTCGGCGTGGGTGTGCGTGATCAGCACCGCGTCTACCCGTGTCACTCCGAACGTCAGCGCTTGCAGACGTAGCTCGGGTGTAGTGTCCACGAGGATGCAGCGGCCTTCATGCTCGACGAGGATTGAGGGACGGAAACGCTTGTTGTGCGGATCGGACGAGGTGCAGACGGAGCAGGAGCAGCCGATCATGGGCACTCCATGGGATGTGCCCGAACCGAGGAACGTTATCCGCATCGCGCCGCTATTCTACCTGTCGGCCCTGTCGGACTGGTCGGACTGGTCTGACGACGTCGAACGTCACCGCCCCTCGATGGCGGACACCGCCGAACTTGCCTTGGGTCAGCTTCGAGGTTCGCTCCGTCTGGCGTGTGGCCCGCAGCTCGCGAAGCTCGACCCGTCCTCGGTCAGAGGAGAGGGTGATCTGCACATTGTCGGTAGGCAACTGATTCCGCAGGACATATCGGAAGAACTTCCACTCCGGGCTTGCAGGGTTGCTGTGGTTCAGACCGGGCAGGTTCAGGCCCGCGCGACTGACCGTCACTTCCAGCCGGCCGCCAACCGTTCCTC
>JBBIQU010000204.1:0-6917 GCA_037442185.1 Chthonomonadales bacterium | reverse complement strand
GGGATCACCATCCCCGCCCACCCAGGGGGCGGGGGAAGCCTGCGGCCGAAGCGGGTCACGGCGCGAGACGCACTCCGGCAGGACACCGCCCTGACTCCGGCGAACCGTCTCCCATCGCCACAGGAGGACCCCAACAGTGACCGATGTCCCGGAATCGCGCTCGCATAGCCAATGCCGTGTTGCCGCCTACTACTTCGGCAACTACCATCCAGGGGATCCGCGCAACGCCGCCCTCAAGGGACCCGATTGGTCGGAGTGGGAGCTTGTCAAGGCTGCGCGCCCCCGGTTCGCTGGGCATCGTCAGCCGCGCGTGCCTCTCTGGGGCTACGAGGACGAATCCGACCCGGAGGCCATGGCGCGGAAGATCGCCGCTGCCGCGGATCACGGGATCGAGACCTTCATCTTCGATTGGTATCACTACGACGACGGGCCGTTCCTCGATCGGCCCATTGACCGGGGCTTCCTGCACGCTCCGAACAATGATCGGCTGCGGTTTGCGCTCATGTGGGCCAACCACGATTGGATTGACATTCAGCCGTATCGGCTGGGCACGGAACACCGACTGCTCTATCCGGGGCAGGTCAGCCCTGCGACGTTCGAAGCCGTCACAGAGCATGTCATCGGCCGATACTTCGTCCACCCATCATACTGGACCATTGGGGGTCGGCCCTACTTCTCCTTCTATGACCTCACCAGGCTGATCGCCGGCTTTGGCAGCCTCGAGGCGACGCGCGATGGGCTGGATGCATTCCGAGCTCGTTGCGTCGCAGCCGGGCTGCCCGGCCTGCACCTCAACGCCGTCGTGTGGGGCCAGACGATCCTTCCCGGCGAGACTGTTCCCGCCGACCCCGTCGGCATCGTGGACCGGCTGGGCTTCGATTCGGTCACTTCGTACGTCTGGATCCATCATGTGCCGCTGCCCGACCAGGTGACCGATTACAATCACGTGCGAGACGCCTATCTCGAGTACTGGGACGAGGCCGAACGCACCTTCGCCGTGCCCTACTACCCGAACGCGAGTGTCGGATGGGATTCCAGCCCCAGAGCGCACCAGGACGACCCGTTCGGCAACTTCGGCTACCCGTTCACCAACACCATCGGGGGCAACACACCCGAACGATTCAGGGAGGCCCTCGAGATCATCCGTGATCGTCTTGCCGCCAGACCGCCGGAAGACCGCATCCTGAACATCAACTGCTGGAACGAGTGGACCGAGGGAAGCTATCTGGAACCCGACACCGAGTACGGCATGGCGTACCTCGAGGCGGTGAGGGCCGTGTTCGGGAAAGCCTGATTCAGTCCGGCTTTCGCTTGGCCTCTTCTCTCGAAGGCGATGCCGGCTGCGGGATCGCGCGACCCGTCGAGTCCGCATTGCCCGATACGTGCTGCCTGTGATTGGTCTCGATGCGGATCGGCGCGCCCGGTTCGAGGAACCGATTTCCGACGACACGGAGGTCCTCGACCCCTTCGACGACGAAGCCGCCATAGATGCGGTTGTTCTCGATCGTCACGTTGCGGATGGCCCGCGGGGACGCCAGCGCCTCTGCGGTGGCTTCGCCCTCTCGGACGCCGCCCGAGACGATCAGCGCATGCGCCGGATTCCCTCGCCCGCGCCGGATGGTGCAGTTCCGCACGACGACCGGACCCGGGTACGGCCCCTCGATCGGTTCCGAGTAGAACCACAGGAGGGCGGTCACATCACATCCCTCCATGGTGACAGGCGACTGCATGCGGCAGCTCATCTCGATGCGGCACCGCCGGAGCGTGGTGTTCGGATTGGCCGACAGCCGATCCCACACGGTTGAGCCGACCGCAAGGCCGGGCACGGGACTCTCCAGACGAAGCTCAGACACCGGCGCAGCTGGCTCTCCCTGGATGGGTTCGGGCATCGGACCTTCATGGACCTCACGGACCCTGCCGACGCCCAGCAATCGGCTCGTTCGAGGATCAACGGCAACAAGCTCGGCTCCCTGTCGCCACGGCATATGGAGCAGCGGGAACCGCTGGCGCACCTCAATCCGATCCGCCGAGAGGATGCGCGAGACCTCGCTGCAGTGCGTCGAGATGTTGAAGGCATCATCGGTCATGCCCGTCACGATGCACCCATCCCACAGCAGCCGGCCGCGGTTGCCTTTGACATGGAAACCGTCGCGGCAAGTGGACATGAGCCGACCCGAACCGGGTTTCGGGCGGACGTGAACGCGACGGAAGGTGACTTCGCCCGAGTTGCGCGCCACTTCGAACCCCATCCACGGAGCGGACCAGAGCTCCACATCCTCGAACGACACGCCGTCGTTGTCGCGGATCATGAAGCAGGCGCCCGGGCCGTAACGGTGGGCAATCCCCGGCACAGGCAGGCTCACTCGCCACCGGTTCCCGCCAAGGTCTGCGAACTCGGTGAACTCCGGCGCGGCATACGCCCAGACCCTGTCCGGCGCATCCGCCTGCTCCGTCCGCTCGAGCCAGTAGTGGCGGCTCACCACACCGTACGGACCGTCGCTCCAGAGCATGCCGAAGAAGGCCTGCTCACCGTCCGCGCGCGTCGGACCGCCGCATAAGGACCGTGTGTCGCCCACGATGCGGACCTCGATGCGCCGCCGCGCTGCGTCCACACCGACGACATCGCCGTCGGCGAACGGCAACGGCCGGAAATCCACATGGAACCGACGCACTGCCATGCGTTTCGAATGGACCATGCGCATGAAACGAACATGGGGACCGAGCTCGAAGGTGGACCCCTGACCGTCGAGCGTCATTCCTGACGCGCCGGCAATGTGGAACACATAGCGCGATGCGGCGCTGCCGATGTAGTACGTCTTGCGGGGTTCAAAGACGACGCGCGCGCCCGTCGAGCCGCTCGCCGCCTTGATGAGGCGAGCGATTGCCGGACCGTCGTCGGTCACGCCGTCGCCCACGACGCCGAAGTCGGCCGCTCTGAAAACGCCGGAGTTTCGGCCGCCGTTTCCCCCTCCCGTGTCGGGCGCGACAGCATGATTGAGGGTCATGGCGATGACGATGGCCGCAAGGCCCGCCACCGCGAACTCAAGCCGGTGATCCACAATGCTCAGCGAGACGTGATCTCGAACGGAATCGCGGGCAAGCACCCAATCGGCACGCGGCGCGCGGCCGCCTGACGCTGACCGGCGCCCAGACCGGGCTGGCGCACCATGAATGCGTCCACGATCAGATTGCCGCGCGTGCCGGGTTTCGCCTTCGCATCGGCTTTGAGTACGATGGTGCCGCCCGTCAGGCGCATGTCGAAGCTGTCCAGCGTGATCCCTTCCGGCGGATCGCTGAGCTCAAGCGCCACCTGCCGCGCCATGGGGCCTCCAACCCTGGGAACCTGGACCCGCACGGTCCCGCCTGCCGGCACCTTGACACGCGTGTCCGCAGGTGCGCTGATGGGCGCGGGCCAGTATCGGCCCGCCACCGCGACGAGCCAGTCCTGCGCAGGCACGAGATGCCGATAGGCAAAGGCCTGCATAGCGTCCTGCGCGGGCACTGCCGTTCGCGTCACGGTCCGGCCGGCGATGGTGGCTGTCCCTTCAAGCGAAAGCCTCACGGGCTCGATCGGGTCTCGCGGCGCGGCGGTCAGAGTGATCCGCGCCTTGTCGGCTCCGGCCGGTATCCGTCCGCCGGACAGCACGAAGCCCGGCGGAGCGTCCTTCAGCGCGAGTTTGATCTCGCCGGAGAAACCGTCGCGACGCAGCACGAACACCGTCAGAGGCACAGAGGTTCCGGCGCGCATCCCGACGCCCGCGGGAGTGACCCTCAGTTCGAAATCGGGCTTCGGTGGGGAAATCCGAAGGCGATAAGCGAACTCCGAACCTCCGCGTCCCTGCGTCTCGGACACGCGGATCGTGTAGACGCCGTCCGAAGGAAGCTGAACCATCAGGAAGGAGTCCGCTTGATGCGTGACCAGTCCCGCGCCCTTGTCTTCCCAGTCGTCGCTGAACGCGATCCGTCGCCCCTTCGAGTCCAACAGAGCGATTGCCGTGTCTGTTGGTGCGCCCAGACGCCGTGCCTGCGTCTCGATCACGACTTGAGCGCCCTTGCGACCCTGTATCACATACAGGTCAGTGTCTCCCGGACGACCGATGCGCCCATTAACCGCGACGGGCGCGGCGACTCGCTGGGCCTGGGCCGGCTGATCGTTCGGCTCCTTCTCCATCGCTTCGGCCAGGTCGTCAACGACGACCACAGGCGCCGGACCAACCGCCCCTGGCACCCGTATCGGCATCAGCCCGACGCTCGCAGCGTTGACCGACACGCTCGCCGCCGTTACCCCCGCCCCCTGCGGCGCGCGAGGGCCGTTCGCCGCCGTTACCCCCGCCCCCTGCGCCGCACGAGGGCCGTTCGCCGCCGTTACCCCCGCCCCCTTGGTGGGCGGGGGCAAGGGGGAGGGGGGACTCCCGGGCAGATTCCACCCGCTCAACACGAGCTTCGCCGGATGCCCGACCCGAACCCCCAGCGGAAACACCCCCGTGACAAACGGCAGCTCCCCAAGCGAAACCCGGTAGACGAAGTCCTCCCGCCCGCGATAGATCGAATCGCGCACCTCGAGCGTGTACTCGCCGTCCTTCGGAATCTCGACCACCAGCGCGGGATCCGGATTCTGTCGGAAGTCGTCGGCATAGGCAAGCTCTTTCCCGTCACGGTCGTAGACCGCCACAACCGCCTGGAACCACCCAGGCACTGCGTCGGCGAGATACGGGACGATCTCGCGCGCGGCCACCGATACTACCAACCGCATGCCCTTGCGAGCGGTGAAGCTGAAACGGTCAACATCGCCCGGCATGATCTGACCATTGACCACGACCGGCATGGCATCGCCGATGCAGCTGTCGGGCAGGCGGTCGTTCGGCTCAACCTCGGCCACCTCAGGCAAGCTACCGACGAAGAAGCGCACCGGATTGGTCAGGCCGAGCGGCGAGCGCATGCGTATCTCGCGCATGCCCGGCTCTGCATCGGGCGCAATGGCCACCTGAAGCTTGAGGGTCTCATCGAGCTGGGGATTGGGCTGGCGCTTGGGATCCGTGCGCAGGCGTCGGAACTCCTCGAGGGCGCGGAGCTGCTCGTCGGTTATGCCGGCCTCGCGCGCGGCATCGCGGAGCGCCATGAGGTTGCCGAATCTCAGGCCGGGCGCGCGTGGTCTGCCGGTGATCTTCTTGTACGCCTCTTCAATGCGCTCCCGGAGGTTGTTCGCCTCGCCAATGGTGAGGGGCCTCTTGTAGCCCAGAACCCGAGCGGTGACGCCCGTTCCGGACACGAACACCGTCTCTGCGCCGAACAGGGCCTGACCTCCGACGGTTATCTCCAGTTCGGCGCCCTGTTGACCGCCGGCCGGATAGGCGTAACCGAGTTCGGGATTGCGCGGCTGCTGCTGGGCGCCCGCACCGAATGCCAGAACCGACATGAGGACGGCGGGTGCGACCGCGCGCAGCCATGGCGCCACTTGCCTTATGCCTCTTGCCTCATGCCGCTTGCCTCTTGCCTCTCGCCTCTCACCCCTTGCCCCATGCCTCATGCCACTCGCCTCCTACATGATCTCCACGAGCGGACCGCCTACCTTGACGCCGTCAGATGCGGTGGGACAGGCTCGAGCCGTGATCCCCTGCGGATGGGGCAACGAGCCGTCGGGGTCAATCCCGAGGAGCATGTACATGCTCCGGATGAGGTCCCAGGGGTACACGGGGCGTTCCTTCACCTCCTCGCCGCGCGCGTCGGAGGCGCCGACCACGTGGCCTCCCTTGAACCCTCCGCCGGCCACCATCGCCGAGAAGACCGGGCCGTAGTGGTTTCGGCCGCCGTTCCATGGCGGCTCCCATTGAACTCGGGGCGTGCGTCCAAACTCGCCGCTCCACCATACGATCGTGCTGTCGAGCAACCCGCGATCCGAAAGGTCACGGATGAGAGTGGCGACGCCCTTGTCCATCTCGGGGAGCATGCGGCGCATCGTCTGGAAGTGCTGCTTATGGGTGTCCCAGCCCTTGTAGTTGATCGTCACATAGGGAACGCCCTGCTCGACCAATCGGCGGGCCATGAGGCACGATTGGCCGAACGTGTTCCTGCCGTAAGCGTTCCTCAGTTCGTCCTTCTCCTGCGTCAGGTCGAAGACCTTGCGTCCTTCGCCGAGGATCATGTCGTAGGCCTGATTGTCGCACTCCGCCAGGGCCTCGATCTGGGGATGTCGGGCCAGCGCCGCCCCGAAGGTGTCCAGCTTGCGCAGCAGCTCGCGCCGATCCTTCTGCCGTTCGTCGGAGATGCCTTCGGCGATGACCCCTTCGACCACGAACCGCGGCTGGGCAGGATTGCCGCCCGTTGCGAACGGTTTGGCTTTGAACCCAAGGAAGCCGGCCTCGGAGAAGCGTCCCTGCAGTTCGGTCAGCACCACGTAGGGCGGTATCAGCCCCTTGTAACCGGCATCGTAGCCCTTGAACAGCGACGTAACGGCGCCGACGCACGGCCACACCTGCCCGTCGCCCGGCATCCGGCCGGTTTGAACGATGTACGCAGCCGTCTCGTGGGCATTGTTGCCGTGCGTCATACTCCGGATGATCGAGTACTTGTCGGCGATCTTGGCAAGCTCCGTCAGCGTTTCGTTGATGCGGATACCGTCAACGTTGGTCGCGATCGGCTTGTCGAAGCCGCCGGTGTAGTCATATCCTGCGTCGGGCTTGGGATCCCAGGTGTCTATGTGGCACGGTCCCCCCCACAGCCATATCTGGATGACGGACTTGGCCTTGCCGCCGGCGCGCCCTCGCAATGCGCTCGCAGGAAGGGCGCCCAGGCCCATCGCAAGACCCGCCGACCCGAGCAAGGCCGCTTGCACCGCCTGGCGACGGGTTAACACGAGCCCGTTCGGAGCTACTCCCGCCTCTTGCCTATTGTCTCTTGCCTCTTGCCTCATGCCCCTC
>JBBIQU010000203.1:0-6938 GCA_037442185.1 Chthonomonadales bacterium | reverse complement strand
TGCGCTGGATAGGGGCATGTTCCACGAGGGGCTTGTGCCTTGCATAGACCAGCGCGAACGGGCTCAGGCATATGCCGACTACGTCCGGAGCGTGGTCACGTGCCCGGCTTTCGTCGGATGCCATTGGTTCCAGTATGTGGACGAGCCTATTACGGGCAGGTGGTTCGACGGGGAGAACTACAACATCGGCATCGTGGACGTTACGGACACGCCATACCCCGAGCTGGCTCAGGCGGCAAAGGCCATCCACCGGGATATCTACAGGCTGCGGTCGGGGGCACCGAAGCTGCGTTAACAGAAGGAGACTGTCGGACAGGTCCGACAGGTCGGACCGGTCAGACCTGTCCGACCTGCCTGACGACAAACCCAGCCCAACCTGCGTATGGCTTCCTGTGCCGGCAGCACTTTCCCAGACGGCACCGGAAGCCCATGGTCAATCACAACCGGCAATCGGCATTCACGTTCCTCGAAACCCTCACCGTGGTCGCCATCATCGGCGTCCTTGCGGCTTTGCTGATGCCTGCGTTCGCCTCGGCCCGTGAGAGCGCTCGCAAGGCGGCTTGCTCGTCGAACCTGCGCCAGATCGGCCTTGCCATGTGGATGTACATGGACGATTTCGGAGGACGGCTGCCCGACCGACGCGACCTGAAGTCGTCATTGCCGGGCGGGTACCGGCCGTGGAGCGGATGGCCCCCGAGCGACCCGAGGTGCGGTTGGGCTGCCGATCTGTTGGAGCCGTGGGTGTCAAGGGCCCATATCTGGTCGTGCTCAGCGGTCAAGGGCAGGATGGCGACGTTGCCGCAGGTGCGACAACTCACAACCGGCGGCCCCGACACTCGCTACTGGATGTGGCGGTTTGACCGGCGCGACGATCCCGTGGCGTTGGACAACGTGTGGGGCAAGACCCCCGACGAAGCCGTCGCTGACCTCAGGGCTGCGGCCAATCCGCTGATCGGCATACCGGAGGGTCCCTCTCAGGTCGAGCTGGCCGTGGATCCGTATTTCCCGCGCATGGCTCCGGTCATCCCGCCGGATGTTCGCGGGCTCGCGGTGCACTTCGGCGGCAGGAATCGCCTGTTCCTCGATGGGCATATGAAGTACCTGCGAGACGGGCGGACCGGGTGATTGAAAACGATTGACTTCGAGGTGAGTGTCCCATGACCATATCGAAACACACGATCGCCAACTTGGTTGCCGTCGGTTCGATCGTGGCGATGTTCGGGACTGCGGCGTGTTCTCGACCGCAGGCTGACAATCGGCGGGGACCGACTGCGGCTCCCGGGCAGGTGCTGCGCGGCAAAGCCGCGTTCGGCGACTGGAGAGCGGACGCTCCCGGCGTTCGAAGGCTGATCCGAGTGACCGACCTGCCGAAGCCATACGCAACGGGCTCGGCCGTGAATGGCCCGCGCATCGTTCCCAGGCCGGATGGGGCTTGGCCGCAGGTGCCGAAAGGCTTCACGGTTCAGGTGTACGCGTCTGGACTGAACAACCCGCGAGCTGCAATCGCCGCGCCTAACGGCGATATCTTCGTCGCCGAGAGCGGTCCCGGTCGCATCAGGCTCTTGCGCGGCGCGGATGGCAAGGGCCAGGCCACAACGAATGCCATCTATGCCGAAGGCTTGACCTTGCCGTTCGGCATGGCGTTCTATCCCCCGGGTCCCAGGCCAACGCATCTGTACGTTGCCAACACGGACAGCGTGGTGCGCTTTCCCTATCGCAACGGGGACATCAAGGCCACGGCGGCGCCCGAGGTAATCGTGAAGAACATCCCCGGCTTCGGTCGCCTTCGAGGAGGCGGTCACTGGACGCGGGACATACGCTTCTCGCGCGACGGGAAGACCATGTACGTGTCCGTGGGGTCTCTCACGAACGTCTGGGAGAACCCGAGCGCCAACGAAGAGCGCCGCGCGACGATACTTGCATTCGATCCCGACGGAAAGAATGAGCGGACCTACGCCTGGGGAGTACGCAATGCCGTCGGACTGGCTGTGCATCCGCAGACGGGCGACCTGTGGTGTTCGGTGAACGAGCGTGACGGCCTGGGCGACGATCTGGTGCCTGACTATATCACCCGTGTGACCGAGGGGGGCTTCTACGGGTGGCCGTGGTACTACCTGGGACCCAATCAGGACCCGAGGCATGTCGGCAAGCGTCCGGAACTGCGCGGTAAGGTACTGACACCCGACGTCTTGATCCAGGCTCATTCGGCATCATTGTGTATCGAGTTCTACACGGGCACGAAGTTCTCGAGGGAATATCGCAACGATGCGTTCGCCGCCCAGCACGGATCTTGGAACCGTGAGCTCCGGACCGGCTACAAGGTGATCCGCGTGCCTCAGCGCAACGGGGTGCCCACCGGCGAGTACGAGGACTTCATGACGGGCTTCGTTACGCCCGATGGAAATGTATGGGGCAGGCCTGTCGGCGTCGCGGTGGCGAAAGATGGCGCGCTGATCGTGACCGATGACGGCTCGGGTGCCGTCTGGCGCGTAACGTACACCGGCCGGTCTGCCGCTGGCGCTCGTCCTCCTCGCGGCTGAGGCATCCATCCCCGCGATCAGATTGCATCTCTCCCGTTCGCTTCGCATGGCCGCGCCTGTCGCTATTGGGGACGCCGCCATCAGGTAATCTGTCGGCAGCGCGATCTGTTCGCTCGCGAGGGGAGGATGGCCTTCTTGAGGGTGTCGCTATTTCGAAGCGAGGAGCTTGCCCGCATCCACGACGCAGCCCTGGGCATTCTGGAGCGCGTGGGCTTCGACCTGCCGCATGCGGAGACGCGCGGGCGCTTGGCCGATCTGGGCGCAGTCACGGAGCCCAACTCGGATCGTGTCCGGCTTTCGTCCGATCTGGTTCAGCGCTGCGTCCAGATGGCGGGGAAGCGCTTCACGCTGTTTGGTCGCGATGCCGAGCGGGTGGCCGAGTTCGGCGCAGGGAAGCGGAACTACAACTCCATAGCGGGCGAGGCGCTCTGGGTCGAAGAGCCCGGCGGCGAACGGCGTTACTGCCGGCTGGACGATGTGGCGACCGCGGCGCGGCTCGGAGATGCGTTGCCGAACCTGAACATCGTTGGCGCCATGGCCGATCCTCAGGAGTTGGCGCCAAGCGTGCGATGCGTCCATGTGCTGGCAGAGCTGATGCGCAATACGACCAAGCCGGTTCTCTTGTGGTTCAGTGATCGTACATCGGCGCGTTACGTGTGCGAGATGATCGTCGCTCTGCGTGGAGGCGAAAAGCAGGCCGTTGCTCACCCGTACACCTACCCTTTGCTTGAGCCGATCAGCCCGCTTCGGTTCCCCTACCACGGCGTGGTCGTCTTGTACGAGACCGCGCGGTTGGGCATGCCGGTAGCAATCGGTCCCATGGCCCAGATGGGCGTCTCGGCGCCTTGCACGGTTGCGGGCGTGATGGCGCAGGAGCATGCGGAGATCCTGGCTGGTATCTGTGTCGTGCAGGCAGTCGCACCCCGGACGCCGGTTTGCTACGGCGGTATCTGCCACGCTCTCGACATGCGGACCACGCAGATGATCTTTTCCGGTCCCGAGCAGGCGCTGTTCGGGGTCGGCATGACGGAGCTGGGCAAGAGCCTCGGTCTGCCTGTCTACATCAACGTGGGCCTTACCGACGCCAAACGGCCTGATGCTCAAGCCGGGCTCGAGGTCGGCATCACGCTCATGCTCGGCGCAGCGGCCGGAGCGGACGTGTTCGGCCATCTGGGAATCTCGGGCGTTGACCAGGCTTCGTCGCTGGACATGCTCGTGATGCAGCACGAAGCCGTTCGCTATGTGGAGAGCGTGCTGCGCGATGTGGAGGTCAGCGACCGGACGCTCGCGGTAGGGGAGGTCGCCGAAGCCGGCCCGGGCGGATCGTTCATTGACCGCATGCACACGGCCCGTAACTTCCGCAAGGAACTCTGGTTCCCCGATATCCTCGACCGAATGTTCTACGAGCCCTGGCGCGAGGCTGGATCATGGCCGCTTGAGGAGGTGTGCCGCGACCGCCGCACGCAGCTCCTATCGAAGTCCAGCCCCGCCCCAGTTCCCGAGGACCTCGACAGAGAGATATCCCGGATCGTCGCGGCGGCCGCTGGCGATTGTGCTGCCAATCACCGGAACGGGCGCGGCTAGAGAATGTACCGGCTCAGGTCCTGATCTCCGGCGACCTCTTCCAGGCGCTGCCGCACGTATTCGGGCGTCACGGAGAAGGTCTTGTCGCTGAGATCGGGCGCGTCGAACGATATCTCCTCGAGCAGTCGCTCGAGCACGGTATGCAGTCGCCGTGCCCCGATGTTCTCACTGCGCTCGTTGACGGTTGCCGCGAGGCGCGACAGCTCCGCGATGGCCTCGTCGGTGAACTCGAGCGTGATGCCTTCCGTCGCAAGGAGTGCGGTGTACTGCCGAATGAGCGCGTTCTTGGGCTCCGTAAGGATGCGTCTGAAGTCGGTCTCGGTCAGTGTCTCGAGCTCCACCCTGATGGGCAGTCGGCCCTGGAGTTCCGGGATCATATCAGACGGCTTGGAGACGCTGAAAGCGCCGGCGCCGATGAAGAGAACGTGATCGGTCTTCACCGGCCCGTGCTTTGTCGCCACCGTTGAACCCTCGATGATGGGCAGCAGATCGCGCTGAACGCCCTCGCGCGAGACGTCCGGGCCGTGGCCTCCCTCGCGGCCGGCGATCTTGTCCATCTCATCAATGAAGATGATCCCGTCCTGCTCGGCGCGTTCGACCGCCTCGCGCACCACGGCATCGTGGTCAATCATCGCTCGCGCCTCTTCCTGCTGGAGGATGTCGCGCGCTTCCCTGATGGTAACGGTGCGTTCGTTCTTGCGGCCGTGCATCATCGAGCCGAGTGTGTTCTGCAGGTCCATGGCCATCTCTTCCATGCCCTGCGGCGAGAACACTTGCATGAACGGCGCGCGAGACTGCTCAACCTCGATCTGGATCTTCTCGTCGTCCTTGATCCCTGAGCGCACCTGCTCACGAAGCCTTGCCCTGATGCGCTGGTGTCGTTCCTCGAGCTTGCCGTCGTCCTCAGCGCTCTCGTCAGGCGGTGGCGTCGGCGCCGGCGGCGGCTGTGTTGCGCCTCCGAATATCGAGCCGAGGGCCTGACGGAGGGCGTCGGATTGGCCCTGATGGTCCAGAGCGCGCCGCTTCTTGCGAGGCGGAGGCTGGAGGATGTCCACGATGCGATCAATGGCCCGCTCGCGCGCTTCGTCTTCGATTTCGGCCATCTTTTCGGCTTCCACCATGCGGAATGCCGTCTGCGCGAGGTCTCTCACCATGGAATCGACATCGCGGCCGACATAGCCGACCTCGGTGAACTTCGTCGCTTCCACCTTGATGAATGGCGCGGCCGTCAGACCCGCCAGTCGGCGCGCGATCTCCGTCTTGCCTACGCCCGTTGGGCCAATCATGAGGATGTTCTTCGGGATAACCTCATCGCGAAGGTCTTCGGGCAGCAGGCGGCGCCGATAGCGATTTCTCAGGGCGATGGCGACGGCGCGCTTGGCCCGATCCTGCCCGACGATGTACTTGTCAAGCTCCTCGACGATCCGTCGCGGCGTGAGGTCTTCCATCCGCATTCTGTGTTCCGATGCGCTCATTGTCTTCCTTGCATGAACCCTAGGCGGCCAGCGTCGTTATCTTGGCTGCAGCTTCCTGCATCGTACCGGCAGGTATGAGAGGCGAACCCGCGAGCATTCTCGCCCCATCAGCGGCGCGGGTTCCGGCGAGCCTCACGACAATCGGAACGTTCAGTCCCATCCCCGAAATGGCCTCAAGGACGCCTTTCGCAACCTCGTCGCACCGTGTGATCCCGCCGAAGATATTGATCAGGACGCCGCGCACCGCGGCATTCATCATGATCAGCTCCAGGCAGCTGCGAACGGCCTCTGCCTTGGCCCCTCCGCCCACATCGAGGAAGTTCGCAGCGCGCCCTCCTGCTCTGGCAACCTCGTCGAGCGTAGCCATGACCAATCCGGCACCGTTGCCCATAACGCCGATGTGGCCGTCAAGCCGGACGTACTGGATGCCACGGCGTTGGGCTTCGGCTTCGATGGGGTCGTCGGCAGCGGCCGAGCGGTACGCGGCCAGTTCCGGATGACGATGAAGCGCGTTGTCGTCAATGGTCATCTTCGTATCTGCGGCCACAAGCGATCCGCCGCTGACGACCGCCAGAGGGTTGATCTCAAGCATGTCCGCGTCCAGTGCGGCATACGCGTCGTACAGGCGCTGGACGACCGGCGTGAGCGCGCCGATCATGTCGCGAGACACTCCGCTGCGGTAGCACGCGCGCCTGATCTGAAACGGCCTCAGACCGAGGTTCGGGTCTATCGCTTCACGGGCGATTGCCTCGGGATGCTGTTCGGCAACTGTCTCGATGTCCATCCCACCCATAGGGCTGAGGATGAGGATGTGCTTCTGCGAGGAACGGTCAGGTACGAAGGCGACGTACAGCTCGGACTCGACTGCGATGGGCTCCTCGACCAGCAGCCGGTCAACTCTGAGGCCTTGAGGCGCTTGATGGGTTCGAAGCACCATCCCGAGCATTGCGGCAGCCGCCTTCTCGGCCTCTTCCGGGCTGGAGACCAGCTTGATGCCGCCGGCCTTGCCCCTGCCGCCGGTATGCACCTGAGCCTTGAGCACGGCCCTGCCGCCGAGGTTCAGCGCCGCTTCGAAGGCGTAGCACGGATCAACGACCGCGCCTCCGCTTCGTGGAACGGGCACCCCTCTCTTCGAGAGGAGTTCCTTCGCTTGGTATTCATGCAGTTTCATATGAGTGCTCCGCCGAGGTTGGGACAGTTACCACCGGCCGTTCAGTAAGTTCCTGTGTTTCGCGTTCTGATAGACCTTGCCTCGAGGGTTGGCGATCAGGTCCTTGTTGGTGAAGTCGATGATGAGCGTAGTGTCATGTGAGCAGAGTAGCCTGGACTTACTCAGTCG
>JBBIQU010000202.1:0-6981 GCA_037442185.1 Chthonomonadales bacterium | reverse complement strand
CGCGGACGACGATCTTCGCGTTTGCGCGAACGAGCGTCAGGGGCGCCACGACCGCTCTGAAGGCCCTGCTGCGCTCGTTGCCGGACTATCAGCCCATCGAGGGTCGGGAGCCGGCGTTCAGCGTTGACGGCGCTTTCGTCGGGTCTGCCGCGACCTCCGCGTCCGGATGGGCGGCCTTCGGATGGGCGGTTCCCCTCGACGAGGCTGTCGGAGCCCACACGCTCAGGGCGGAGTTTGCAGGCGATGCCTGGTTCGACGCAGCCGCAGGAACAGGTACGTTCAACGTGATCTAGTCCGACCCCGCGTCCTGTCCTCTCCCGCGCGCGTCCGTTGCCGCAGGGTGCGTTGGCGGTCGGTGTGGGAGAGGCGGGGCATGACCGCGGGTACTTAGAGTCGCCTCGGGGTAGACTGCATGCGCTGCGTGATGTACGAATGAACTGCAGGCGGGACGCCTGCGCTACGTGATGCGCGTTTGGTTTGCAGGCGAGACGCCTGCGCTACGTGATGCGTCTGCGCGTTGCAGGCGAGACGCCTGCGCTACGAGACGTGATGCACGAACGGTTTGCAGGCGGGACGCCTGCGCTACGTGATGCGTCTGCGCTACGTGATGCGCGTGCGCTACGTGATCCGGAGGTGACGTGACTTGAAGATTAGCCCGATCCCCATTGTGCTGTCGGTCGTTCTGGGGGGAAGCCTCGCCATGAGCGAGACGAATCGGCGCGCCCAGACGCCGTTCCCATCGGGTCTGACCGCCGACGGAACGCCGGCTCCGCTCCCGGACCCGGCCGACACCACCGTCTGGCCCAACCGCGCGAGCAAGGCCAACTCCGACGAGTGGATCGTCAAGAACCACGACCGTATCCGGGTCATGCGCCCGCGCATCCTGATGATCAACTTCTCGAACCAGGTCGAAGTCGAGAAGCCCATGCGGCTCGCCAACGACCTGATCGCCGCCCTCAAGGAGAGCAGCCGCTATCACGGCTACAAGGACCCGAATGCGCCGGCGTTCCTCGAGTACAGCGTCTGGCGCTACGTGGACCTGCGCGATCCGGGCGCGACCAAGGGCAACTCGGTCCGCTCGCCGATCAAGAAACACGTCGAGCCGCCGCACATCAACTGCGACTACGGCGGGTTCTTCACCGAGGAGTTCGCGCGGCACATCGGTGTCCGCGACCCGCGCAACCGCGAGCGTTTTCTGCGTCTGGACGAGCTTGTGGACCAGGGCTACGTGCATGAGGTCTGGTTCACCGCCGCCCCGACCGGCGATTTCCGCTGTCTCGAGTGTGTCGAGCTCAAGCCGGTCTACGACGAGCAGTTCCGGCGGCTCCCGGGCCGATATGTGCAGGCCGGCAACGGTGGCGATGAGGACCAGAAGTGGACGGGCCGATCCGTGCGCATCAACTGCCTGAACCACGATCGGGGCATCGGCTGCGGCATGGAGAACCTCGGGCACTCCATGGAGGGCATGGCCCACAGCAAGGCCATCCCGTACTTCACGAAGTACTTCTATGAGTACGCCGGCTTCGACCTCGACAAGCGCTACGGCCTGCCCATGAACTCGTTCTACCCCCTCTGGGGCGAAGGCAAGGGCATATCCTATCCGAGCCCGAACGTCGCCGTGGCGACCGACGGCGAGAAGACCTGGCGGATCGAGAACTACATCGCCGCAGGGGGCAACGTCCATTTCCCCCCCAACGGCCGCAGCCATTACGATCAGGCCAATGCGCAGCCCGTTCTGTCCACCATCGAAGACTGGCGCGTCGGCAGCGCCGGCGGCAAAGACGAAGTCAAGCTCTGGACCAACGCCGTCCTCGCGCAATACGAGAAAGTCGCGCCCGACTGCATGGGCAAGTGGCTCGTCTACTGGCGTCAGAACATGCCCGGCTACCGCAACCGCGCCAAAGACGATCAGGGCAAGCCGATGAAGAACTGGTTCGTGTTCTTGTTCTACTGAGCCTTCGGTTCCTGAAGGGAGGCGCTGATGAAACGGCTAGGCATTGCCTTGCTGCTCGCGACCATTGCAGGGCTGCCATGGCCCGAGAACCACAGAGCCGCCTGGCTTCGTCCGCGGCGATGTGCTGAGCCACTCCTATGTGCCGATCCGGACGTGGTCCCCTCGCGAAGCCGTCGGCAAGCTGCCGTACCTTTTCGAGTACAGCCTGATGCTCTGGGACGCGGTGTCTCCCCTCGAAAGCCACCACAGAGAGAACATCCGCCGCATAGATATCGCGGCAAGATGGTCCACCGCCATCATGTTGACCGCACGCAGCGCGTCGTGGCGCGATGAACTCATCAACCTGATGCTGCGGTGCTATCGGCATCGGCAGCTGATCGTCTTTGCGAACTACTACGACCGGGCTCGCAAAGACGGCGGGCCTTACAATAATGTTCGTGGCATTCTTGAAAAGCTCTGGGAAGGCCGAGATCGGACCTTCGTCAGTCCGGAAGGTGACCGAGCTACGGGCCGGCAACTCATCAACAACGTCCTCGCCAGCAAGTGCGGCGACGAGGGGGAGTCGGGGCTTGGGACGGAGGGCCTACGCCGGGTCTACGCGGACTTCGATCGGCTCGTGCGGCTGCGTGTGCTGGACGGCGAACAGCCATTCCGCCACATCAAGGCCTGGTACAACATGATCAGCTATTCGGCCCTCGACTTCAATGGCGCCTACGCGGCAAGTCAAGAAGATGTGGACAACCACAAGCGGATCAGGCTGCCCGAAAACACGCAGTGCATCGGCGTAGATTGCTACCACTACTGGGGCCACGGCTGGAGCCCATTCGACCCTGCCGATCTGACGATCCCGCGCGCGAAAGTCCGCGCTCACGCCGACGAGTGGCATCGTCTGCGCACCCGGTACTACCCGGGCGGGCTAAAGGTTCGCGTGGGTAAGAACAGCCACGATCCGGCGACGTGGAAGCCAGAGTTCTGGAACGACACGCACGCGCTCATGGGCGCGATAGACCTTGCCGGAGCCCAGAACGCGATGATGTGGTACATCGGCGTCTGCGGCCAGATCGGCGGTCCCGGGCTCAAGGAACCTGCAACCTACACCACCCCGATCGAGACGATGGAGGCGTACTACGATGAACTGAAGGCCGGCCCATGGTCGGCGCTCGTATGGTGGGTCTTCGGCGACTTCAGCCCGACCTGCCACGGCGGCCTCGATTACTACGACCGTACGCTACAGCACTTCACGCCTGACCATCCCGAGGGCAAGCCCTATTCGAAAGAGATGCTCGACTACTGGCACAACGCCTGCGTCGCGCACCAGAAACGGATGTTCGAGGATGTGGTCTACAACCAGTTCGGGCATCTCAACGGAAGGCCGCCGAGCCTCGCCCGACGCCGGTGAACCACGACGGTATCGGTTGCCTCTTGTGGTTTGGACTACAGTCCCGGCACGTATCCCTGACCGAACTGCGCCGTGAACGGTTCGCGGAACTGCGTTCCGAACGGGAGCCATGATGTCGTGCCGCCGTCCACCACGATGGTCTGGCCAAGGATGTAGCGCGCATCGTCGGAAGCAAGAAACGCGACAACCCGCGCGATATCTATCGGCTCGCCCGCGAACCCTGCCGGTATGAGGGCTCCGATCGCCCTGGGATCGGCATCGGGGTCCGTGCGCCGGTGGCTCTCGACCGGAACCGCGCCTGGAGCGACGGCATTGACACGAATGCCGCGTGGGGCCAGTTCGATCGCCATGCACCGCGTGTGCGCGATGATCGCGCCTTTGGTGCCGCCATACACGGCGTGCTGGGGAAAGCCCCGAATGCCGTGGACCGACGATACGTTGACGATGGCGCCGCGCGAGGACTCGAGCGCGGGCAGGAGCGCCTGAATCAGGAAGAACGGCGCGCGAACGTTGACGCCGTATATGGTGTCGAACTGCTCGGGAGTCACTCGATCGAGAGGTATGTTCGCGGTGATCCCGGCGTTGTTGACGAGCACGTCCAATCCGCCGAACGCACCCGCAGCACGCTCGGCAAGCGCGCGCACCTGATCGAGATCTCGGAAGTCCGCCTCGAACGCCTCGGCTGTCCGGCCCAGGGCGCGTATCGCCTCGGCGGCGGCGGCCGCTCCTTCGACGCTTCGTGAGCAGTGGAGCGCCACGTCAGCCCCCTCACGGGCCAGTTCGATGGCGATCTCGCGGCCGATGCCGGTGCCTGCCCCTGTAACGAGGGACCTCTTGCCCTTCAGCCGTCCGCACCGTTTGGCTTCCACCCGATTCGCCCCCCTTCAGGTCCGCATCCATGGGCCGAGCACAGCAGCGGGGTCCGCGCCGTTCAGCCCGTCGCCCCTATGAACTTCAGCACCAGCACGTAATGGCACGCGCTGCCGGCCATGACGAACAGATGCCAGAGGTCGTGGCCGTCGAACACGTTCGGCCAGCGCCTGGGCCATTCGGTGGCATAGAACACCACGCCGCCGGTATAGGCAACGCCGCCGCCGATCAGCCACCATAGCGCTTCAGGCGGCAAGGCTGCCCGGATGGGACCGATGGCGATAATCGCGATCCAGCCCATGAGGATATAGAGCGTGACGCGGACCCAATGGGGGCACTCGCGCCAGAGCACCATGGCCGCGATGCCGGCCGCCGCAAGCCCCCAGACCGTCCCGAAGATGCTCCACCCCCATCCGCCGCGGAGAGTGACGAGGCAAAGAGGCGTGTATGTGCCTGCGATGAGCAGGAAGATCCCCATGTGGTCCAGCTTGTTCAGCCAGCGCAGGGCTCGCGGGCCGACATGCAGCGAATGGTAAAGCGCGCTTGCCGTGTAGAGAATGATCAGCGTTGCCCCGTAGACGGCGAAGCTGACCACATGCCAGACCCGGCCCTGCGCCGCAAGCAGCAGCACGATCAGGCCGACGACCGAAAGCCCAGCTCCGACGGCATGGGAAATCCCGCTGAAGGGCTGCCGCAGAGCTCGGTTGAGGGCGATTGCCATAGACACTCCGTTTCGCTGTGCCCTCATGGGGCACCCGTTCAGTATACGACATCCCCTGGGCGTCCGGTTCGGATCTGGCGCTACGCCCTGCCGAACCGCCGACGGGCTTCCGAGCATCCGTCCGACGCGCCGATCGTCCGGCCGCCATTGCCCCGGCACCGCTCCCGAACTAACATTTCCGCGCACGTGCAAGGCGATCATGCCTTACGGCGGTGGTCGGCAGACCGATGGGACCTATCGCGCATTTCGGATCATGGGCGCTCATCAGCCTCGCGCTATTGTCGGCAGCGCGGCTCCCGGCATTCGGCGACGGCAAAGATGTGACCGACAAGACGCTCGAATGGCGGCTGTTCGGCGGCGCGCGCGTTCGCGTCCCCATTCAGGTGTCAGCCCGGGAGCTTGAACATTGCAGATCCGCCGCGCCGCGGAGCCACGGCCGATGTGTCCGCGACGGCGTCGCGCAGGTGCGCGATGTTCTCGATGCGATGCGTCGCACGCTCCGCCTGGCCAGCGAGGCCGATGAAGTGGAGGCCATTGCGTCGCTGGCCCAGAGCGTCGAGTTCGAGCTCAGGCGCGGGCCGCACATGCCCTTGGACACCCTCGACCTCTGGAAGGGCGACTGTGAGGACAAGAGCATCCTGGCCGCATCCATGCTGATCGCCGCCGGCCACGATGTGGTGCTGCTGAAGTTTCCCCGAGACCGCCACATGGCGGTGGCGGCTGCGCTCTCTCGCGTCGGCGAATGGACGATTGACGTGGACGGGCGCCGCCATACCTACATCGAGTGCACCGGCTATGGGTGGAGGCCCGGGAGGCTTCCGCCCGACCTTGCCGCCGAAACGCCCGTGATCATCCGGGTGCCGCCCGATACGCCTGTACGGGCCGCCGCGACCGACCCCGTCGCCAAACGAGACTCAAAGGACCGGCCTCCATAGGTCCGCGTCCACGGCCAACTCCATTGCAGCCCCCCTTGCGGCGACTGATTCCTTTGACGAACGTCCGGCAACGGCGTATGATTGCGCATCCATCCATGGCGCCGCATGCGCCCATGATCAGGGGGTGTGAGATGAAACGGTACATGGTCGCCGCCGTCGCTGTCATGCTTCTCTTGGCCGGATGCCGTCAGGCTCCGCCTCGCGTGACGGTCAGCGGCAACAGCCCATACGGACAAGAAGGCATCCGTGTCGGGGCAACCGCGCTCGTCCGAACGACGCCGGAACTTGCCATACTCACCATCGGCTGCGAGACGCGCGCGGCTCGGGCCAAGGACGCTCGCGCGCGCAACGACTCCGCTATGTCGGCCATTGTCGCGTCCATCGAGAAGCAGGGCGTCGCGCGGCGAGACATTGGAACCGTCCGGTACTCATTGCACCGCGCCTACCGCGACCGCGGCATACCCGATGGTTGGGTCCTCAGCAACATCGCCGAGGTGCGGGTGGACAAGGTCGGCAAGGCGGCCGACATCATTGACGCCGCAACTGATGCCGGGGCCAACGTGATCGAATCCGTCCGCTACGAAGTGCGCGAGCTGAGAGAACTCCGCGAGCAGGCCATCGCGCAGGCATGTTCCGTTGCTCTTCAGAAGGCAGATCGGATCGCCCGGGAGATGGGTGTTCGGCGCGGGAAGCTCGTTGCTTTCACCGATCAAAGCGTACAGGCCTACTCGCCCTGGGGTTACGGGTTTGGGCGGAGCTCCATGGCCAATGCGCAGTCCGTCGTGCAGGCAGACGGCTCGGAGGCGATGGACGCAACGCCCGATCGGGAGCTCTCGGGCGGCCAGATCGCCGTCAGCGCGCGGATCGAAGCCGTGTTCGAGGTGGAATAGCCGCGTCCGTTCCGGAGGCAATGTCCCTTGCCCGTGCCGGCCTGAGGACGAGGGTTCGGCAATCCAGCGCGCGGCATGCGCTCAACCCACGCAGGCGCGTTGCGATTGACGCAAGCGGGCGACTGATCGCCGGCGGCTTGCGCTCCATACCGGCCCCGTGCGGGGTACGATTGATGCCATGACAGCGCAGACAACGGCAACCCGCCGACGAA
>JBBIQU010000201.1:5452-7056 GCA_037442185.1 Chthonomonadales bacterium | reverse complement strand
CTCAACCGCTTCGATCGAGACCAGCTCCTGCATGTCATCCATGGGTCAGGCCGTTCGCGTCCCCCTGGCCATCGCAATCACACCCGTCCGAACCATTTCGCGGATGCCGTAGCTTCCAAGCAGTTCGGCGACTTTGTCGAGCTTGTCCACGCTCCCCGTCACTTCGATCACGAAAGTCCGATCGCTCATGTCAATGATTCGGCCCCGAAAGACCTCGACGATCTGCATGATCTCGGCTCTGTCTTTGGCGTCAGCCTTGACCTTGATCAGCGCAAGCTCCCGCTCGACTGCAGGAACGCCTGCGTAGTCCACGACACGGATCACTTCGATGAGCTTGTGAAGCTGCTTGGTGATCTGTTCGAGCACCAGATGGTCGCCCCCGACGACGATCGTCATCCGCGAGATGTCGGGGTTCTCGGTCACCGAGACCGTCAACGATTCGATATTGTACCCACGCCTCGCGAAGAGCCCGGCGACACGAGCAAGGACGCCCGGATGGTTGCCGACCAGCGCGGTGATCACGTGCGTATTGGGAGAAGAGCCTGCCAGCGTTGCCCCCATGCCTATGCGCTCCTTACCACTTCGGTTTCCGAACGTCGCAGCTCGACGTACTCCTGAAGTACGCGATCCTCCTGCTCGAAGGACCACACCTCCGAATCGGTGTCCACGGTAGCCTTCAGCTCCTCCAGGTCCTCTCGTATGCGCATCTCGGCAACGCTCTGGCCTGCCGGGATCATCGGATAGACGTTCTCCTCGGTGGGCACGATGCAGTCAATGACAACCGGACGGTCGGTTATCTCCAGCGCCCTGTCGAGCGCGTTGCGAAACTCGGCCGGCGTCTCGGCCCGCATACCGACGCCGCCATAGGCCTCGGTCAGCTTGACAAAGTCGGGCGAAGCCTGAAGATCTGTGTGGCAGTACCTCTCCTGGTAGAACAGCTCCTGCCACTGGCGCACCATGCCCAACGACCTGTTGTTGATGATCGCCACTATGATCGGAAGCTCGTACACGACGGCGGTCATGAGCTCCTGCACGCACATCTGGAACGACCCGTCTCCCGATACGCAGACCACGCGCTTCCCCGGTGACGAGACCTGAGCGCCGATGGCTGCCGGAAGGCCGAAGCCCATCGTCCCGAGGCCGCCGCTGCTGATCCACTGATGGGGTCGTCGGCACCGGTAGTACTGAGCGGCCCACATCTGGTGCTGGCCGACATCGGTAGTCATGATGGCCTCCCAGTCGGTCGCCTGGCCAAGGCTCTCGATCACGTACTCTGCGAGCAGACGGCCGTCTGACGGATAGACCAGCGGGAACTGCGCCTTCCACTCCATGATCTGGTCATTCCATGCCGACCATGGCTTGGGCTGCACGTACTGAAGCAGGGACTGCAGGACGGTCTTGGCGTCGCCGACTATGGGGACCTCGGGCACACGCACTTTCCCGATCTCCGCCGGGTCAACGTCAATGTGAACCACCCGGGCATGCGGCGCGAAACGGTCCACCTTGCCCGTCACGCGGTCATCGAACCGCGCCCCGATTGCAAACAACAGATCGCAGTTGTGCACGGCATGGTTCGCATAGGCGGTTCCGTGCATCCCCAACAT
>JBBIQU010000201.1:0-5425 GCA_037442185.1 Chthonomonadales bacterium | reverse complement strand
TTTTCGTCGAGGATGCCCTTGCCCATGAGGCTTGTCGTCACGAGCGTGTTGGTCCGTTCGGCAAGCTCACGGACCTCGCTGTCGGCCCCGGATAGCACCGCGCCGCCGCCCACATACAGAACCGGACGTTCGGCTTCGGCCAGCGCCGCGGCAGCCCGTTTGATCTGCATTTCGTGGCCCTTGAGCGTCGGCCGGTACGTCGGAAGATCAGGGTTGGCAGGATACTGCGAAGCGTCCCAGACCATTCTCGACATGCTTATGTCCAGCGGAATGTCAATGAGGACCGGTCCCGGCCTGCCGGAGCGCGCGATGTGGAACGCTTTCGCAATCGTCTCCGGTATGTCCTCGACACGCTTCACAAGGAAGTTGTGCTTGGTGATCGGGATCGTGATCCCTGTGATGTCGGCCTCCTGGAACGCATCCTTGCCGATCACCCAGGTCTTGACCTGTGCGGTGATGGCCACGATGGGAATGGAATCCATGTACGCCGTTGCGATGCCCGTAACGAGGTTGGTGGCACCTGGCCCGCTCGTCGCGAGACAGACACCGACCTTGCCGGTCGCGCGCGCATAGCCGTCCGCCATATGAGCCGCCCCCTGCTCGTGGCGGACAAGGACGTGTTCGATCTGCTTGTAGTCGTAGAGTGCGTCGTAAAGCGGAAGAGCCGCTCCGCCGGGATAGCCGAATATGTGTTTGACCCCCTCGAGGCGGAGGCACTCCAGCGCGATGTAGGCGCCCGATTTCTCCATTGGCACTGTTCCTTTCCGATCACAACCCCAGGCAGCTCGAACACCGCGCTCAGAAACGCAAAACCCCTCATCCCAAGGGACGAGAGGTTCACTCACGCGGTACCACCCTTGTAGGACCCGCCGTCGCGAGAAACGGGCGCGTTGGTCCCACTCCAACGCTGTAACGGGCGAACCCGGACTCGCCTACTGCGCTTCAGCGCGGTTCAGCGAGTCGGCTCCGAGGGGAGTTTCCGAGACTGTCCTTATTGCCTCGCACCAACCGGCAACTCTCTGAAACCGAAACAGCCTCGTACTGGCCTCGTCAACGCCTACGGATTGTGTTGTGCGGCTATAATACCTCATCCGCACGCCACACGATCAAGCTTTCTTATCTATGCGAACGATTTCTGTCGGGAATCTCAGAATCGCTCCGGACGCGGGATGTCTGACCGTTATCGCCGGTCCCTGCGCCGCCGAGAGCGAAGAGCTCTGCCTGAGTGTCGCGGAAGCGTGCGCCGCCATCTGTAGCCGGCTTGGGCTTGGCTACGTCTTCAAGGCATCGTTCGACAAAGCGAACCGTACCTCAGCAGACTCACCCCGCGGCCCGGGACTTGAGGCGGGCCTTCGGATGCTCCAGACCGTGCGCATGAAGCTAGGCGTCCCGGTGTGTACCGATGTCCATGAGGTTGCCCAGGTGGAACCCGTTGCCGAGGTGGCCGACATGGTCCAGGTGCCGGCGTTTCTGTGCCGACAGACCGACCTGCTGCAGGCATGCGGACGCACGGGCAGATGCGTCAATGTCAAGAAGGGCCAGTTCATGGCTCCGTGGGACATGCGACACGCACTCGAGAAGGTGACCTCCACAGGTAACGAGAACGTCCTACTCACTGAGCGTGGCTCATCCTTCGGCTACAACGCGCTTGTGATGGACCCCTGCTCGCTCGCCATTATGCGCGGCTTCGGCTATCCGGTCTGCATTGACGTGACCCATTCGGTACAGGCGCCCGCCGGCGCCGGATCGAAGTCGGGCGGTCGCCGCGACCTCGCGCCGGTGATCGCTCGCGCTGCCGCAGCCGTCGGCGTTGACGCCGTGTTCATCGAAACCCACCCGAACCCCGAGACTGCGCTATCCGACGCCGCAACGATGGTGCCCCTCGCCGAGCTTGAGCCGCTCCTTCGAACGGTGAGAGAACTGGACAGAGTTCGCCGACAGGCTGAGGCGAATCTGCGCCCCTGAGCGCGGTGGTCACGCGCCCCTCACGAACTAGACTGTCTCGCGTGCGTGTTCTCTGCTGGGAGCATCGCCCCTTGTGTCCGGTTCGCGATGACGCGCATGCGTGACCGGCTGTTTGGTGTCAAGATCAGATGCTGCAGGAAGGAAGCCCGTAACGCCGTTGCGAATATGTTCGAAACTTCGACGCAAGGGGACCTGGACTCATGTCAGACGATCGCATTCGCATCGGGTTCATCGGCAGCGGCGGCAATGCCCGCCACCACATGGGACAGGTGCTTAACCTGCCGCAGGCTTCCATCGTCGCCCTCGCCGATCCCAATCCGGCCATGATAGAGGCGGCGCGACGCCAGCATCCGGCTCTTGCCGACACACCCGCTTTCGATGACTTCCGTCGGATGCTCGATTCCGTGGCCATGGATGCCGTCGAGATCAGCACTCCCCACACGACTCACAAGGAGCAGATACTCGAGGCTCTTGGACGCGGCCTTCATGTGCTGTGTGAGAAACCGCTCGTCTGCACGGTGGCTGATGCTCACGAAGTGATCGCCGCCCGCGACGCGGCCCGCAAGGTTTGCCTGCTGTCATACCAGCGCCATTACCAGCCGGAGTTCCGTTACATCCGGTCCCGCATCGCGTCGGGCGATCTCGGCAAGGTCACCTTCGTATCGGCGCTCCAGTGTCAGAACTGGAAAAACGGGACGCGCGGCACGTGGCGTCAGGACCCGGCGCTCTCCGGCGGAGGTCAGCTCAACGACTCCGGGAGCCACCTGCTCGACATTATCCTGTGGGTGACGGGCCTCGCCGTCGAGAGCGTGTCCGCCTACATTGACAACTGCGGTACGCCGGTGGACATCAACTCGGCGCTGTCCATCAAGTTCCGGGGCGGAGCGCAGGGCAACATCTCTGTGGTCGGCGACGCGACGGACTGGCACGAAGATGTCACCATCTGGTGCGAACGAGGCTTCTTCCTCATGCGCAACGGACGACTGCAGGTTGCCGACGCGTCAGGGCGGTATACGTTCGACAACCTCCGCGGAGGCTCATTCCCCGACCGTAACTTCATCGAGGCCATTCTGGGTCGCGATGAAGTACAGTCGCCTTTCGAGTGCGGCCTGCGGGTCATAGAACTAACCGAAGCCGCCTGGCGATCCGGTGAGCGGGGCGGCTCCGCCGTCACGGTGTAAGGGGCGCGTGAACGGGATGGATGGGAGGGCCGCCGGCGGCTTGACGAGGCGGGTTCGTGAGCGCCTGTGGGCTGCCGGAGTGTATGTCGTCCTGACTGTCGTGGCGGCGACGTTCGTCGCGCCGTTCTTGTGGATGGTCTCGACGTCGCTCAAGCCGGACGAACAGGTCTTCTCGCCCGCAGTCCGGTGGATCCCTCACCCGGTGCTGTGGGGCAACTATCCGGCAGCCCTCGCGTCCTTCCCGTTCCTTCTGTACCTGCGCAATACGCTGTGGGTATGCGCCATGACGACGATCGGGACCGTGGTCAGCGCGGCTCTCCCCGCTTACGGCTTCAGCCGAATCCGTTGGCGCGGGCGCGATCCGATGTTCTTCGTCCTCATATGCACGATCATGCTGCCCGCCCAGGTAACCATGATCCCGGTGTTTCTGACGTTTCGAGCGCTCGGCTGGACCGGGACCTTTCTGCCGCTCATCGTCCCGCCGTTCCTCGGGAGCGCATTCTCGATATTCCTCCTGCGGCAGTTCTTCCTGACAATCCCTCAGGAACTCTCGGACGCAGCTCGCATTGATGGGTGCGGCGACCTTGGGATACTCGCTCGGGTGATCCTCCCGATGGCCAAGCCGGCCGTCGCCACAATAGCGCTGTTCGCCTTTACTGCCGCCTGGATGGACTTCCTGAACCCCCTCGTCTACCTGCACGACGAGCGGCAGTACACGCTGGCCATCGGCCTGCAGGCATTCTTGGGACGTCACGGAAGCGAGTGGTCGCTCTTGATGGCGGCGTCAACCGTCATCACCATTCCGATGCTCATCCTCTTCCTGCTGGCTCAGAGGACGTTCATTCGAGGGATCGCGCTGACGGGTCTGAAGGGCTGACGGAGTTACTCGGTCTCCACCGAAAGCTCCGGGAGCTTGCGGCGGCGTTCCGGCGGCAACAGGTGCTCCATCATGTCGTCCACTGTGACGATGCCGGCGAGCTTGGCATCATCGTCAATCACGGGCAGCGCGAGGAGATTGTAGCGGTTGAAGACGTGCGCGATCTCATCGGCATGGTCATGGGCGCTCACGCTCCTCACCGTCCGAACCATGATGTCCCCAATGTGCGCCTCTGGTTTGGCCACGATCAGGTCTCGAAGCGATAGGGCGCCGACCAGGCGTTCGCTGTCGTCCACGACATAGACGTAGTAGACGGTCTCGGCCTTGGGCGACAGCTCTCTGAGATGCTCAATCGTCTGCTGGGCGGTCATGTCGGATCGGACTGCGACGTACTCTGTCGTCATGAGACCGCCGGCAGTCTCCTCGGCGTAGGCGAGCAGCTCCTTCACATCCGCTGCTTCGTCAGGCTCCATGTGCCCGAGAAGCTCCTCGGATCGAACCTCCGGCAGATCGCCGAGGACGTCTGCCGCGTCGTCAGGCTCCATCTCTTCGAGGATGTCCGCCGCCCTTTCATCCTCGAGCTGCTCGATCACCTCCGCGGCCTCTTTGTCCTCCATCTCCTCGATGGTATCCGCCGCGGTCTCCACATCGAGGGCCTCGATGATCTCCGTGCGCTGCTGCGGGTCGAGTTGCTCAACGATGTCGGCAATGTCCGCAGGGTGCAGACGAGCGATCTTCTCGTGGGGGACCTTGAGCTTGATGCGCCCCCCACCTGCCCCGCTCGGCTCGAGGGTCTCCACGTCATCCCACGCGATCAGGCGCGAGTGCAGCGGCTTGCCAACCATCTGGGCCACGGCCTCGATAGGGCTAGCAACGCCCAGCCGCCTGAGCAACGCTCGCAGGCTCGCGTCAACCCCAACCACGCATTGTCCTTCGCTGCATTCAGCAAGTCGGACATCGTTGGCTCGGACAACCCGGTAGTCGTGGACATCAACGATCTGTTTGTCGAGCACGTCGCGACGCAGCCAGACATCCTCCGGACGCGGGTCGGCAGGCGTCAGGGCATGCAGCGGGGCCCGCAGGCGCAAGACATCTGACCCGAGTTCGGCATCGGCGACCGACACCCAATGGTCTTCGTTCCCATGCGACACGAGCACGCCGGCCAGGAGGGGAAGCCGGCCGCCCTGACGTGCAGCGGCATCCTTGAAGCGACCGACCTGTGACCCGTCAGGCTGCAGAACCGGGCGGCCGAGAAGTTCGGAGAGGTACTTGATCACGCGCAGGATTATACCCGACGGTCAGCGCTGTGTCAAACGCAAAGAGGCGACCCGTCGGGTCGCCTCATGGTGGATGTTCCTTCAAAGCCGGGCAGGCGGCATGTATCTTGTCTTGTGTAGTGTGG
>JBBIQU010000200.1:5704-7092 GCA_037442185.1 Chthonomonadales bacterium | reverse complement strand
AGCGGCATCCGACAACGGTTACCGATGGTCCTGCCGGCGTGGAACCGTCGCGGGTCTACAGGGTGGCCATGGTGGACTACGTCGCCCAGGGCGGCTACGGAGTCTCGGCGACACGCATCATAGAGCGTGGCGACGATGTTCGCGTCATCGTCGAGCGCGAGCTGCGTTCGCGTACCAAGCCCATCGCAGCAACTTCGAGGCTCGGAGCCGCGCCGGAATGGTCCGCTTACCGGGCTGCGCCGGCTATGTGAAGGATATCGGCTCGATGCACCTCGGCGTGTCGTTCGCCGGGTTGCCGACCATGCGCGAGACCGGATATGCCTCCATGCGGTCGGCCGGGTAGGGGCGTATGAGCTTCAGCATCTCCGCTTCCGCTGCGCCTCGGCGCGCCGGAGACGGTGTGTCTTTCCGACCGAACAGCCAGGTTTCTTCGTCTTCCGGTTGGAGGATCGCCGGCATCCGGGGGTGTATCCGCGCGACGAGCGCATTGGGCTCAACCGTGATGATGGCGCACGAGATGAGGGGCGACCCGTCGGGGCTCTCCCATGTCTCCCACAGCCCCGCGAAGGCGAACAACTCGCCGCCCTTCAGGCGAATGTAGTAAGGCTGCTTTGCGCCTTCGGTCGGCTGCCACTCATAGAAGCCGTCGCTCGGAATCAGGCATCTCCTGCGCGACAGGGCATACTTGAACGATGCCTTCTCGGCAAGTGTCTCGGCGCGGGCGTTGATCAGACGGTTGCCGATCTCTGGGTCTTTGGCCCAGAACGGCACCAGGCCCCATTGGGCAAGGTACATCTCGCGACGCCCGGCGTCCGCCACGATGATGGGCACGCCGTCGGTCGGGGCGACATTGTACGACGGCGTGACAGCCAACTGGGGAACCGCGACGTTGAACCGTTCGGCAATCGCCTGTACGTTGTGGATGATGGTGTAGCGCCCGCACATTGTCTGGTCTCAAATGCTCTCAAATCGGCGGTCCCTGTGGTGGAACAGCGCCAACCGGGTGTATCCGCTGTCCAGCGCAAGCTGGACAGCGCGCTCGAAGTTTCGTGTCAGGTACTTGGGTGTGTGCGCGTCAGCGGTGATGACTATGGGAATGCCGCGTCCACAGGCGGCCCGAATGATCCAGGGGGCCGGGTAGGCCTCATGCGCCGGCAGACTCCAGCCGGAAGTATTGATCTCCATGGCCATGTCGGCCGCGGCGATGGCGTCGAGCGCCTCATTCACGGCGTCGGTCATGTCCGCCGTTGGAGCGTGACCGAACTTCTTGGGCAGATCGAGGTGACCTACGATATCGAATGCGCGGGTTTGCGCCATCTCCGTAATCCGGCGGTAGTAGCCGCGCCACGTGCTGTTGATCTCGTCGGGCGAGAGCGTGTCCCAGTGTT
>JBBIQU010000200.1:0-5684 GCA_037442185.1 Chthonomonadales bacterium | reverse complement strand
ATGGGAAAGCCGTCCATGAAGTGCACCGAACCGATCACATAGTCGAACGGATGACCGGCGAGCATATCAGCGAGCTGTTCCACTGTCTCGGGGATGTAGTCGGCCTCGATCCCGAGTCTGACGCAGATATCGGCCGATCGTGCGGCCAAGGCACGCACCTCGTCAACGTATGGCTGGAGTTCATCGGGGCGCATGCTCCACTCGATGTCCGGACCTGCCGGGTGGAGCACGAAGTGGTCGGAAATGCCGACCTCATCAAGGCCAAGGTTGCGCGCTTGCTCGACGATATCGGCGACCGTGGCCACGCCATCGCTCCATCGGCTGTGTACGTGGTAGCTGGTCAATGCGCTTGTCTGGCTCGAGCCGGGATCAGTCATCATCGTCTGAGGTTAGGCGGAGCCCTGACCGTGATGGCGGTTCGGCGGCGTCCGCGCCTTTGATGGCGTGCCACAGGATATTGTTCAGCAGCGCATCCGGCACGGAATCGGCTTCGGCGAAGTTCAGCCGCGCGCTCAGGTCGGCTTTGTACGCAGTACGGCCATTGACTTCGGCGACGATCTCGCGCGCCGGCAGGATGGCTGTGTACGGCTCGGCATTGACTCGCGCCGAAGCGAAGCAGTCCATTGGCGAGGCGATGGCGTCGTACTGGCACATGGGCGGCATGCCCAGGAGGAGTTCCATGGTCCTCAACATGCTGTCGGTGTTGTAGAACCGGCTGTCAACGCCGCGCTTCGAAAACGGACTGATAACGAGCGCGATGGAGCGGTGGGCGTCCACATGGTCGTGTCCGGCCTGAGCGTCGTCTTCGAGGACGAAGATGGCGCTGCTCTTCCAGTAGGGTGATTTGCTCACTGCCTCAACGACCTGTCCTACGGCGTAGTCATTGTCGGCAACCATGGCCCGAGGCGAGCTTGCGCCGACCTTTGTGCCCGCCGTGTGATCTCGCGGCAGGCGAATCATGATGAACCGCGGGAGGTTGCCCTTCCGAACATACTCGTCGAACTCGGCTTTCCATGCCGCGAACCTGCTTGTGGCCTGGCGTGCGCCGAATGCTCTCCGCTGGTCAGGCGCAGGGCAGTTGTAGGCAACCCATGCGTCGCTGTCGGCATAGGTCAGGTCATATTGGAGGAAGTTGAGATCGGTGCGGTCGGCCAGAGCCCGTTTCAGAGCGGCATTGGGACTGGCAAGGGACTTCCCGTCGTTGTCCTTCTCGTCGGCGCCGATGTCGCTGACGAAGAAGCCGTAGTTTCGGAACGAGACGCGATGCTTGAGGCAATGGTCCCAGATGTAGCCGCCCGGGGACTTCGCGACATCCGGCAGCCCGATGAGATCTACCGGCGTTCCGTTGTTGGTCCCTTCGTAGTCGTAGGATCGCCCGCGTCCGCTGTAGCCGTACATGGAGTTGCGGACGACGTATTCGTTGGCCATGCCCGAGACGGACCAGTTCCAGCCGTCGGCCGAGACTTCGGCGCAGCAGTAGAAGTTGTCGAAGATGCCGAACCGCTCGGCCAAGGCATGCTGGTTGGGCGTCACTTCCCGCGGGAACAGGCACATGCTCGGGTCGCCGTTGCCGCCCGCCAGATCGCCGAACACCTGATCGTAGGTCCGGTTCTCCTTGATGATGTAGAAGACGTGCTTGATGCCGGGGTTCTTCAGCCGTATCCGGCCGGCTTCGGCAATCCGGTTGTTGAGCAGCGCCAGCTTCGTGGCTGCGGCAAGGTCCGACTCGGAGCGTACGGGAATGCGCGACACGCTGCCTTCGATGATGTTGGGTATGTACTGTCCCCATCCGCCGTCTGGGCCGGCGGGCCTGTGGTTCGGGTTGCGCTCCTGGGTGCCTTTCCCGTTTGCCACGAACAGGAATCCTCCGTCAGCCGAGACAGCCACGCTGGTCGGATACCATCCCGTCGGAAGATAGCCCTTCAGTTCCCGATCGGCCAGACCAATGACGGCGACCGCGTTCATGTCGGCGAGGGCCACATACAGGCGGCTCTCATCGGGCGAGAGGGCCATGCCCATGGGCGTTGCGCCCGGAAGGCCGCGGACGGCATTGGGGCGCATGGTGATCGTATCGGTGATACGGTCGCGGCCGACATCCACGATGCTGACCGTATCGCTTCCTGAGTTCGCGACGAAGAGCCGGTTCTGCTCGCGATCGAGCAGCAGACACGTTGGGTTGGCTCCGGTGCGGATGGAGCCGGTCGCTTTGCCCTGGCTGGGGTCCACGATAGCGACAACGCTGTCGCGCTCGGAAGACACGTAGACCTTCCGATCGGCCTGTGGACCGCGAGTGACGGCAGCGACGCCGAACGGGAAGCCCGGGATGGCCGCCGAATGCAGCGTGGCGCCCGTTGAGCCATCGAGGATGAACAGAACGCCCTTGAGGTCCGTGTGCCGCGACGTGTTGTTGTCGGCAACGTAGACCCGGGAGCCGTCGCTGCTGACGGCAACGCCGGCGAACACGCCACGGGGCTTGCCCTGAGGACGTCTGGCCTCAAAGGACTTTCCGGTATCCTTGATGGCTCCTTGCGCCGATATCTCGTAGACCTGAACGCGTTCCTCGGAGCCCCTCGACGCATAGACGAGCTCGACGCCTGCGGGGGTCCTGTGCGTTGCCAGGCCGTAGTAAAGCCCTTCCTTCTGTCCGTTTCGCGTGGCGTTGAGTTCGATACGGGAGACGATCCGGTTATCGGCGGCATCGAGGACCGTCAGCGCCTGCCGGAAGCCCACGTTGGCGACAACAATGAAACGCCCATTGTGAACGGACACCATGTTGGCCGGAAGGCTTCCGACGGCCGTGTGGTTTCCGAGCGGCGAGATGAGCTTGCCGGTCGGGAGCGGCGTTCGCTGCTGCGCGCGGGCGAAGCTCGACTGCAGGACGATCATGGCGATCGCCGCTGTCGCGAGAGAGCGGGACATTGAGTGGCTCCTTGGGGACGTTCGACTTGAGTCTACCCGTCTGCGGCGCAGAAGGAACGTGCCGCACCGTCGGGAGGCCGAAGGTTATCGGTTTCCCGAAGATGCCGTTACCGCCGCGCGCCGCGTGGCCGAGGCCCCCCGCACGTGGTTCGCCGGTGGGGATGAGCTACGGCGTCATCAACTCATCTGCAGGACGCCTGTAGCCAAGGGGCGAACTGGTGTGCATATGGCGATGCAATGCGGAGGCTGGACGCTGATCTCGGCGTTTGTCGGGATCATGGTTCTATGTGGCTGTGCGGCGCAGAGAGAACCCGATGCCCGGCCCGATACGGCGCGGGATCGGACAACGAGGCGGGCTACGATCCGGAACGTGGACCGATCAGCGCCGGCGATGAGCCGCCCGGGCCCGGACAGGCCTGCGCAGGCGGACCCGACGAAAGAACCGAGCCGGGAGGCTGGTGCGACGGCTCTCGACGAGGACGCTGCACTGGACCGGATTCGGGCGCAGCCGGAAGTGGCCGAGTGGCTGGAGTATCCGGGCTGCCGGGTGCGCATCGCCGTGACGGATCGTGACGCGCGCCTGTTTCACGTCAAAGTGGAAGTGGAGCGGTCGCAGGCGCAGGGAGAAGGCGTAACGACCATGACGTTGCTGTACGAAGTGGACCGACAGACCGGCGAGGTGACGAAGGTTGAGCTATAGCGGCTTCGAGCAACCCGATTGGATGAAGTGTTTCGAACGATGGCATGTCGCCGCCCGACCGGATAGGGACGAGGCCGAATGGTGGGCGGGAGCGCCGTCGGTCGCCCGTGACGACGATGGCGTCTTCTGGATGGCATGTCGCATGCGCACGGCCGACGCTCCGCTCGGCCTTCGCGGATACGAGATCCGCATCTACCGGAGTGACGACGGGATCGGGTTTGAGGCGGTCCACGGCATCAGGCGCGAGGACGTGCCGACGCCGGGGTTCGAGCGGCCGGCGTTGCTTCGAGACCCCGGTTCCGGGCGGTTCATGCTCTACGCGTGCAGTCCGATTGATCGGGTGTGGCAGATCATCCGCTTCGACGATGCGGATCGTCCCGATCTGTTCAAACCGGCTTCAGCTCGACCGGTCATAGCGCCGCTCGGACCCGGCATGCCGACTGGGTACAAGGACCCGTTCGTGATGGCGGTCGAGGGGCGGCTGCACTGCTGGACGATCGGCATCACCGGTCACGAGCGAACCTATCACTTCGTCAGCTATGACGGCGAGCGGTGGGACCCGGTCGGGCAGCCCAACATCCCGATCCTCGACCTCGGCGGATGGCACACACACGCCGCGCGTCCGGCCTGCGTGCTGCCGCTCGGTCCGGGCTGGCTGTTTGTCTATGAGGGCTCCAGCGTCGAATGGGATGATCCGGCCTATAACATCGCGACCGGTCTGGGATATACCATGGACCTGCACGACGTGATGGACATGACCCCTTCAGCTCCGGCGCTCAAGAGCCCGACGCCGGGCCGGCTGCATGTATGGCGGTATTCACACTGGATGTGGGTTGACGATGAGATCCGCGTCTACGCCGAGGTCGCATGCAGCAACGGCACCCACGAAGTCCGGGTCTTCAGAGCGCCCAGGGACAGTGGGCTCATGTGACCGCTGCTCGCGGAAGCTGGTCGAAACACATCATCGAGGAGGAACAACTTGCCGATCAAGGTATGCATCATCGGAGCCGGCAGCATCGGCTTCACGCGGGGCGCTGTCCGGGACATCCTGTGCGTGCCCGAGCTTCAGGACACCGAGTTTGCGCTCACCGACATTGACGAGCGCAATCTTGACATGGTCTATAGGCTCTGCAAGCGCGACATTGAGGCCAATGGGGTACCGGCGACGATCACCGCCACAACCGATCGCCGATCTGCGATAGCCGACGCCGACTACGTCTACTCGTTCGTGCGCGTTGGGGGCCTCGAGGCCTTCGAGACCGATATCGCCATTCCCCTGCGGTACGGCGTTGACCAGTGCGTGGGCGATACGCTGGCGCCGGGCGGGATCATGTACGCTCAGCGCACGATACCGGTTCTGCTTGAGTTCTGCAAGGACATTCGCGAGGTCGCCAGGCCCGACTGTCTGTTCATCAACCACTCCAACCCCATGGCGATGAACACCTGGGCCTGTGTCAAGTACGGCGGTGTGCGCGTTGTTGGGCTGTGTCATGGCGTTACGGGCGGCATATGGCAGATCGCAAGGCTGGTCGGCGCACAGCCGTCGGAACTGGACGTGATCTGCGCCGGGATCAACCACCAGACCTGGTACATCAGCGTGAAGCACAGGGGGGTGGAGCTGACGCCGAAGCTGCTCGCCTTGTTTGAGGCCGACCCCGAGCTGAGCAAGACGGAGAAGGTTCGGATTGACTTGATGCGGCGCTTCGGTTACTACACCACCGAGTCGAATGGCCACTGCAGCGAGTATGTGCCCTGGTACCGCAAGCGCGAGCAGGAGATCAAGGACTGGATTGACCTCGGTTCGTGGATCAACGGCGAGACGGGCGGATACCTGCGCGTCTGTACGGAAGGCCGCAACTGGTTCGAGCACGATTTCCCGAACTGGATGGCGGGACCTCCGATGGACTACCGCCCCGAGCGCCGCGGGCATGAACACGGCTCCTACATCATCGAGGGGCTCGAGACGGGGCGGGTCTATCGCGGTCACTTCAACGTACGCAACGGAGGCTGCATCACCAATCTGCCCGAGGATGCCATTGTCGAGGTGCCGGGCTACGTTGACGGA
>JBBIQU010000199.1:6899-7125 GCA_037442185.1 Chthonomonadales bacterium | reverse complement strand
GCCCTTGGTTGTTGCGTAGATGGGCCTGTTTCGGGCGGGATCGTAGTAGGCCTTGCCGGACATGTTCCACGCCATGGACCCGATCTTCATCTTCATTTCCTGGCCGCCCTGCTTGGTGGTTGCCTCGATGTTGGTCGCCTTGACCACGGGCGTGAACTCTATCTCCGTGCAGTGCACTCCGTCCACGGTTGCGCCGCCAACGACCTTGTAGGTGGTCTTGACCTTG
>JBBIQU010000199.1:5386-6882 GCA_037442185.1 Chthonomonadales bacterium | reverse complement strand
TTCCATCTGCTGCATGGAGCGCGTCTCAGTCTCGACCTCCCACGTATCGCCTACCTTGACGCTCTCAAGCGACCGGAAGACGATCGGGAACAGGGTCTGATCGGGCATATCACGGAAGAACTTGGCGACATCGGCATCGCCTTCAACCTTGTCACCGTAGCGCCCGTCGGGGCCGACCATGACGACCGCCTTCTTGCCGAGGTGAGCGACCCCCTGGGTGAACTGCTCGACCATGGGGTTGTCCACCTTGCCGCCCTCGGTGTCAACGAGTACCTGGTCACCCGAGGTCGCCCTGATATTCTTGTCGTCCACGGTGACGTCCACGGCGAACATGCCGCCGTCAATGGACTGCTTCATCTGGATGTGGTCCGTGACCACCTCCACCTTGGCGGGCACCCCATCATCGAGCGCTTTGAGCGTCACGAGCAGGCGCGTGGTGCCCTTGGCGTTGATGTTCATCTCCTGACCCATGACCTGCACGCCGGTCTTGGTGTCGGTCTTTGTCTCGGTCAGGTACGTCTCGATCTCGCCCTTCTTGAACCGGTATTCCAGCTTGCCGGGGTCCTTGAAGTCGGCCTTCTCGATCTTGGGTCCCTGCGCCGGCTGAGCCGATGCCGCGGCGACCAACACGAGCGCGGCGAGGGTCGCGATACGACGCATCATTGCGATCTCCTTCCTGAAAAACGAGCCTGCATGGCTCCCGGCATGTATACGGACGAGCCGCTCGCCTCGTTTCGCCACTTGTGCGCTTCCCGGATGGGAGGCCCAGAGCGTAGAGCGTGCGCATGGTTGCAACGTAGACAGTATCGCGCGAAGCCGCCGGCGATGCGCTGAACGCGCCGTCGAGTCTGACCGAACAGAGCTCGCGCTTCGTCCTGCCTGCGGCCAGGATGACGAGGCCGCCGTTGCGGGTCGTGACGTACAGCTTGGCGTCGGCGAGGATGGGCGAGGCCCAGACCTCCTGTCGCGTGTCGTGGGTCCATATGGCCCTGCCGGTCACGATATCCACACAGTGGACGACTCCGTCGCTGCCGGTTACATAAGCGAGGCCGTTCTGAATGGCCGGCGTCGCCGTGCCGAACGCATTGAACTCGTAGGACCACGCCTTGCCCGACCGGGTTATGTCGCCTGAGCCTTTCGGTTCAATGCAGTGCAGCCACGAGAGCGGCTTGCCGTGCCACAGGTCGCCTCCCACAACGGCATAGACGCGCCCGCCGTGGATCACGGGCATTGCGGTGAAGGTGCTTGGCCCCTCCTTGCGGTTGTCCTGCCAGCGGAATATGTCCTGCTTCGGCGCGGCCGGGTCGCCATCGAAGCGCCAGAGCTCGGTCAGTGTCTTCGGGGAGCCATTGGGAGCGTTGCCGGCGATGGGCTCGAAACCGTAGCAGACCCCATCGCCGCCGCCATAGATGACCTGCTTGCGCCCTCCGATCGTGCCGATCGCCGGAGAGGTCCACGCCGCATGGATGATCCTCTCGCCGATCTTGAGGCCATCG
>JBBIQU010000199.1:0-5350 GCA_037442185.1 Chthonomonadales bacterium | reverse complement strand
CCACGGCTATGAGGTTGGGAGCGTCCAGCGCAGGCGTCAGCATGTGCTCATCCGTAACGCCGTTGGACGTGTTCACGTAGATCACGTTGCCGTCAATGGCCGGAGAGCCGTGGGCCGCATCGTGGCGGTGGATGCCGCACTCCTTTACGATGTCGAAGAGCCAGACGATGTCTGCGTCACGGACGCCGGGCGCGACCGGCTCCTTGCCCTCGGCGACCATGTGGCGGGCCTCGTCAAGGTACGGTCCATCGTTGCCGTTGGCCATGCCTGCCATGTCGAGGCAAACCAGCTCGTTGCGGTTCGTAACCACGTACGCCCGGTCGCCCTCCACTGTCGGCGGAGAGCAAAGGCCCGTCGCCGGCCAATCGTTGTACGGGCTTCCGCCGACCTTGGGGACAACGAGCTGCCAGACAAGGCTGCCGTCGCGAGCGTTGAGGCACATGAGCACGCCGCAATCGCCGCGCAGTCGGGCATCCCGGGGCCTCTCGTTGTTCGTGCCGATCAGAACCCGGTCGCCGGCAACCACGGGGGAACCGTGCGTCTGGCCTCCGAGGGGCGCGGTCCAGCGCACATTGAGTCCGGATGCCGGATCAACCCTATCGGGCAGTCGGCCCGTTGCCACGGACATGTTGCGGGTTTGCCAATCGCCCCACTGCGCGCGGTTGTCGCTGCCATACGGGAGGGCGCCGTCCACTGCGAAAAGCGATAGCAGGGCAAGCGCCGCACGCATCGCCATTGGAACGGCACAACGGATACTGCGGCGGCGCGAACACGTACTTGAGGGTAGCATGCATGTATGTTCGCATCAGGGAATGTGCGTTCCTGCTTGTTTGAGACCCGCTGGTATTGCTCGGCCGCGTTATTTGTCGGAGGACGCAGGAGCCGCGCCCGAGCGAACCTGTAGGCCATGAACGAGAACCCCACCCAGAGCCCGCCTGTCGTCGCAGTTCGCCCTGCAGACAGCACCACCGTACGCGCAGCCGATGAGATACTCAGCGGCCGAGCCAAGCGGGGAGTCTTCAGTTCTCTCCTTCCGTTCCTTGGTCCGGCATTCGTCGCGTCCGTAGCGTACGTGGATCCCGGCAACTTCGCCACAAACATCTCAGGCGGAGCGCGCTTCGGCTACATGCTCGTGTGGGTCATTGTCCTGAGCAACCTCATGGCGATGCTGATCCAGATGCTTTCGGCCAAACTCGGGATCGCCACGGGGAGGAACCTTGCCGAGCATTGCCGCGACCGGTTCCACCCTGTCGTGGTCTGGGGCATGTGGGCCCTTGGAGAGCTTGTCGCGATCGCGACGGATCTAGCCGAGTTCCTGGGCGCAGCCGTGGGATTCCAGCTCCTCTTCCATATCCCCCTTCTGTGGGGCGGGATTCTCACCGCCATCACGACGTTCGTCATCCTCGGATTGGAGCGGAGAGGGTTCAGGCCGCTTGAGGCGGTCATCGCCGCCATGGTAGGGGTCATCGCGGCATGCTACGTGATCGAGATACTCTTAAGCCGGCCTGATTGGGGCCAGATCGGAACCAGCATCGTCATCCCTCGACTCAAGGGGACGGAGAGTGTACTGTTGGCCTCCGGCATACTGGGTGCGACGGTCATGCCCCATGTCATCTTCCTTCATTCGGCGCTCACCCAGGGCCGCATCGTTACGCGCGATCCTGAGCAGCTTCGAAGGCTCATGAGGTTCCAGCTTGTGGATGTCATCGTCGCTCTCGGAGTGGCCGGCTTCGTGAACGCTGCAATGCTGATTATGGCTGCCAAGGTCTTCCATGGTACCGGCCATGCTTCGGTCGGCTCCATCGAGGATGCTCATGCGACGCTGCGGCCTCTCCTCGGCAATGCATCGAGCGTGGTTTTCGGTGTCTCGCTGCTGGCGTCGGGACTCTCGTCATCGGCCGTCGGCACCATGTCCGGTCAGGTGATCATGCAGGGGTTCCTGAAGCGCGAGATACCCCTTTGGATCCGTCGTGGCGTCACCATGGCGCCGTCCCTTGTGGTCATTGCTCTCGGTCTGGATCCAACACAGGTCCTCGTAATCAGCCAGGTGCTCCTCAGTTTCGGCATTCCTTTCGCCCTTGTGCCCCTCATCATGTTCACGCGAGACCGCAAGCTCATGGGGGTGCTGGCGAACGGGCGATGGACCAACCTGGCAAGCGGTGTGACGGCAGTCCTGATCATCGCTTTGAACGTTTTCCTTCTGGTCCAGACATTCTCCGGGAGATGACAGCCATGGCCTTTCATCGCCTCCTCGTGCCGCTTGATGGATCACGTCTGGCGGAGAGCGTCTTGCCCGCAGTCGAGCGTCTGGCCGGTGCATGCGGCGCGGAAGTAACGCTCATGCACATTCGAGAGGCCCAGCCTCCCGCATCCATTCACGGGGAACGGCATCTTGCGGACCCGGGCGAGGCGGGCGTTTATCTCGAGGGGATCGCCGAGAAGCTGCGTCACGCCGGGGTGTCGGCCAACTGGCATGTACACGAACCGAAAGAGGGAGACGTTGCCGCGAGCATTCTCCAGCATGCCGACGAGTTCCAGCCGGACCTCGTTGTCCTGTGCACTCACGGACACGGCGGGGTGCGGGACGTGCTCTTTGGCAGCATCGCCCAGCAGGCGCTTCAGCGCGGTCGCTGGCCCGTGCTCGTCGTCGAACCGGAGGAAGACGGCAGCGCCCCCGAGTTTGATCCACGACGCATTCTCATGCCAGTGGACGGCAGCGAGAGTCACCCCGCTCCACTGGATCTTGGAGCGCGACTTGCCTGCGCGTTGGGGGCCGAGCTGCACCTGGTCATGGTAGTTCCCACGCGCGAAACACTCGCAGGCGATCGCTCGGCTCCACGCCGCACGATGCCGGCGACAGTTACGGCAATCCTGGAGCTGGCCGAGGAGAACGCATCGGATTACCTTCGGGGGGCCCTGACGGAATGCGCCGGGGCGGGCGCCGACGTGAGCGCTCAGGTCTTGCGTGGCGATCCGGTCGAGGAGACGCTACAGTATGCGGAGAGCATCGGCGCCGATCTGGTGATTGTCGCCGGCCACGGCAAGGTCGGGCTGGACGCCGTCTTTTCCGGCAGCTTCGGGGCGCGCATCATCGCTCGCGCCCGTGCCCCTCTGCTCCTGGTGCGCACGTGAGCGGCGCTCGCTTCGGTCCCCGCAGGTAGGAACCCGTTCGCCGGTGGTATGATGTTGCATCTTGTGGAGCGCACCGCAGGCTCCGCACAGAGGAGGATCGCTCGAATGCGATGGACGAAGGCGGCGCTTGTGGCTGCCGCATTGGCAATAGGATCGTGCGCGTTGGCCCAGCCGAAGCTGGGACCCGGCGACAAAGCCCCGGCGATCAACGTCGCCAAGTGGTTCAAGGGAACGCCGGTTGAGAGCTTCGAGCCCGGCAAAGTGTATGTCGTCGAGTTCTGGGCAACCTGGTGCGGCCCGTGCCGCGTCAGCATCCCGCACCTGACCGAGTTGGCCCACAAGTTCAAGGGCAAAGTTGCGTTCTCCGGTATCAGCGTCTGGGAGCGCGATGCCGCTTACATCGAGAAAGTGGGCAAGTTCGTCGAAGACATGGGCGACAAGATGGATTACAACGTCGCCGCAGACGATGCCGAAGGAACCATGGCCAAGACATGGATGACCGCGGCGGGCGAGAACGGCATTCCCAGCGCGTTCGTGGTTGACGGCAACGGCCGCATCGCCTGGATCGGGCACCCAATGTCGGACTTGGAGCCCACCCTCAACAAGGTTCTTGACGGAACTTGGAACGTCGAGTCCTTCAAGGCCAAGCGCGCCAAGGCACAGGCCGCGCAAGAGGCGCAGATGCAGCTGAACCGGCAGATCAGCCCGCTCATGCAGCAGAAGAAGTACGCCGAAGCCCTCAACGCGCTCGATGGCGCGATTGCCAAGGACAAGTCCCTCGAAGAGGACTACGCCATGGGACGCATCTCCATCCTCGCGCGCTTCGATGAGGCCAAGGCTCAGCAGTACGCGCTGACCGCAGCCAAGAAATTCTACAAGGATGAGCCCATGGCGCTGAACCAGCTCGCGTGGATGATCGTTGCCGACGACACGCAGCTGAAGAAGCCCGATCCCAAGGTGGGGCTTCAGATCGCCACGATGGCCGCCAAGGCCTCCGACAACAAGGATCCGGACATCCTCGACACCCTCGCCATGGCTCAGTTCAAGGCCGGAAATGCCAGGCTGGCGACAACAACCCAGACGGCAGCGGTCGCGCTGGCCAAGAAGCTGGGCCGCCCCGCCGCTTCGGTCACCGAGATGGAACAGCGCCTGGCCAGATTCAAGAAGGGCGGCAAATAAGCCGTCGGAGGTACGGCCATGCAGAAGTGCCCCGGATGCAGCGCCACGTTGCCCGATGGGGCGCAGTCGTGCCAGTTCTGCGGACGGGCGCTCGGACCACCGAGCGTCCATCTGGGCCGAAGTCAGGGTTCGAGATCGGCCGGCGTCATGCCCGGCGCGCCCCGCTGGGTCAAGCCCGCCTATAACCTGATCGCGCTCTACTGGGTGCTCAACGGAGCCTGGGGCGTCGTATCCGATGTCGTCCTTGCCGGCAAAGATGGTCCCAGCTATGTCGGCGCGGCCGTAAGCGCGCTTGGAGCATTGATTGGCCTCGGGCTCCTATTGCGCATCGAAGCCATCCGCGGCGTGGTCAACTTCTTCTGCGCGCTTCAGATACTCTTCGGAATCCTCGATGTTGTCCTGGCATTCCTCGCCGGATGGCCCCTGTTCATGGTTCTCGCTCTGATTCAGATCGCGACGGCCGGCCTGATGATCTTCCTGATCGGCGAGACGGATACGCACGGACCGAGCTGGTAGCAGCTCATTATCGGGGCATTGGTCTTCGTCACGCCCGTTTCCACAACGGGCGAAGGGTAGAATCCGCTGGACCGCTAGCGAACAAGCATCGGAGCGGGCGGGGTCCAGACCGGCCCGTGGGGAGGTACCGATGAACGAATCCTTGAGAATCGCCGCGCATACGCTGAATGCCAACGGAGATGCCATCGCCGCAAGGGTGATGGAACGCCACTACGCGCTCGATCCTGAGTATGCTCGGTCACTGACGGACTACCAACGCAGCAAGTGCCTGCAGGATGTGCGCTTTCACCTCATGTATCTGGCGAATGCCCTTGCCACGGCCTCTCCGGGGGTCTTCGTCAGCTACGCCGCGTGGGCTCGCGACCTACTGAAGCCATGGGTGTGCGCAGTCAGGATGTCGTGCGCAACATGCGCATACTGCGCGACGTTGTGGCGGAATCGTTTCCGGATTCGGTCCGCGACTGCCTCGGCGCCTATTTCGAACCTGCCGTCTCGGCGCTCGAGGAGGTTCACGACGGTCTAC
>JBBIQU010000198.1:0-7128 GCA_037442185.1 Chthonomonadales bacterium | reverse complement strand
GGGATGCAGAGCGGCTTCTGCGCCCGGACCGGTCGGATAGGTGGCGCGGGCATCGGGACCCGGCGGCTCGATGCTCACCTGTGGGAACGCAACGCTGCGGACCGCGCTCTCGCTACCGCTGGTCTCCACAGTGAGCGTCAATCGGTACGCTGAATGCTTCGCGTCGCGTTGTGCGATCGCGGACACCTCAACCCCGGATGCCCGCGGGTCCGAGTGCTTCGACCACTTTACGGTGATACCGGCCTTCGTCGCGTCGGCCTTTACCTCGGACCAGCCCTGGTCTGCTGTGATCTCGCACTGGCCGCCGCCGGCATGCTTGAGGATTACACGGAAGAGCGGCGGCTGAGGATGGGATGCAAGCTCCACTGAGCGCGCCTTGTCGTAGAGGCTACGGAGGATAACCCCGCCCTTGGTTCGCTGGAGTGTCAGCGCGAGGTTACCGGCAGTGTCCATGATCCATCCGTCCGGCATCCGACCGCCGTCGCTACGGGCGGAACGAATCAGGCGGACGGCCGCGCCGAGCTCGCCGTCCATCTCCATCCGCTCGGCGAGAGAAGCGACAACGCTTGTCCTGGGTGATCTCCTGGCAGTCGCGATGGTGTTGCGCAGCGAGCGCGTTGTCAAAGCCATCGGGACAGAGCGCTCAACACCGGCGGCTTCTCGGATGGCCGCCGCCGGATCCGTCGCCGATCCGATCCAGAGCCATGCGTGCATCAGGCGATTGCCCGAGCCCCATTCCGACCACGAACCATGCAGGTAGGTGCCGTATTCGCCCCGCCCGTCATAGAACCGTACAGGCTGACCGATGATACCGATCGCGTCCTTGCCTTCGAATACAGCGCCCCATGACGGTGTGAGCCACCCGCGCTTGTCGGCCTTGAAGACTCCGCTCTGGAGCGGGCTCCCGCCTGCCCAATGCGTAAAGCGCTCGTCAGGGAAGTTTATCTCGAGGTGGTGCAGTTCACTCCACATGACCGGCGGTTCCTGTTGGACGAACGCCTGGACGAAGGCGAGGTCGCCGTCGGCCGGTATGTACCAATCGTAAACTGCGCGCGCGTTTCCGGCAGCCGGATTGCCCTGGGCGTCGCAGTATCGAACGCGGGTCCTGACTACCGTGAGTTCGGGAGATGCCCAAAGGAGCTCCGTCTGCGGCTTCTGGTCGTTTCTGAGCATCCAGCTGCCGCGAGACGCCTCGTGGATGCGGTCATTCCATGAGAAGTTGCTGAAGATGGAGCCGCCATCGAACTCGATCCGGTGCGGAAACCCGCCGCGAAACAGGATGGAAGCCCGCGCCAGCGTGGCCTTCACGTCACCTGAGATCGGTTGAGGGGGCTGGCTTCCGCCGAGCCCGACGTCAGCCTCCGCATTGGGGAAACGGCCGTCAGGTACGAATACGGTTGCACTGAGACCCGTCTGAGGTCCTACCGGAAACGGGTCGGGCACAACGACAGCCGACGCAGGCCGCGATCCTCCAGCGTTCACCCTGAGTGAGCGTGCGGTGTTTCCGATCGCCCATGCAGCGCCCAGATCGGGCGAGAGAACAACGCGTCCCACGCGCGGTCCTGTGCCAACCGACGGTCGCATTCTCAGAACTGCTGTGATCGGCGAGCGTGCTTGAGCCGATGACGCTTGACCCGCACTGCTTGTGTCCGTTGTGGCAGATGCCGACATGAGGGTAGCTCCCAAGATCGTGACCAGTAGCATGGCTCCATTCCTGTGGTTCTTGCCGCGCTTGTGTTGATACGCCGGGCAGTGCTCATTCTAGGCTTCACGGTCGGCTACGTCAAGCCGTGCGTTGACGCGCGGGAGCGCCTCTGCTAGAATGACGCCGGAAGGCAGAAGAACGATGCTCACGCGACGCTTCGGCAAGACCGAACTTTATCCTACAGTCCTCACATTCGGCGCCATGCGCATCCCGCCTGTAGCCGACGAGGATCCCCATGCTGCCCGAGACCGGGCCCTATCAACGCTGCGACGCGCGCTCGATGTCGGCATCAATCACATCGAGACGGCTCGGGGCTACGGTCCCAGCGAAGAACTCATTGGCACCGCCCTCGCTGAGGGGGTGATACGTCGTGAGGAGTTCATCCTCACGACCAAGATCGCGCCCACCGAGACTGCGGACGAGTTTCGCAGTGCGCTGGATGACTCTCTCAAGCGTATGAATGCGGCCTGCGTAGACAACCTGGACATTCACGGGATCAACACGCGCGAGCTGCTGAAGATGGCCGTCAATCCGAAAGGCGTCATGCTGGCGGTTCGAAAGGCGATGGATGAGGGCATTGTTCGCCACCTCGGGTTTGCCACGCATGCCCCATTGGAGATCATCATCGAAGCCATCGAGACCGACGAGTTCGAGTCCGTGAACTTGCACTACTACATGGTCAATCGGCGCAACCGACCGGCCGTGGAACTGGCGGCGTCCAAGGACATGGGGGTGTTTATCATCTCGCCGACCGACAAAGGGGGACAGCTCTTCAACCCGCCCAAGCGTCTGGCGGATCTATGTTCTCCGTTTGGCCCGATCGAGCTGAACCAGCGATGGCTCCTGGCTCAGCCGGAGGTCCACACGCTATCGGTTGGGGCAGCTCGGCCGGAGGAGTTCGATGCGCATTTGGCCGGCGTAAGCCGTGACGGTCCGCTGAGCGCTGCCGAGGCTGCGGCGGTCGAGCGCTTTGATCGCGCGCTCGAAGTTCTGGGGAACACATACTGCAGCTTCTGCCATGAGTGCTTACCTTGTCCTGAGGATGTTCACATCCCGGAGATTCTCAGGTTGCGCAACCTCGCGCTTGCGTATGACATGATCGAGTTCGGGCGGTACCGCTACGGCATGTTCGTGCGGCACGACGAAAGTACCGGCGAACGCGTCGGAGGCGCTGGACACTGGTTTCCGGGCACGCAGGGCGATTTCTGCACCCGGTGTAACGAGTGTTTGCCCAGATGCCCCCTGCACCTGGCGATCCCGGACTTGCTGGCCGAGGCGCACGAGATTCTCAGCGGGCGCGCCGGCAAACGGCTGTGGAAGTGAGGAATACGATGCCATTCACCGTGACGCTAAGTTTCATCCGTGACCATGACAGGCAGTTGTTCGAGGAGCGGGTCATCCCGAAGTTGAGGGGTTCGCTCGTTGAGCCGCCTGAGGATGCCGACGCCGCTGCCCAGGGCTACCATCGTCTTGCGATTGCGGTCACGTCTCCGTCGGCGGCGCGAGACGTGTGTCGGCATGCCCTGGGGTTTCTTGCGCACATCAAGAACGGGCGGATCATTTTCAGGTGGACCGGTGCCGACGGCAGTGTCCAGTTCGGGGACCTGAACGCAGGAGAAGGACGCGACGCCGAACTCCTTTCCATGCGCATTGGGGCCGCCGCGAAGGCGGCGCTGGATGCCGAACGCGCAGAGGACACGTCTGCCTCTTCGGCCGGTGCCGAGTCCAACGGCGACAGTGATAAGCCCGAGACCGAGGGTTGACGCGGCGCAACTTCGTTCTTCTCCTTTCCGGCGCATGGGCGGGGTTGCCGGCCGTCGCCGCGCCGCGACGTCGAGGGCGCTGGATAGATGCCTGCCCGACCGTCATTCAGACGAGCGATCTGGATGCGCTCGATAGGTGCGCCGCACGCGTCATTCTGGTCAACATAGCCGCAGACCCGACGTGGGGTCCCTACGGGCAGCAGCTCTCGATAGCTGAAACCGCGAATCTGAGGCGCGCCTTGCGTGGTCGAGATGTGCGTACCATCACGTACATCGAAGGTGTCGGGGACTGCATGGTGTACGTCGCCGCCTTCAGCCGGGCAACAGACGGAACCATTGAAGGCTTCGGCGACGATCCCTCAACGGCGCGACCTGTGCGGACACACTGGTCTTGGGCTGCAGAGGGGCTGCCCGCTGGTGACCTTGTGCGCTGGGTCGGGATTCAGGCGTCTGGGCTTGGCGAGGATTTCGTATCTCCTCGCTATACGTTGAAGGCAATCGGCGTGCCGGAGCCACGCTATCCCGATGGACGGGCGGCGACCGGGCGCCGCTCAGATTTTCCGGTCCCGCTCGACGCTGAGCTGTGGGATGCGTGTGCCGCCAAGGACCTGAACGGGCAGATCAGGCCGATCTTTGGGCCCGCAGTTGGCGTAGAGCCTGGCGTTGCGCCGCCGCCGGCGCTTGCCAATGGGCTCTACAGGGTGATAGCCGGATCCGCAGACGTGGATGGCCCGCGTGTTGAGCCCGGCACTCCGGTGTATTGCGGCATGATTAGCGTCCACAAAGACCTGTCCGCGCCATTCTGGCGAGAGTATGCTCGGGCGTCGGCTCGAAGCGCGGCGAAGGCTGGAGTTGACGGCGTCTGGTGCGACAACTGGTCGCCGTGGGACAACTTCGGTTATCCGCCGATCAAGCACGCGTTCGGCGATTGGTCGCTGCATCGTGCCCACCAGGTCATGGCGAAATGGGCCATCCACGGAGATGGGCCGTTCGCCGAGACGGTACCGGCTCGCGCGCGGGACGTTCCCACGGCGATCAAAGCGCGGGCAGGAGCGTACGGCGTCAAGGATGCGTCCGATCTCAGTGACTCCGGCTGGTCACGCCGCGACTGGGTGAGCGATCCTCTCTGGCGCATGTACAAGGCCGCCCGCCAGATCTGCGCGCGGGCGGATCTGGAGGGGCTGTACCTGGCGCTGCACCGGGGCGCTCGAGAAGGCGGAGCGCGCGACTTCGCCATCTGCTCAAACGACATTCCTCTGTATGGGCTTGGATGGGCTCGGGAACGGTGGACGGACATGGTTCACACCGAGACCACTCCGGGGTGGCACATGGGCGCCGGCACGAGAGGGATCATGCTGCCGCCGGAAGGTAAGATGGCGGTAGTGTACAAGGCTGCCTTTGCCCATCAGTCCGGCAAAGCCTGTGCGGCGTGGTACTACCTCGACGGGCCCCACGAGGCATTCAGAGGCAAGGAAGGTCTCGCGCGGGCGCTGCTTTCGGAGGCTCTTGCCAACGGGGCGTTCCTTCTGTGCGATCCGCAGCAGGATCGGGTGGCCGGCTCGGTCGAGACGCATGCCTGGATGAACCGCTTCGTTCGGCAGAACGAGGACCATTACGTCGAACGGACGCCGCTCGCAGATACTGCCATCGTGTTCTCGCCGGACTGTCAGCTGTACGAACTCGCTCCCGGCGGGTTCCCTGACATGGATTGCCAGCCGCACGTGTTCGGTCACTGGGGCTGGGGCACCGCTTTGCTCGATGCGCACGTCCCGTACCGCGTGCTGCCCGATTGGAGGTTGGACCCGCCAAGCCTGAGGAAGCTGCGAACTCTGGTGATGCCGGACGTTGGTTGCCTTGCCGACAGCGCCGTCGCCGCCATCGTGCGATGGGTGCGGGGCGGCGGGCGACTGGTGGCCACCGGCGCGTGCGGGACCAACCATGGCGCCGATGGCGCATTTCGGGAGCGCACATCCGATCTACTGTCAGTCCTCGGGATACGATCCGGCCCCGGCTGGGCGGTTGCTTCGGTCGGTAAAGGAAAGGTTGCGCACACTGCAGAGGCTGTAGGTATGGACTACTACCTGAAAGCGCACCGGCGCGATTCCTTACTCACGTCCATGGTTGACGCGGTCGGTGTGTCGCAGCTCTTGCCAGCCGTTGCGGCTCCGAAGACCGTTGAAGTGGGGCTATGGCGCAGCGGCACAGGGCGCAGCGTCTGCGTTGATTTTGCCAACCTGGCCGTGGATCATGGGACCGATCGAGTGACCGTTGCGTCCGGCATCGGCTTGGACATCAGCCTGCCGTGGAAGGGAGGCGCGCGGCTCCTTGCGTTATCCCCGGACGGCAAGCCCGATGTTCGCCTGACGCGGAGCTCGACTTCAACTAGACTTCACGTAGACGGATTGATGCACTTTCTGACGGTGGTACTCGCGCCTGCCTGATCCTCAGAGGCCGGGGCCCGATTCGCGATCGGGCTGGCCAAGTCCCACACCGAGCCTCTTCAGCGTGTCACGGTACAGCCGGCTTACCCAAACGACACCGGGGGCGCTGCGCATTCCGCCCCTCAACACCTGGCGAGCTTGAGCCGCGTCGCCGCGGTCCTCGAGACTCATGGCCCAGAGCAGATAGGCAAGAGGCGAACGCGGCTCAGCCTGAATCGCGGCCCGGTAAGCGGCGTCTATGTTCGCCCTATCGCCCGACCTGTCGGCAAACAGGGCGGCGCCAAGGAGGGCGAGACCGCGTCCAAGCGGCGGCGCATTGAGTGATCTCGGGGCAGCTTGATCCAGGGAGACGCGGGCCTTGTTCAGATCACCGACCAGCGCTTCGGCGATGGCGTGCAGTCCAAGTGCGGCCACATCGTCCGGTTCGGCTCGTATGGCGCGCCGCGTTACGGCGAGCGCGTTCGTGAAGTCGCCCGCGAGCAGCTCGCGGTAACCGGGCGGCATACGCATCACCTGCGGATCGGCTACCGGCGGAGCAACCGGAGCTTGCGTCTGCCTCGGAACGATGGTCACTGTCCCGGCATCCACCTGTCCGTTACCTTCGGCCACAACAACAACGGGGAGCGATCCCGACTGGGCGTCCGGCGGCACCACAGCAACAATGCCGTCATTGGACCAATGCCGCGTTGGCATCGGCCGTCCGCCAAGGTACACGGAGCCGTATGAACCGAGGTTGCGTCCGCCGATGATGATGGAATCACCGGGAGAGTAGCGGTCGCCGACAGCCGCGATTGGGCGACGGTCGGTCTCACTCGCGGAGTTTGGAGCGGCTGGAGGCTGCTCTGCGTGTTCGCGAGGTGCGCTCTCGACGGCCGCCGCCCTTTCAACGACCCGGACCTGTCCATCAGCGCGGATCGTTGGCAGCAGCGCGGCCAGGTAGGGGAGCGTGCTTCGAGGCCGCAACAGCACCGTCAGAGGAGCGCTGCGCATCCAGCTCTCAGTGACAACCGCGAGCGTCTCGCGTCGCTTTCCGAGTGTCAGCGTCAGGCGCGCGGCAGTCTCAGTGATCTGACCGGCAGCCGAATGGAGCTGCACCATCTGCTGATCAGGTTTCAGCGAGCGGGCGGCCACGACGGAACCGCCGGTGCCAACCTGGAGAAGAACGCTAACGCGGTCCAGGCCAGATCCAACGAGAATGAAGACGCCGTCGTCATCGGTG
>JBBIQU010000197.1:0-7208 GCA_037442185.1 Chthonomonadales bacterium | reverse complement strand
GGTGGCCATGTTGAACTCCTCCTTGTTCTATTGGTGGTTTATCGTGATGTCGGACTGCCGGCACCTGAACACCCGGGAGATCGAGGGCTTCCCTATTCCTGCAGCCAGGCGCACCGAGGACCAACTTGAAGACTACGAGGCGCTCACACAGCTTCTGATGGAGGATTACCGGAAGAACTCCCGGCGCAAGATCTGTGAGTATAAGGCGACCGGCCGGGTGGAATATGACGAGTTCTACCCCGGCCTGTCCAAGCCCATCATAGACGAGATCGACCAGCTTCTCGCGGAGTACTACGGCTTCACCGAAGAGGAGCTGGACTTCATTGTCAACTACGACATCAAGTACCGCATGGGCAAGGACGCGGGGGAGGAGTGAGCATACGCAATGGGATGCCGCTCGGGCAGAGGCGTCACCAGCCTGCGGGCTTCGTGATCGTGCCGTGTTCGTCTGTCAGTGTCGCCGGGAACTGGCAGGCGTGCAGTGCGCTCTCGGATATGATGACCGATTTGCTGGCGGCTTTCACAAGCTCGTAGTTCGGGCGCGCCTTCAGTCCGGGGGCTGTCGCCCGCAGTGGATGAATAACCACGACCTTGGTGCCGAACCGCCGCCGGACCTGGCGTATCGGTTCAGCGAGGTCGGAGTCGTTGCTGATGACCACGACTGCCTCACACTCCTTCTCCACCACGTCAAGAATCAGGTACGTCGCGAGGTTCACGTCCGAGCCTTTCTCCTCCGTCTTCCAGACCTCGACGGTGGCGGGACCCCCTTGCGGCGGGTTCGTCAGAGCCATCCGCACTGGATGGCGCAGGTACTTCCCAAAGTGGATTGTGAGGTTGCCGATCGTCCTCAACGCGCGGAGATACGTGTGTTGGCGTACCGGCTGTTGGGGATCGTCCGGTCGAGCGCTCACGCGCGCGGTGAAGTAACGGATGCGGTGAATCGCGTTGTCTGGGAGCGCCGTTCAGCACAGCGCGGCAATGTCGAGCCACCGATACGGCGTCCCCTTGAGACATCCATAGTAGAGGTTGAAGCCGTCAACATACACGTTGGTTCGCAATGGGAACCGGCTCTCCACGTAGTTGGAGCCACCTCATCCGAGGTGGCTCCACTGCCTGACCAGCGAACCGGTCAGGGGTATCTACGGCTCAGTATACGCCCGAGGTACGCATGTGTCAACCTCCGCATGGCCGCCACGTGCGCCGCGGCAGGCCAATCGTAGGTATCGTCCCGCTAATGCCCGACGTCACCATGAACGCGGCGGGGAACGCATACAGGGATGTGGAGAGGGGGGCATCGTGACATGAGTTCGGCTGCCTTCACAGGCAAGGAACTGGACTTCATCACCTACGCCATCAAGTACCGCATGGGCAAGGACGCGGGGGAGGATTAGGCCGCGCTTAGGACGAACCCTGCTGTCACCGGGGGCGCTCCGTTCCGGGTGCGCGTCCGCCATGTACCAGACGGGAGATGGCAATGATCGAGAAGCTTGCAGTTCGGTCGTTCAAGTCGCTCGCACAGACCGAAGTTGATCTCGGGTTGGTCAACGTGTTCGTCGGCGCGAACGGCTCAGGCAAGAGCAACCTTCTCGAGGCGCTCGGCGTCCTTGGCGCCGCCGCGTCGGGCCGCGTGGATGACGAGGCTTTGCTGCGTCGAGGCGTCCGACCTGGCCTGCCCGCACTCTATAAGAGCTCCTTCCGAGGTCGCCCGCAGCCGAAGCACATAGCCTTTGGGGCACGCGACTCTGGAGCTTCGTACAACGTGTCACTATGGAACCCCATAGATCGTCCCAGACCTGCTTGGGAGTTCAAGACCGAGCTTCTTAAGGAGGCCGGCCGGCGGGTGGGCGGGCGATCTCCGGCAAGCGCCGAGAAGTTGGACAAGTACTCGGGCAAAGCGGCTCTCCAGCGGGTCGAGCTCGATTCGGCTCGCCCCGCGGCGGCGCTCTTGGATGCACTGCAGGGATACGTCATCTACTCGCCCGATACCGGGACGCTTCGCGGTCTCGTGCCTGACGCCCAAGCGCGTGAGCCGCTCGGATTGCGAGGAGGGCGTCTCGCGGAGGCGTGTGAAGAGGTGCTCTTCGGCCGCCAAGCGGCCGATGATTCGCACTTGGAGACAGCGCTTGGTCTTATCGGCTGGGCGGATGCGATAGGGATCGGGCTACCTGGCACGGTCCCGATGGCCCCCGCCGTACCAAGGCCACGGCGCGTGTTGCGCTTTTCGGATCGGTACATGCTTATGAACCGTCGTGCGCTATCGGCTTACGATGCCAGCGAAGGCGTTCTGTATGTGCTGTTCACTCTGGTGTTGGCACAGCATCCGCAATCGCCTCCGGTCTTTGCTGTGGACAACTTTGACCACGCGCTCAACCCACGCCTGGCTCGGGCCGTTGCCCGACAGTTCTGTGAGTGGATGCTCGAGCGCAACGATCGTCAGGCTCTTCTGACCTCACACAACCCACTCGTCCTCGATGGTCTGCCGTTGCGTGACGATCGGGTTCGGCTTTTCGCAGTTGATCGAACCATCACCGGCGCAACCCAGATACGGCGCGTAATGGTCAGTGAGAAGGTTCTGGCTGCGTCGGAGCGCGGAACTCCGATATCGCAGCAGTGGGTCATGGGCCACTTCGGGGGAGTTCCATCGGATGTCTGATGTGCTCCGCATCGGCTTCATCGTCGAGGGGCGAACCGACTACGAGGTGCTGAAGGCCGTCACGTTGCGCTTCACTGACGGCCAGGACTTTGTCGCTGTGCGCATCCAGCCGCCCGACGACGCAGTTGCGAATGACCAAGGGGAGTTCGGCGGCGGGCGGAAAGGTGTCCGCTCGTGGTGTACGAAGGTGGGTGAAGACGGCGGACCGTTCGCCTCCTCTGCGTTTGAGAACTTCGACGTCTTGGTCATCCATGTAGACGCGGATGTGGCCCGGGAGGACGAACTCGTCTTGTTTGACCTGGCGCGCGACTGTCCGCCTCCGGCCGCGTCGTGCGACCGAGTGCGTGCATACTTCCTCGGATTGCTGGGTCCCGGCGAATCACTGGCGCGAGTAGTCATGTGCGTGCCTTCACAGAACATGGAGGCATGGGTCTTTGCCGCACTGCATCCCACCGAGGTCAGCAGCTATGCGCCTTTCGAGTGTCGCAACAAACCAGAAACGCTCTTGATAGGCAGGCCGCAAAGGCTGGTGCGCTCCAAGGATGGCACGGCCAAAAAGGACACTCGTCGCTACCGCGTGGAGGCGCACAGTATAGCGCAGGGCTGGGCTGAGGCTGCGGCGGCTTGCACTCAGGCTGCCCGGTATGAGGCCGAGATGAAGGGCGCTCTCATGTCCTGCGCGAGAACGGCTTGACACCCGATGCGACTTCGCCCCGCACCATCTGAGAGGTAACGCATGAAACCATACACGCTCACTCCTGCAGCCGGAAAGCGGCTGATCGGCAAGGCCGTGGCCGAACACCCGGCCGTGCAGGCGGCGCTGAAGTCGGGCACGCTGGTCATCGTGGCCGGCACGACAAACGGATATGTCGCCGAAGAGGCGCTGCGGACGCTTCCCGATGCGCCGGCGTTCAGCCGACGCCGGTTCTACAGGGGAATCACGCTCCCGCCCGCGCGCCCGGACGCGCCGCCTCCAATGGGGAGCCCCGAGCCGTTCCCGGGCGATGTGATCATTGTGGACGGCCGCATGCAGACCGGCAAGACGATCTTCGATGTGGCCGACGGCCTCGGCGAAGGCGACGTGATCCTCAAAGGGGCCAACGCGCTCGATCTGACCAACCGCCGCGCCGCGGTGCTGATCGGCGATCCCCGGGCAGGAACCGCAGGCGCAGCAATGCAGGCCGTCATCGGTCGGCGGGCGCGGCTGATCGTGCCGGTCGGCCTCGAGAAGCGCGTCGAAGCCGATCTGGCCGACCTTGCGGCCTGCCTCAATGCGCCCGGCTCGTCGGGACCCCGCCTCTATCCCCTCGTCGGCGAGGTCGTCACCGAGCTCGAGGCCATCGAGATGCTCACGGGCGCTGCGGCGGAACTCATCGCGGGCGGCGGCGTGGCAGGAGCCGAAGGCAGCGTCTGGATCGGCGTGGAAGGCACGCGCGAACAGATGGAGGCAGCCGACAAGCTGCTCAGCGAGGTGTGCTTCGAGCCGCCGTTCGGCTTGTAACTGCGGACGGCTGTCACCCGATCAGGGCTTCCCGACCTCCATGACCGTGACCTCGAGATAGTGGCCGGGACTGAGGCCCGGTTCGCCGATCCGAACCTTGCCGAACCGCATCGGTTCCCTCCATGGACAGCGATGGACACAATGTACCACCGGCAACGCCACCGCCTGATGCGCCGTGCCGAACCACACGTTCGACGGCCCGCCTGAATCATCGTAGCGCAGGCGTCCCGCCTGCATCTTCAGTATAATCCCACCATGATCCCGCTATTCGTCCCCGTCACGTTCGTGGTCGAGGCGCCGCCGGCCACGACCATACCGACGCCTGCCGCGCGGAGCAGGTTCGCCCTATCGGCGTTCCGCAAGCCCGACAGCTTCCATTGGCCCGGGCACATGTGGATATGGAACGACCGGCTCGAAATCGGCGAACTGAAGCGGCAACTGGCCGACATGCGGGTTCACGGCGCGCTGAGCCCCATGCCCCTGCCCGAGCCGAAGGAGTTTCGGCCGGCGAACATGCCGACGCGCATGGAGCCGGGCTACCTCACGCCGGAGTTTTTCCATGTCGTCCGGCAGGTCGCCGACGAATCCCGCAAGCTGGGCCTGCGTCTGTGGCTCTACGATGAGGGAGGGTGGCCATCGGGCAACGCATGCGGCCAGCTCGTGAAGGCGCATCCGGAGTTCGGACGGCAGTCGCTGCGGCGAACCGTGAAGGACCTGACGCGGGGCGAGCGGGTCACGGCGCCGGCGGACTGCCTCGCCGCGTTCATCGTCAATCAGGACGGCGACTATAGGCGTCTCCAGCCCGGCGAGACCGCGACCGGATCGCGCCTGATCACCTTCACCGTGGCGCGGCATGGCTGGCATGCCGACCTTCTCAATCCGGCCGCCACCGATGCGTTCATCGCCATGACCCACGAAGGCTACCGACGGGCCGCAGGCGAGTATTTCGGCACGACCATCCCGGCCATCTTCACCGACGAACCCAACATGGGCGACATGCCGTGGACCGAGGGCATGGGCGAGGCCTTCCGGCAGGACATGGGATACGATCTGACCGACCGCCTGCCGTCGCTCTATGAAGGCGAACGTCCTGAGGACGCCCGGGTTCGCATAGACTACTTCGACTGGTGGTCGGCCCGATTTGCCTCGGCGTTCTTCGGGCGATGCCGCGAATGGTGCCGCAATGCGGGAATCCGTTTTTCCGGCCACCTCAACGGCGAAGACGAGACCCTGGGCGCGCGCAGGCACGGCTTCGGCAACGCCATGCGCATGATGCGGCAAATGGACATTCCCGGCGTGGATGCCATATGGCGGCAGCTCTGGCCCGGCAAACGGAATCACCATTTCCCCAAGTTCGCCTCTTCGGTGGCGCACCAGGAGGGCCTCGACTGGGCCATCACCGAGTCGTTCGCAGTCTACGGTTCGGGGCTTTCGCCCGAGCATATGAAGTGGATCGTGGACTATCAGTTCGTGCGGGGCATCAACCTGCTGGACATGATCGGCTATCCCTATTCGGTGTCCGACTGGATGGTGGCAGGCGAGCGGCCCAACTTCCATCCGCAGAACCCCCTCTGGGATGCCATGCCGGAGTTCCACGCCTACGTGGCGCGTCTTTCGTACGTGATGACGCTCTGCAAGCCGCGGGTCCGCACGGCGCTCCATTTCCCGATCCGCGACATCTGGGCCGGCGGCAAGGACGCCCAGGCCGTTGCCGACGCCCACGACAACGCGGCGCAGGCTCTCTTGGAGCGGCAGTGCGACTTCGATCTCATTGACGACGAGGTCATCTGCGGGCCGAACGCTCGCATAGAAGGCGGCAAAATGCGCATCGGCCCCATGGCCTACGACACCATCGTTGTCACCCGGCAATCCTGGATGCTGGACAAGGCGCGCCGGAGGCTCGAGGAGTTCGCGCGCCGAGGCGGCGCGCTCATCGCCCTTGATGCGGATGGCGTCAACGGCCTGCCGGAAGGCGCGCGGATCGCCTCCTCCGCTAACCTGAGCGATCTTCTGAAGCCGGTGGTTCGGACATCGGTCGCCCGCCCGCACCTGCGGGTGAGCGTTCGCGACACGGCATCGGGCCCTGTCTACTTCCTGACCAACGAGGGCATCCAGCCGCTCGATGATGAGGTTGAGTTTCCCGAGACCGCGCCTTGCGTTCGGCTCGATCCCGAGACCGGGCAAGCCGTGCGGCTGAGCGAGGTCGGACGATCGCCGAACGGTACGACCATCCGCCTGCGGCTTCCGTTTGCCGGTTCCGCGGTGATCCTGTTCGGTACGGGGCTGCCGAAGGCCGCTAGCCATGACCCCGGCACAGGCGAAGCCATTCACGAGATCGCCGGACCGTGGACGCTGATGCCGGTGCGGTCGTTCACGGTCGGACACGATACGATCCGCATTGCCGATACGTCATTGCTGGCCGGCGTGACTGCCGATGCGCCTCCTCCCATGACGGCGCTGGGCCGGGACTTCTCGGGTGACGCAGCCTACGAGTGCGCGTTCACAGTCGGCGATACCGTCGCGCGCGAGGCTGAGTGGCTCGATCTCGGCGAGGTCCGATACGCTTGCCGCGTGGAGTTGAACGGGCGTGAGATCGGGAAGCGGCTCTGGCAGCCGTGGCGCGTCAACGTTCGCGGTAAGGTCAGGCCCGGCAAGAACAGCCTGCGCATCGTCGTGACCAACACGCTGGCCAATCAGTACATCCACAACCGTGCGTACGAGCGCTGGACCCCCGCGCAGCTCGGTCCATACCACCCGCGCGCGCTGGAGTTCGAGCGGGACTCGCTGGATGCCGGACTCATCGGCCCCGTGCGCCTGATCGGGAGAGTGCCGTAACCGACAACCCAATCAGTGGGGTGATCGGTACCGTTGTGGCCGAAGAACATCCGCCTCGCGCCGTGTGCCGTACCAGTCGAAGAGCATGCGTCTTGCGCCGTGGGTCGTTACGGCCGCAGGCCGTGTAGCCGCGGGTTCTTCCCGCGCGAACGTTACGCACACGCTCGGCGTCGCGAAAAGCGACGGCTACACGTTCGGCGTCGCGAAAAGCGACGGCTA
>JBBIQU010000196.1:0-7241 GCA_037442185.1 Chthonomonadales bacterium | reverse complement strand
GTCTTGTTGACGATCCGACGCTCAACAAGGGATGTCTGACTGGCGCGTCACAGGCTTGGAGACTCCAACGAGGGAGGGTTGGCGGAGCGCCACGCCGGTGTCCAGCGATACCATGTCAGCGCCCGCAACGCGCGCTCCCCTGACGACACGTCCGCGTTGGACGCCAGTTTTCGCCGGTCACCCCTGGCACGCAGGGCGGTATATTCTCCGACGGTCGAAGTAGCCAATCGGACGACGACATCCACCCGAGCCAACTGCTCTGCGCGTTGAAGGACTCCATGGATTGCCTGGACGGCATCAACAGCGATCTGATTCTCGACAGCCTCGCTCCGGGATTCGTCGGTCGGTCTGTGCCGAAGCACCACAACAGCCGACTTTCCGTCATCGTTGTAGACAACCGCCGTTACCTCTGTCGCGGCACTCAAGCGGCCCGACAAGACGAGGGCGTCGCTCGTGGCGACCTCCGCCTCCACAAGGTTCGCATCGGAGCCGGACCCGGCGTCCGTCGCTTCGGCTTGATCCTCGAGCGGGAGGTCCCGAGTCTCTGCGGGCGGTCGGGAGGACAGCCCGGCGTCTACACGCGGTATCTGCAGTTGCGGAGCGCTCACTGCAGTCGGAGGGACAGAAGCAGTTGGATGCCGCCGGCCGCGCGAAACCCACGCAACCCCGGCCCCAAGCATGAACACCGCAAGGGCAAGCCCGATGAACCGCACCCAGGTCAGCGGCGACAGGCCCTGCGGCGTCTCGTCGTCATCGCCGAAACGCGTCGGAGTGCCGCCGCTCTTTAGCTCAACCAGCTTGCGCCTGTCGGATCGGCTGTTTGGATCAAGGTCAAGCGCGAGTTGGTACCACTGGCGCGCATCTTCGCGCCGTCCCTGGTCAAGGTAGATGTCGCCGAGCATTGAGTGGGCATGCACGTTGTTGGGATCGGCCCGGAGAACCTCGATGCAGCGGGCCTCGGCTTCGGCATGCCGTCCCCGTAGCCGGAGCAGATTCGCTGCCGCCAACGCTGCCTCATGTCCCGGCGTCCCTGGCATACGTTGAGCCTGTGCGCCCACGTCCGTCCCGCAAGACGAACAGAACATCGCGTCGTCAGGTATGTTCGCTGCACAAGCGTGGCACTTCATGGCTCGCACCTATACGCCCGTATGACCGAAGCCGCCCGCGCCCCGCTCGGTCTCAGGCAGCTCATCAACCTCGTCCCATTGGACCCGGTCAAACGACGCGACCACCATCTGGCCGATCCGATCTCCACGCCGAATCGTGAACGGCTGATCGCCGAGATTGATCAGTATCACGCGGATTTCGCCGCGAAAGTCCGGATCTATGGTGCCCGGCCCGTTGACCATCGAGATGCCGTGGTTCAGCGCTAGACCGCTCCTTGGCCGGATTTGGGCTTCCCATCCTTCGGGCAACGCGATGCTGATGCCCGTCGGGACAGCGGTGCGCGCGCCCGGCGCAAGCGTGATGGGCTCGTCAATGGCGGCACGCAGGTCCATGCCGGCTGAGGCTGCTGTCGCGTAGGTCGGCACCGGCAAGTCCCCGGCATGGGGAAGTTTCACTATGGGCACTGGCAACCGTCTCACTGGCTCGGAACCTCTCACGAAGGTTGACGCGGATGCTTAGTGGACGGCTGCGGCACGGTCGTAGTTCCATCGGCGAAGCCGAATAGCCTCGCCGCGTCGTGCCGAGGGGCCTTGCCGTCGGTCGGGATCACTCCTGGGTCGGGGTCGGCTCCGCCGCGCATTCCGGCGACTTAGGCAGGCGGAACCAGAACGTCGTGCCTGCGCCCATCTCGCTCTCCACCCAGATTGTGCCGTGGTGCGCCTCAACCAGGTTCTTCACGAGAAATAGCCCAATACCCGTGCCTTTGACTCCGGCGGTCTTGGGATTGTGAATGCGCAGGTATGGTCGGAACAGCCGCGCCCTTGCCGACTCCGGAATGCCCGTGCCCAGGTCCTTCACGCCGATGAGAACCGTCTTCGTTTCCGGCTCATCTCGGATGATGATACGGACCTCGCCTCCGTCAGGCGAGTACTTAATCGCATTGCTTACAAGATTCTGCAGGACCTGCTCGATCTGGTCCCGACCAACGGTAGCCCAAACGTTATCGGGTTCGGCATCTACAACGAGTACGTGCTTGTCGGTGTTGGTCATCCCTCTCTGGACCTCGAACACCGACTCGGCCAGCGCTCGAAGCTCGACTTCTTCCCAGAATAGCTGCAGCGCAATGCCGCGCTCGATTCTGGTGACGTTCAGCAAGTCGTTGATCAAGCGGCCAAGCCGATCCACATTCTGCTCAATGATGCCGTAGTACTCCTGGCGCTCCTCGAAGGTGAACGTGTCATCCGTGTCCTGCGCCAGCATACTGATGAAGCCCTTGATCGGGGTCATGGGAGTCCGGAGTTCATGCGCCGCGATAGCTACGAACTCCGTCTTCATCCGCTCAAGGTTGCGGATCTCCGTGATGTCGTTCAAGATGATGGCGGTTCCGATCAGGGTCTGCTGTTCATCCTTAACCTGAGCCGCGTGCATCTGGAACACACGTTCCTCGTCGGTTTCGGGGTCCAACACGGCGGCGGCCCGGCTGCCGTCAACAGAACCGTTCTCGCCCTCGCCGCAGGTGGTGAGCATGCGTGCGATCGCCTCGAGCGCCTTCTCGTGGGCGATCACGTCGTCGTACTGACGCCCAATGGGATCAACGCGCACGTTGAATATCTGCCTGGCCCGGGCGTTCATCTGCATCAGATTGCCCTTGCTCCCGATCAGAAGCAGACCGGCATACAGGCTCTCGATCGTGTGTACGAGCTTCTCTTTTTCCTCAACGAGATCGCGGTACATCTGCGCGTTGGAGATCACCGAAGCCGCGTTGCGCGAGAGCCGCTCGAGCAGGCTGACGTCCTCCTCGTTGAACTCCTCGCTGTACCTCTTGTTGTAGACGCTGAGGACGCCGATCGCCACTCGATCCAACACGCGGTTCTCTTCGTCTCTGCGCTCCACGACAAGAGGGACCGTGACACCGTTTCTGATGTGGAGCAGCGCGACATTCTCCTTAACAGTCCTGGGGTCTCGGACTGCATCCACGATAATGGCGGGCCGCTCCGAACGGAAGACCTCGCCCGCAACGCCCTGGGTCACCTTCACACGGAGCATCTTGAGATCGTTGGCCGAGATACCATAGGCAGGCGCTCGTGCCACCAGCTCCCCGGTTTCCTTATCGAGGATCATGATCACGCACTTCTCGGCCTGCAGGATCATGGCGACCCGCTGAACCAGCCGCTTGAGCGTCTCCTCGAACTCCGTGATGGATATCTGGCCCTCGGTTACCTCGGACGCCTTGATCCCTTGCTGCAGGCGCAGTATCTCGCCTCGTTTCACGGCGAGCTCGCGCTCGAGTTCGGACACTCGTGCTTGCAGGGCATTGATATCGGACTGGCTCATCGGGGCTTGTCTCCGTGACCGCTAGTGGCGTGTGGGCGTCGCGATTATACCTGAGCGAGGTTGCACGGGCAATCTGAGCTTGACTCGGTCCAGTAGGCCGCAGGTATACTCCGCACCGTCTTTGGGGGCCTGTGGCTCAGCTGGGAGAGCGCCTCGTTCGCAACGAGGAGGTCGGCGGTTCGAATCCGCCCAGGTCCACTGACGATCCGATTTCGTGCTCAAACTGGCCGCCTCGTTAACGCGCATCCGCCCTTTCGGCCCCCAACGAATGGGCAAACATGCACAACTCACCGCCTCGTTTCACCCAACCGGAGGCCATTGACGAAGCCTTGAATGAACCGCAGACCGACGGGTAGAACTTAAGGGGGACCGAGACCCCGATTTGCGAAACCTGAAAGCGAGGCCTGCATGGCAACGACACAACGAACGCGTATCCGTGCGCTTCCCCTCGACCTGTCAGGCATCGAGGCGGCGCCAACGCGCTACGCCGATCACTTCGCTCTTCAGCGCACCGGCTCCGACGCGCCGTTCATCCTCTGTATCTCCGAGATCAAACATCCGATCGTGGTTGGCACGCAGAGCGCGGTGCGTGAAGCCATAGCCAACAGGGACCGCGTTGCAGTTGATTGCATTGCCCGCGTCGCTATATCGCCAGAGAAGCTGGCCGAACTGGTGAAGGTGCTGTCGGGTGCGCTCAAGAAGCATGGATCTGACGATGCAAGTGACACAGCAGACTAGACCCACGCGGCGACCGACAGCGAGTTGCTCGCACTGGAAGATGCCGAGCTTCGCAACCGTGTCGTCTCGGTCCAAGGTCACCGTGGCTGACTGCGGGTCTGTGTTTGGCGTCGAGCGAATCCACTTCGTAGCATTCTCGGCTACCGAATGGAAGCTGTTGCAGCCGATCATACTCGATGTCGAACGGCTGTCCAACGGCCAAGTCATTGTCTCGGACGATGTATTTCGTCTGTTCGGGGCAGGCGCAGGCCTCGAGCGCGCCCTACATGACTACGAGACGACGCTTGTTGACTTCTACATCAGCGTGGAAGCAGGCGTTCTCGCCGGTAGACCAGGACGGGAGCGCGCGCTGACGCGCCTATCTGCCTATATGACCCGTGTGGACAGTTCGCAGAGTGGCGCCTAGGCAGTCCGATATTGAGCGGTCGCTGCGAACTAAGTTCCACTTCCAGGACTCGCTTGGCAAAGGACACGACCATATCTGCATCGAACGCAATCTGCCGAACGGAAGTTTCGTGTGGACCAAGTTCTCGCGCGGCACGCGCGAGGTTCCCAAGGCGCTCCAAGCTGCCATCGCGAGACAGATCGGGGTTCGTCGCGACGACCTGATGAGGATGGTCGGTTGCACCATGTCCGAGCAGCAATACTTGGCGATCGCCGAGCCCCCGCAGTACTAGAGCGAGGGACTCCGGCCGTAGGGGGCAGAGCGTAGGAACAAAGGAAGTGAATCGAGGTACGACAAGCAACGGCCTGTTTGAGTCGAGTTCAGGCAGGCTCGTGTTCGTCGGCTGAAATGGTCTAGGCGACGCCCCAGACCGAACCCCTTGTTTCCGCGCAGCCGTGCACGCTCGAATCGGGGCAGTTGATGCACTTGCTCTGCGTGTGCGGACCTGGGGCATACACGGCATCGTTGGCTTCGATCGGCATCATGTCGTGACGCAGATCGTACCGTTAGTAGGGTCCTTGAATCTGCATGGCACCGGGTGAGTGCTGAGGTGGAGACCCAGATTCGTTTGAGTGATGGTGGACGGGTCCCACTACCCGACGAGCCGCGCCGGACCGAAAGAACGAAGACCTACTCCTTCGCAACGAGGAGGTCGGCGGTTCGAATCCGCCCAGGTCCACCCTCCCACTCACTGCTCGTCCGGCTCTCCCTCACGACGGCTTCGTGTGCCAGATATCCTCCGCGTATTCGCGGATCGCGCGATCGCTCGAGAACCGGCCCATGCGCGCAACGTTGAGGATCGCCGACTGGTTCCATGCCGTACGATCGGCAAAGAGTTCCGAGGCTCTTTCCTGTGCCTCACAGTATGCCCGGAAGTCGGCCAGCACCAGGAACTCATCGCCGCCGTTGACAAGACGGTCCCAAACCCAGTAGCTGACCCCAGGATCCTTGGGGGTCCATCTGCCGTTCCTGAAGCTCTCCATGACCCGGCGCAGCTCGGCATCCGCTTCGAGCGCCTCGGCCGGCTTGTGCGTACCCTCCCAGCGCCTCCGGTGCACCTCTTCGTGCGTCATGCCGAACTCGAACACGTGATCGTGGCCTACCGCATCAGCGATCTCGATGTTCGCCCCGTCGCGCGTGCAGATCATCAGCGCGCCGTTCATCGCGAGCTTCATATTGCCGGTCCCGGACGCCTCCATTCCGGCCGTGCTGATCTGTTCGCTAAGGTCCGCAGCCGGGATGATGCGTTCAGCCAGTGAAACGCGATAGTCGGGCAGGAACGCTACACGCATGTGCGGTGAGGCTTTCCGATCCCGGTTGATCACCGATCCGATACCGACCAGTACCCGGATGATCAACTTCGCGGCATCGTAGCCCAGTGCGGCCTTCCCCGCGAAAACGTAAGTGCGCGGCGTTGCCGGGATGTGCCCGTCCTCGACAATGCGCAAGTAGTCTCGCACGATGCGCAGCGCATTCAACAACTGCCGCTTGTACTCATGGATCCGCTTGATGTGGACATCGAACATGGAAGCCGTGTCGACGGTGATCCCGCACTGGTCGGAGATAGTCCTCGCCAGCCTGGCCTTGTTGTCAAGCTTCACACGAATGAACTGCTCTCGGAACTCCGGATCGTCGCCAAAGGGCTCCAACCCCGAGAGCCTCTCGAGCTCGGTGACCCATTCCGTTCCCACGTGTCGCGTGATTAGGTCCGCGAGCTGGTGGTTGGCCGACAGAATCCAGCGGCGCTGCGTCACACCGTTGGTCTTGTTGTTGAACCGCTCCGGATAGATCTCGGCGTAGTCCGGGACGAGTTGCTGCTTCACGAGCTCGGAATGCAGTCTTGACACTCCGTTGATCGAGTGACTTCCGACGATGGCCAAGTGCGCCATTCGGATCTTCGGCGGAGCGTCAGGGGTCAGCAGCGACACGCGGCGGATGCGCTCAGTGTCGCCCGGCCAGAGGGTTGTCACATGGTCCACGAACCGCCGGTTGATTTCGTAGATGATGAGCAGATGCCGCGGAACGACGGTCTCCAAGAGCGATGTTGACCACGTCTCCAGCGCCTCGGGCATGAGTGTGTGATTCGTAAACGCGAAAACGTTCTGGGTGATCTCCCATGCGTCAGCCCAGGGCATTTCACGATCGTCCACAAGCAAGCGCATCATTTCGGCGATCGCCAGCGCCGGATGAGTGTCGTTGAGTTGGATGGCAACCTTGCTCGGAAGATCCGTGATCGGCAGACCTGTGGCGTCAAACCGCCGCACGATGTCCCTCAGGGCGCATGCTACGAAGAAGTACTCCTGACGTAAGCGCAGCTCACGCCCCGCTTCGGCGCTGTCGGAGGGGTACAGGACTTTGGAGATCGTCTCGTCGGCGATCCGCTGCTCCACAGCCTTCAAGTACTCGCCGCGCCCAAAGACACCCATGTCGTAGCCCTGCGGCGAATGGGCGGAATACAGGCGCAGGAACGAAACTGTGTGGCCACCGTACCCGACGATTGGCATGTCGGCCGGGACCCCGACAACGAGCCTCCAGTCGCTCCAGATGGGGTTGTACTCACCGCTGACCTTGGCCCCGTGCACGACCTTCCCGTAGATCGGCACCGCAACCGCTTCTT
>JBBIQU010000195.1:0-7319 GCA_037442185.1 Chthonomonadales bacterium | reverse complement strand
CGTTACGGCCGCAGGCCGTGTAGCCGCGGGTTCTCCCCGCGCGTCGTCTGGTCACGCTGATGCGTGACCGATGGCCTCCGAGGACGATCCCTTCGCCGACGGGGCGGTCCGTGCTCACGAGGGGAGTCTAATATGCATGATTTCCTAGGAAATCATGCATATTAGACTCCCCTCCACACCCGTCGGCAACGTCGCGCCGCCCCAATGAACCATGAATCGTCCTGGGGCTGGGCCGCCGATTGCCAGGAAGAACGTGTGCTCTCGTGGCGGTTAGGCGAAACGCCAAGGCGCGCTCTCGCCAATGGACACAGGCGGGGACTGTCACAGCGAACGATACCCATACCTGCCGCGGTGCCGGGCAGGATCACACGCCACCGGCAACGAAACAGCCATGGGAGGACTTCATGCTCGTGCTATTCCTGGCATCGCTCTTGCCCGCGCCGTCGGCCGCCATCGAGGTTCGCGCGGCCATGCGGCTTGTGACCCAGGGGGCCGGTCCGGCGACGGTGGCGGTCCTCGCTGTCAACCGGTCCAATGCGTCGAGCGACGCGGAGGTCAGATTCCGGTTCGACGCAGGGACGGTGGAGCCGCAATCGCAGGCGATTCATCTGGGACCTCACGAGTGGCGACCGGTGATCGCCCGATGCACGCTTCGCGATGCTGCCGATGCCGGTACCGTGCAGGCTTCCGTTGGGGGCGCCGGCGTGTCCGTTGATGTCGTCCGCGGCATTGATCTGACCTCTCTCGAATGGCGGCGCGCTTTCGCCCCGCGCGAGGCGCCTGCGGCCACGCATCTTGCGGATCCGAGCCTCGATGACAGCGGCTGGCCGATCCTGCGGGTTCCCGCGCTCTGGGGCGACAACCGCCACGCGTGGTGCCGCGTGCGGTTCACCGTGCCTGAGGAATGGCGTGGAAAGCCCGTTCGCCTGTATATGGGCGCGGTGGACGACAACGATGTCACCTACCTGAACGGGTCGGAGATCGGGCGGACGAACGGCTGGGACACGTCGCGCACATACGATCTGCCGCAGGACCGCATTCGCTGGGGCGCCGAGAACGTCATCACGGTCATGGTGGACAATCCCACCTTCGGCGGCGGCCTGCACAAAGGCCCGATACTGGTCCTTGCAGGCGATGCGCCGACGGAGCCGAGAGCCAAGGGCCAAGAGCCGAGAGCGGAGAGCCAGGAGCCGAGAGCCAAGCGCCCGCCGCCGGGGCGTGTCGGAAAGCCCAGGCCGCTCAGGCCGATGGTGGTCAAAGACGGCGTCCTGCGGTACGGCGACGGATCGGAAGTCGCTCTCTGGGGCGTCAACATCTATCCGCAGAGCTGGTATCAGTTCGACACCATGAAGAAGCTCGGGGTGGATATGCGAGCGACCGTCATCGCCGACTTCGACCATCTCCAGCAGATGGGGGTCGAGGCGATCCGCATCCACGTCTTCGACAGGGAGATCAGCGACGGCTCGGGCAACATCCTCGACAACGAGCATCTCGAGCTTCTCGATCTTGTCATCTCCGAGTGCAGCCGGCGCGGCATCTACCTCTACTTCACCCCCATCGCCTGGTGGGGCGGGCCGAACGAGAACAAGGCATCGTTCTCGGCGCAGACGAGCAAGCCCGGCATGATGTTCGTTCCGAGCGCGGTTGACGCCGCCGCCCGGTATCTGGCGCAGTTCCTGAATCGCAAGAACCGCTTCACCGATCGAGCCGTCAAGGATGAGCCGTCCCTCTGCGTGCTTGAAGTCATGAACGAGCCAACATACTTCCTCTATGGCGACCTCGCAGGCGAGGCCTATGTGGCTCAGGGCGAGCCGGCTGACGTGCTGAACCGCGACCGGGCCGTGCTCCGCCGTCAGTGGGAAGACTGGCTCATCTCGATAAAGTCCGAACCGTCGTCCGAACTGTTCCCGTTGTTCCGTTACGACCAGATGCGCCGGTACATCCGCCGGATGGTGGAGGCCATCCGCTCGACGGGTGCCAAGCAGCCCATAGCCATCTCGTATTTCGGCGTCAACGGCGACGACATCGCTCAGGCGATTGCCGACTCGGAGTGCGATGCGGTGACGTTCAGCAACTATCCGGGCGGATGGGAGCGCGTCAACGACGGCCGCAACCTGCTATACGCCGCCGCGCCCATGGACGTTGACTCTCGCCTCGTCGGCAAGGCGCGGCTTGCCTATGAGTTCGACACGCCCGCGACCAACGTCAGTTGCTACATGTTTCCGGCGCTGGCCGCGCACTTCCGGTCCGGCGAGGTGCAGATCGCCTGCCAGTTCCAGTACGACAGCGTCAGCACGGCCCGGTGGAATACGGACTGGAACGCCCACTGGCTCAACTGGCTCTACACTCCGACGAAGGCTGTGAGCTTCATGATCGGCGGCCAGGCGTTTCGATCGTTGCCCCGGGGGGTCTCCTTCGATGTAGGAGATTGGCGGAAGTCCGCCGGCTCGCTCAAGATTGGCGGCATGGCGGTGTCCTTCGATCTCAACAACAGCGTGTTTGTCTCGCCCGGAACGGCCATGTACGCCCGATCGCCTGCGGCCATGTCGGATGTGGACTGGCCCGCCGAGCCAACGAGGATCGTGGGAACGGGCACGTCTCGGTATGTCGAGTACGGCGGCACAGGAGCCTATGTCCTGGAGCGCACCGGACCGAACCGCATGCGCTTGACGCTCAACCCGGATGCCCGGCTTGTCGGGAACTCCCTCGTCGGTTCTCTTGATGCTCCCGTTGCGGAGCTGGAGAACTCCCAACATCCGTTCCGCATCAAACTGCAGGGGTGGGAACGCGCGCGATGCTCCGGCAAGGGCGGCGTCGAGAAGGAGGTCCACGCCGGCGGGTGGTTGCTGAAGCCCGGCGTCTATGAGATCGTGCGGTCGAGGAGGCTCTGAGGCTGACCGGGGAGTACGGACAATGCCCGCAGTCGGGCTCGCAGCAATGCATAATGAACGCATGGGAAGCATGCTGAAGCGATTGGCGGTCTTCAGACCCGGAGCGCACCTCGCCCGCATGCGGCGTACAGTTTGTGCCGGGACGCTTCTGATCGCGCTTATCGTGACCATGGCCGGACCGGCGCGCGCGCAGGCACAACCGCGGCGGTCGGGGGCGGCCGTGGTGCTCGACAAGCAAACCCTGTTCTACCTCTACGCCCGAGTCGGCTCGTTCACGGCCGCGGACCGGGCCAAACTCGTCTCCGAGCGATTGGCAGCGATTGGCGACCGGCGATCGCTGTCCCTCGCCAACATCGCGACCTTGCACGACGGCCAGGCATCCGACATCGTCATTGGCGAGATGCCGATCGCCCAGATCACCGATCGCGATGCATCGGCTCTCGGGATTCCGCGCGAGAGACTGGCGGACCGATATGCCGAGAGGATGCGTGAGGCGCTGCAGCGCTATCGCGATGAGAGAAGCGTGCCGACAGTCATTCGGGCCGCGCTCTACACCCTGGGCGCGACGCTGTGCCTCGTCGGGCTTCTGTGGGCGTTCGGGCTGGCATTCGGCGCCGCAGCGACGAAGATCAGATCGCTGAGCGGCACGCACATGAGGCCCCTGCGCTTCCACAATGCCGAGATCCTCAGCACCGCGCAGGTTGGCGAAGCGATCCTCTGGGTGGTTGATGCCGTTCGGATCGCGGCCCTGTTCGTCCTCTTCTATGCCTACCTGACGCTGGTGTTCAGTTTCTTCCCGTGGACCGAAGGCTACGCCGGGACCCTCCTGGGGTACGTGAGCGGCCAGGTCCGCACGGTCGGCAAGGCTCTCGTCGCCGCGATCCCCGACCTGCTGTTCGTCGCCCTGATCGTGATCATCGCTCGGTTCATCATCAAGGGCATCCGGTTCTGCTTCGGCCAGATTGAGCGCGGCGCGATCAGCTTCGAAGGGTTCGAGCGGGAATGGGCCGAGCCGACGTTCAAGCTCGTTCGTCTGCTCGTGGTCATCCTTGCTGCGATCGCCGCCTTCCCGTATGTGCCCGGATCGAAGTCGCCGGCCTTCCAGGGCATATCCGTCTTCGTCGGCATCATTGTGTCTCTGGGCTCGACGGGCGCCGTCAGCAACATGGTTGCCGGCGTCGTGCTCACATACATGCGCCCGTTCCGAGTGGGTGACCGCGTGAAGGTTGCCGACACCACCGGCGACATCATCGAGAAGAGCCTCCTTGTCACCCGCATCCGGACCATCAAGAACGTCGAAGTGACCATACCGAACGCTTTGGTGCTCGGCGCGCATATCACGAACTACAGCGCGAACGCCCGCAGCGACGGACTGGTGCTGCATACGACGGTCACCATCGGGTACGACGTGCCGTGGCGTCAGGTCCATGATCTTCTGATCAACGCGGCGCGCAAGACGCCGAACATCCTCGACAAGCCTGCACCCTACGTCCTGCAGACGAGTCTCGACGATCACTACGTCGCCTATGAGATCAACGCGTATACCGATCAGCCCAACCGGATGGCGACGATCTATTCGATGCTGCACCAGGAGATACAGGACGCCTTCAATGAAGCGGGGGTCGAGATCATGTCGCCCCACTATCAGGCGCTGCGAGACGGCAATGAGGTTACCGTTCCAGCGGAGTATCGCCCCGACGGCTACGCAGCTCCGTCGTTCCGAGTTGAGGACACAACCGCTTCGAAGGGAGACCGCGCTTGATGCAGACCGTTGCGAGACACCCAGTCGGCTCAATGGCCTTCCGCGCCTTCGTCATTGCCGCAGCCCTCACCGTTGTTGGCGCAGCGACCGGTCAGCCGCCTTCACGGTGGGCCGCGTGGATCGAGCGGCTTCGGAGCGACCCGCACGCACTTCGGGTGTACGCCTTCGATCAAGCCGCCGCCGATGCCGTGCCGATTCCGAACCTCGGCAGATCGGCTGCGCCGCTGACGTGGTCGTTGACGCCGCTGCCGGGCGCGCCGGAGGAGCGCTTCACCGTCGTTGACGGCATGATCCCGGGGACGAAGGCAGTTCGCCTCGATCGCGGTGTTCTCAGCGCCGATTCGGTTCGGTTCTCGGGCAAGGCTCTCACAGTCGAGATGTGGTTCAGGAAGAACGGATACGGAGCCCTTCGTGGCAACAGCGCCGCCACGAACGGGACGCTCGTGAGCATGGGCAACGGCTACTGGGACGGCTGGCGCGTTACCACAAGCTATCCGGAGCAGACCTTCGGCTTCGAGATCGGCCGACCGGCGCCTACGGGCTCGGCGGGGTTCTTCCATTGCGGTCCGCTGCCGGATGGAGCGTGGCATCACCTCGCCGCCACGTGGGACGGCGCTGAGATGCGTTTGTATCTGAACGGCTCGTTGGCCGGGTCCACGGCCTACGCCGGAGCGATGCTGCCCGGCGACCGACTTCGCATTGGCTATGCCGCAGCCGGGTGGGGCTCGGTGAAGCTGGATGTTCTGGCGGTCATCATTCACGATAGGCCCATCGGGTCGGCAGAGGCGCTCCGGATGGCCATGTTGCACGCCGATATCAGCGACGAGATCGCGCTGCGCTGGACCGAAGCCGAGGCAGCAAGGATGCGGGGCGATCACAGTCGAGCCGCGCGGCTCTATGCCGCACTGGCGAACGCCCGAACCCAACGCCCTGTCCTGCAAGTGCATCCCGACGTTGCAGCTCTGGCGAGGCTTCGGCTGGCCGAAGTCCGGCGGGCAATGGGGCAAATACGGCCGGCTGTGGCGGATCAAGCGGCAATCGTCGAGAACAAGGCCGTCTCGGATCGCTTCAGAATGACGGCCCTGGCTGCCATGCTTGCTGGAGGCGGCGACCTCGCCGGCGCTCTGCCGCTGGACACGCTTCGGCGACTGGCGCTTCGGTCCGACATTCCTGCCGGCTCGAGGGCCGGCTTGCGGCGCGCGCTGGCGCTGAGTCTGCTGTCGGCCGGACGTCCCGAGGATGCAAGGAAGGAGTTCGTGCGGCTCATGCAAGAGGCCTCCAACGCGGCCGAACGTCGTCTGCTTTCGCTCGATATGGCTCACGCCATGAGAATGTCGGGCCGCTACGCCGATGCGCGCTCTCTCTACGGCAAGGTGGCCGCAGATACCGAGGCGTCGCCTGCGCTGAGATCGTCCGCTCGTTTGCTGGCGGCGCGAACCTGGATGGATGAGCGGCGCTACGCTGCAGCAGCCTCGGCCTTCAGGGCGATGGCAAAGCAGACTGACGGGCTTCTCTCCGAGCGATACGAGGCCGTCGAGGCTCTCGCTGAGATCGAGCGGCTCAGGAAGGGCAAGCCTGCCCACGATCCGGAGGCATCGCGAGTGAAGCTGCCCGGAACCGTCACGCGTCCGGGACTCGAGCTGTTCGTCGCTAGCACGGGTTCGGATTCGGCTTCGGGCACGAAAACCAAGCCGCTTCAGACGCTGGAGGGCGCCCTGAAGCGCTTGCGCGATCTCCGGAAGCGCGGGCCGCTTCCGAAGGGCGGAGCCGTTGTCACGTTCGCCGGCGGGCGTTACCCGGTGGCGCAGACGATTGAGTTGACGGCGGAAGACTCCGGCGTCGCCGGCTCTCCTGTCGTATTGCGCGCAGCATCCGGCGCCGATGTGCGGTTCACGGGAGGCCGCCGAATCACTTCGCTGACGCCCGTGACGGACCCCGACTTGCTCGAGCGCCTGCCGGCCTCCGTCCGATCGAAGGTCAGACAGGTGGATCTGCGCTCCGCCGGCATCACCGATCCGGGCCATCTGGCTCCCCGAGGCGTCGGGTTCGGTTCGGATCCGGTGCCCGAGCTGTTCTGGAACGGCGCGCCGCTTACGCTCGCTCGTTGGCCCAATGAAGGATGGCTGCGAAGCGGCGAGGTCATTGAGGAACAGAATGCCGCAGGCGGCTTCACCTTTGCCTGTGCCGACGAGCGGATGGCTCGCTGGGTCGGCGAGCCCGATGCCTGGCTGTTCGGTTACTGGGGTTGGCTCTGGGCCGACCACGGCGTTCGTGCTGCCTCGTTCGACCTCGCAGACGGGCGGATAGCGACGGCGCAACGTCCAAGCTACGCGCCGCGAGCCGGCATGCCCTGGTTCATCTACAACGCTCTAAGTGAGCTGGACGCTCCTGGCGAATGGTTCCTCGACTCGGCGCGCGGCCTGCTGATCGTCTATCCGCCGTCCGATCCCGACAAGGCCGCGATCGAGTACTCGGAGCTTCCCGGACCGTTCCTGAAGCTCAACGACGCTTTCCTCGGCGAACTGGCTGGACTGGGCCTGGGACGGCGTGCGCATCGACCACCACACCTTCAGCCAGCGCCTGATTGCCTTCCGCAAGGCGCACCCGGCCCTGCGCCCGGCGAACTTCTACTCGGCGGTCGACAACAACGGCAACATGATGGAGCA
>JBBIQU010000194.1:0-7566 GCA_037442185.1 Chthonomonadales bacterium | reverse complement strand
TAGATCGCGACATGCAGGAGCGCAATAGCCAGGGCGCCGAGCGCAACTGCCAGGAGCTTGGATCGGCGGAGTCCTGCGGGGAGACGGCATCGCTCCGAGACTGCTGGGCACGGCACGTCGGCGATTACGGCGAAGACCCCAACCGGTTCCGGCATTGGCTTGCCGCCTTTGCGCCTTGCCGGCTCGCAGCGTACCTTCATGATGGGACGTATCTGGACGTACACGTCGCGCGTGATACAGATTCCGCCCGGTTGAGCCAGGTCATGGACGCGCTGCGCAATGTTGACTGCGTTGCCGTACAGGTCGCCGTCCTCCTCGACGACATCGCCAACGTGAACTCCAACCCGGATGCGCAAGAGGCCGCCGGTCCCAAGACGACTGTCGAGATCGGCCATCTGCCGTTGAATGTCCAGAGCAGCGCCAACGGCTTCGACTGCGCTGGTGAACTCGAGCATGGCAGCATCGCCGATCATCTTGACGACCCGTCCTGAGTGGGACGCTGCCACGGAGCGGGCAAGTTCCTCGAGCTCTCTGCGCCGCTCCAGGCATTCACCTCGTCGTCGCTCACTTGACGCGTGTAGCCGACGATATCGGCGAAAAGGATGGCGGCAAGCTTGCGGTGCGGATTCACCGGTTTGGCTCCCAGGCGTTGACTGTGTCTGACAGGCGACCAAACTCCGATAGACTGAGCGTTTCGCCGCGTCGAGTGGGCTCAATACCTGCAGACATCAATAGTGACGCCGCCGTCGCGCTGTCGGCGACGAGCCCTGCTTGAGCGAGCGCATTGGCGATGGTCTTGCGTCTGTACCCGAAGGCTGCGCGGACGACCGCCCGAAAGATATCGGCATTCTCCGGGACACACGGGGGCGACGCGTGAGGTTCCAGGGTTACGATGGCGCTGCCGACATCCGGCGGCGGATGGAACAGGTGCGCGGGAACGTAACCGTGGTGGCGAACGGCGGCATGGAACTGAGCGAAGACGGTCAACGAGCCGTAGTCCTTGGTGCCAGGCTCGGCGGCGAGGCGTGATGCAACTTCGCGCTGAACGAGTAGCGCAATGCGTTCGATCCGGTTGCAGTGCTCCAGCAGACGCTCAAGGATTGGTGACGTGATGTTGTATGGGATGTTGCCCGCGACGATGCCTCGTGTGGAGCCGAACGCCTGCTCCAGAAACTCGGACATTTGGAGGCTGAGTATGTCGGCGAAGACCAAGTCAACGGATCTCATGTGGCCGAGTGTCCGGCTAAGGATCGGGCGGAACGCGTCGTCCACCTCAACGGCCGTAACTCGCGAAGCGCGCTCGGCCAGCCGACGAGTCAGAGCCCCGAGACCCGCGCCAATCTCCACTACCGGCACGTCTCGAGACGGCAGCGCAATGCGAGCGATGCGGTCAAGCGTGTTGCCGTCAACGAGGAAGTGCTGACCGAGACGCTTGCGAGGACGCAACCCGGATTCGCGCAAGAGGGCTCGAGCAACGGAAGGGGCGGCGGGATCGAGGGAGTTCACGATCGCGCCGCCCCTTCAGGCATGTTGTAGCGTCGTCCGGTCAGTTCAGAATGTGGACGCGCACGGTTCGCCGTCCGACCATGCGCGCGCCCCGGGCCGTGTCGTGCCCAAGGTCAATGCGATTCCCCTTGATCGCTCCTCCGACATCGGCTGCGACCGCGTATCCGTAGCCCTCGATGTACAGCTTGGTACCAATGGGAATGAACTTGGGGTCTACGGCAACCAGCCCGTATCCAACCTTGATACCGGTGGATGTGCGATTGGTTCCGCCGTTGGATGCCGGGTTGGGATCGTATCCGGTGGCGATCATTGTCACCACACGACGCCCCGCGAAGTATCCGCGGGCTGCGTAGCGACCGCGAACCCTGGCAGCATCGGCGGCGCCGACGTACACGACCTCGGGCTTGGGTTCACGAACGACCTTGCTGGACAAGACCTTTCGTGAGACCTCTGCATCGCCCTGATAGGTGATCTCACAGGTTGTGGTCTTGAGCCCGTTCACGCCGGACCTGACGGTCTTGGACGTACCGACGCGAAGCTCTGATGACTGGATCCGGTGGGTCGTGAATCGGATGGGTTCAGTGACCTCGATGGTGCGCGTGGTCGTCACAGCTTGAGCGGCTGAGTCGCCATCGGCTTGCGCACGGGTACCGAGCGCCATCCATATGGTGGTCAGAGCGCTTGCCGCCGCAAGGACCGAGAGCGCCCATCGTCGGCTTGCGCTTCCTCTTGATGTCATTATTGCCGTCCTTTCCGTCCTCTGCAGCTCGGACAAGGGGCATCATGCCGGGATGCCCGCGGACCGGTCGACCGAACACTGGCCGGTGATCCTCCGGACCCCGACAGGCGCGTAGTATGGCACGTCAGGCGTGGCGGCGTCAACCCTTGATGCAGTAATGTCCGCCTGCTGATCCTGATGTGAGCTTGGGACGTTTGACTCCATGCGCGCGAAATGGGTATATACATCGTGTAGCCGTCTCAAGCAGTAGGTCAATGACACCATGCGAATGATTGCCGGTAACGTTTCGATCGAATCACGCCGCGAGTTTCGCCGCGGTCGGCACGATGTGCCGTTCACGCGGAGGGGTTCTCGGCGGTTGCGCCTGCTTGCGGACAGCTTCGAGCATGTCCACCGACAACATGCGATCGGGCGCCGCCGCGCTTGAACCCGCTCCGAGCCGAAGGGCTACGAGCGGGTTCATTGTTTGTAGGGCCGGGACATCCGGATAGGAAGGGCTTGATGCGCCCCATGAATCAAGAAGTGCTGGTGCTCAACAGCGACTACGAGCCGCTCAACGTGTGTCACGCGCGTCGAGCGCTCGCGCTCGTGTTCTTGGGGAAGGCTGACGTCCTGCATGCCCATGACCGGAGCCTGTCCATGGTGAACGGTACGTATCCCTCGCCGTCCGTGGTGCGGCTGAAGCACCATGTCAAGCGACCTCTGCCGGAACTGAAGCTCTCGCGCCGCACGGTGTTCGCGCGCGACAACTACACCTGCCAGTACTGCGGTCTGGTTTCCAGAGACCTCACGATTGACCACGTTGTGCCGAAACGGCATGGGGGACAGACGACGTGGGACAATCTGGTGACGGCTTGCCGGCGATGCAACATGAAGAAGGGCGATAAGCTGCTTCACCAGACCAACATGCGCCTCGTGAGGCCGCCGGCGCGTCCCAGGTACGTGCCCTACATCAGCTTGACGAAGTACCTGCTGGGACGTCGCAACGAGGTCTGGCGGGACTACCTGCCGGTGTACGGCGACCTGTACGACTGACGTCGCGTAGGCCCGGCTGACTCGGGAAGTGCGCTTCCCGGTCGGCCGGCCTTCACTGCACGAACGCTTCCATTCCCATGGACTTTGACCAAGCCCTGCGCTACATGTCCGGTCTGCGTCGGTTCGGCATCAAGCTCGGCAACGAGCGCATGTCCGCTCTGCTCGAACGTATCGGGAATCCTCAGCAATGCTACGACATCGCGCACGTCACCGGAACCAAGGGCAAGGGCTCGACGACGGCGCTGATTGCCGCCATCGTTTCGGCGCATGGCTATCGGACCGGGGCATACTTCTCTCCCTATGTGTACGATGTGCGCGAGCGCGTGCAGGTTGACGGTGAGCTCATTCCGCGAGAAGCCATGGCGCGGATCGTAACCGACCTGGAGCCGATCGTGGACAGCCTCGCGGCCGGGCCGATGGGGCAGGTGACCGAGTTCGAACTCAAGACCGCGATCGGCTTCCGTCACTTCGCCGATGAGACGGCGCGATATGCCGCCATCGAGGTTGGGATGGGCGGCAGACTCGATGCCACCAACGTCGTTGATCCGGTCGTTAGCGTGATCACAAACGTCGGGCTCGACCATACCGATGTCCTGGGCCACACGCATGAGGAGATCGCTTTCGAGAAGGCGGGCATAGTCAAGGACGGCAAGCCACTCGTCACCGCCGTTGACCACCCGGGCGCGCTGGAAGTGATCCTAGCCGAAGCGGATCGGCACAAATCCACGGTGGTTCGGGTGAGCGGCTCTCCGGAGACCTGTCGAGGGTTGCAGACGTATTGGGATGGCTCGCTCGACTGCTTCCGCATCGTCACTCCGCGCGCCGAGTATCGCGATCTCAGCCTGCGCCTTGTAGGTAGCTACCAGCGACTCAATGCGGCATGCGCGGTGGCGGCGGCCGAAGAGCTTGCTGTGAGTGGCGGCTGGATGCTCGACGAGGCCACCGTCCGCCGAGCGCTGGCGTCAGTGACGTTGCCCGGCCGGTTCGCCGTCCTCAGATCACGGCCGCTTGTCGTGGCAGACGGAGCTCACAACGCAATGTCGGCGAAGGCGCTGGCAGACGAAGTGCGCCGATGCCGCTATGACCGATTGATCATGGTGGTGGGAATGCTGCGGGGGCATGAGCCGGAGTCCTTCTTGCGAGAGACGGCGCCGCTCGCAGATGTGGTGATCGCCACGGCGCCGCAATGGAGACGGGCTGAGGACGCCGAAGTCATCGCCCAGGCGGCGCGCGCCTACTGCACGGACGTTCGGGTCATCAATCAGGTTCGGCAAGCTGCGCGAGTTGCGGTCGGCATGGCAACGGCGCATGACATGGTGTTGATAACCGGCTCGTTCTACACGGTTGGCGAAGCCCCGCCTGAGGCAATCTTCACGGACGATGGGTCGGATGCCGGTGACAACGGCTCGGTTGTCGGCTAACAGACGAGCATTCTCATGGACGGGCGCTCACCGCCTCCGGCGAAGACCCATGCGCCCCCAAGGCCCGCTCACGCATCTCGGCTCTGTAGACGCTCGAGTTCCAGCGCGACGACCGTCGGCGAGACATCCGCGTTCGTTGCCACCCGGTCTATCGCTTTGGCGATCATACGTTCCTGCGCCTCGTCGGGGCCATCGGGACACAGGCGCGAGATGGCCTCGTTGATGTAGTTGGCCATGAGCCGGAGGTAGCGAGCCTTGGTCTGCGGGAGCGCTCTCAGGGCGCAGGCGGACCATGCGCGAGCCGCGCCTTCGACTACATCGTCCCAGGACTGAGCCTGCTCGGTTCGGCGGTCAACGCGCTCGTACGCCGCATCCCGCATGGCCTTGACGCGCTCTTCGCGCTTCTTGAGATTCTCCCAGTCACTCAGGCACTCACCCTCGATGACGCGAATACGCATGGACCGTCCGACGATTCTTGAGAGCGTCTTCTCGATGGCGTTCCTGTGCTCGGGGGACTGAAGGTAGCTGGCCTGGTTGATAATCCGTGACGGGACGGCCAGGATGAGCGTATCATCTTCGATAACGAGCCCGATAGTCTGCTCCATCGTCCGCCAGAGCGACATGTGGGTGATGCGATCCTTGACCTTGTCTACGGTCTGGTTCCAAAGCTCGGATGGCGACAGGGAAGTATCGGGCATAGGGATGATCTCCATGGAACGGGGTCGTTTGCTCGGAGCATTATACAGCACGGGCGCGGGTGCGGCGCGTGCAATGTGCCTGCGCGCGCTGGCCTTTGGTTTCGCCCTGTCGGCCGGCAGCGCTTCGCTTCACGCCGACATTGCCGTGGCGGGTGACCGACTGACGATCCGAACGCCCAACGTCCGGGTAGTCATGCGCGGAGGCGAAATCGTCGAGCTGACCAACCGTGTCACGGGCGAACATGTGGCGACTGGCATCGGGCGAATTGCGCCGCTGACAGCCGCGTTGCGGGTGGGCAACCAGGCCACGTCGCTGCGGTACGACGGGTGGCGGACGGCCCACGAGGATGATGCGCGTCGGCAAGCCGCGCAGACGGTCTTGCGCGACGGCTCCACGACGGTCTGGCTGAACGTTTCCGTGGACGAGCAAACCCAGGATGTCGTGATTGCCTCATGGGGCGAATCGCTCGATGCGGGCCTGAGGGGCCTTCAGCTTGGAGTGCGCAATCTGGACCTGACGCGGGGGCGTCTTCTTGTTCCCACGCATTCGGGATACGAACACTCTCTGGCGACGCGCGAGCAATCACGGACCATTGCCTATCCGCGAGAGTGGACCGCTCAGGTGTTGGTGTGGCAAGCGCCGGAGGGCGGCGTGGTCATCTACTCGCGCGACGACGAAAGCCGCTTCAAGAACCTCGGCATTACGCGGCGCGACGAACGGCTGGATGTTGCCCTCCAGACCGAAGCGGAGGCGCCATGGTCGAAGCAAACAAGCATTCCCCATGTTGAGTGGCGTATCAATGCCTTCAAGGGTGACTGGCGGGTCCCGGCGCAGGGCTATCGCGCGTTGCTCGGGCATGTGCGGCCGAGATCGGCGCCTACCGAAGCCCAGCTCTGGGTCGGTCAGATCGAGGCAGTCGAGACGGTGACCGCAGACATGGGTAAGGGCGAACTACGAGCGCTCGCCCAGAAACGCCCGCCGGCTCGGACACTGTTGTACTTGCCGGTCTGGGGCGAGGGGCAGGGGCCGGACCGCAAGCTAACCGATCGCGAGGCTGCTCTAATCAGCGAGGCGCACGATCTGGGTTTCTACATGATGCTTACGGTGCGAGTCTGCCATGTGGAAGCAGACTGGCGGGGGCTGGAGCGTCTTGCTCGCTATCGCGTACGGGGGAACGGCGCGACCAACGCGGAAGGGGCACAGTCGGGTCTCATCCCGATGTCGCCTGCAGCAGGACAATGGCGCGCGGCCGTCATCCGTGGACTGAAAGAGGCCTTCACCGGCGCAGCCCCGGACGCCCTGATGCTGCTTGATGCGAGCGAAGTGTGGAACGACGATGTCGGACGGATTGACGGTCGTACCCCGACGGAGGGGGTGGTCACGCTTCTTCGTGAGATTCAGAAGGCCTTCCCCGGCATGGTGCTCGGTTCCGACGGCATGAACGAGCTGATCTGGCCCGAGATCAGGATCGCCCAACGGCCCGTTCCGGCCGACAAGCATAGCGCCAGCCTTACGGCCGCGATCTTCGGGCCGACTGTCCTCTGGTTTGGTCCTTAGTCGCCTCCGGCAGCAAGTGCCTCTCGAAGAACGCTCTGAGCTCGGCGAAGTAAGCCGGCCGTTCGGCGGGGGCGATCCCAATGTGCCAAGAGCGAGGGACCATTCGCAATGCCTTGGGCGGGCGCGCGGCCTCGAACAGCGCTACGGCGTCCGAGGGGTCAATGAACGGGTCCCACTCGCCGTGACATATCATCGTAGGCCGCGGACCGATGCGGTCAATGACCCGCACAGGCGCAACCTCCGCCGGATCTCGCCGCAGCCACCGCCGTCCGAACGTAAGTGCAGGGGCGGCGATCATCGGACCCAACACACCGGCAAAGAAGCGACCCCGATCCCGAATGGCGCGATCCAGCGAAGCGTAGGCGCCCTGCGTCGCAACGGCACGTATCCGTTCATCCTTGGCAGCAGCGAGGATGGCTACGGCCCCTCCCATCGAGTAGCCGAACACTCCGATCGGAAGCCGCGCTGAGTCGGGACGCGATGAAAGCCAGTCCAGGGCCGCAATCAGGTCCGCTACCTCATCGGCTCCGATGGAGCTGAGTCTGCCTTCGCTGCGGCCCGCACAACGGAAGTCAAACAGCAGGAACCCGAGGCGGTCCGAGGCGAGTG
>JBBIQU010000193.1:4488-7632 GCA_037442185.1 Chthonomonadales bacterium | reverse complement strand
CCGCCGTTACCCCCGCCCCATCGCCAAGCGTGGCGGCCGCCGTTACCCCCGCCCCCTGGGCGGGCGGGGGCAAGGGGGAGGGGGGACCTGCGATCACCCTTGCCGCCACCCTGATCGAAAACGCCCTCATAATGGGCTTCGACGATCGCGACGGCGGAATCTGGTCGCCCGCCATGCCCGACGGCACCATCATCCATCGAGCGAAGGGCTGGTGGGAGCAATGCGAAGCCGCCCGCGCGCTCCATCGCTACGCAACCAAACACGGGTTCGCCGCGTACACGGCTCCGCGGGACGCTACGTTGGACCTGTGCCGGCGGGCCTTCGTTGATCCGCAACACGACGGCTGGTTCATGCGCATCGAGCCCGACGGAACCGCAAGCTCCACCGACAAGGGCACCGAGTGGAAGGTGGACTACCACGTTGTCGGACTCTGCGTCGAGGTCGGCGAGTGACCCCGCTCAGAGCGCCTGAACGGCGGCGATGACCTCGTCCACGTGGCCGGGCACCTTCACCTTGCGGAACTCACGGCGGATGACGCCTTCGCCGTCTATCACGAACGTGCTCCGTTCGATGCCCATGTACTTCCTGCCGTACATGCTCTTCTCGACCCACGCGCCATATGCGGTTGCCACGGCCTGATCGGGATCCGAAAGCAGGTCAAACGGCAGCTCGTACTTCGCGGCGAACCTGCTGTGGCTTGCCGTGCTGTCGGGACTTACGCCCAGCACAGTCACGCCAAGCTCGGTCAGACGCGCCATGTTGTCACGGAAGCCGCAGGCCTCTTTGGTACACCCCGGCGTGTCGTCCTTGGGATAGAAGTAGAGCACCACAGTGCGGCCGCGCAGGTCGCTGAGCCTGACCGTCTGTCCGTTGGCCGAACTGAGCGCGAAATCGGGCGCCGGGGCGCCTTCGGTTGCGTTTGCCAAAGTCAATCTCCTCGATGGCGTTGCGAACGTCGGATCGTTCGTCACGCAGTCCCATACGCGACGGCATCGAGCGAGTTCCGGATATGGGCGGCGCCTGTCGCTGCTGACCATGCGCGGCATGCCGAACAGCCGCGGTGTGCAACCACCTATGTCCCCGGTCCGATTTGCTGCCAATGGCCCAGGACGGAAGTGGCCGGGGATTCTACCGATTCTGAGGCGCGGTCTACTTGCCCGTCTTGGGCTTTGCTGCCGGTTTGGCGGGCGCCGACGATCTGGGTTTCGGCTTCGGTTTGGCGCGCTCGGCTGCGACCTCGACAGCTCGGACCTTGGCCTGCTCGATGACGGCCTTGACAACCGAGGCCGGAAGCACGAAAGAGCCTCCGGGGGTGCTGCCGCCGCCGCCCATGAGCCTCATCACCACGGAGAGCCCCATGCCTTCGGCCGCGCCCTGTTCCTTCACGCCGGATGGAATGGTCGTCAACACTCCCACCACGTCGCCCGTCATGCCGAACACCGGCAAACCGAAGGCCGATATGTCGCCTTCGAGCATCCACGCCGTACGAGGCTTGGCGATTTCCCCGTTGACGCGCGCAGTCTGGAAAAACGGAGCGTAGTCGTAGCCGCGCCCCAGACGGTTGATCTGCACAACCTCTTGACCGACGAGCGCCGATGTGCCCTGTCCGAAATCCACAAACGGCAGGACACGGTCGCCCAAGCCTTCCATCTTGATGAAAGCGAGGTCCAGATTCGTGTCTGTGGCAGCGAGGAATGCATCGTACTCCTTTTCCTCGGACCCGACCACGACCTTGAGCGACGTGGGGGTGGCCTTCATGCCGATGTCGCCCATCTCTTCGGGCATGCCCATCATCTCCATCATGCGCATGGGGGAAAACGGAGTGTTGGAGATCATGACGAGGCCTTCGGGAGAGACTACGACGCCGGAGAAGGTTACGCGCGATTCCTGGGCCTGACCGGCGCCGCCGAACTTGGTCTCGGTTTTCAGAACCGCCTTGACGGTGACGATCGCCGGAGCGTACTTCGTCACAAGCCCATCCAACTGGGCCATCTCGTCCTGCGCGGGCGCCGGAGCGGCCCAGAGCGTCAGGCACACGGCGACAAGCATGCGCGTTGATGTGTTCTTGTTCACTTCTGGCCTCCAGTGCCGGCCGCGTCGGGGGCGATCTTCGCCCAGTCCGGCTCGATGAATACGAAGTGGGTGCGGAAGCCGCGCTGCACGAAGAGGGTCAGCGTCTTCGGCTTCTTTTCCATGGCGCGTTCGAGGGCGGTCTCGAATGCTGCGATGCTGTCGGTGATCTCGCCGCCCACCGAGATCAGGATGTCGTCAACGCGCAGTCCGGACATGTCCGCCCAGCCGCCCGGCGTCACGTCGGCGACGAGGAGCCCCTTCACATCTCGGAAACGTCGGGACTCCATCCGATCCATGGGTGTTATTTCGCGGACTGCGAACTCCAGTTCGCGCTGTTTGGCGGTCTTGGCCTTGGTCGCAGACCGCGGCGTGGGCTCAAGCGCGACGCTCAGCGTTGCTGGTTCGCCGGCCCTGAGCAGACCCAGTTTGGCCTGATCTCCCAGCGACAGGTTCTCGATGGCACGTGTCAGATCGGCGGTATCCTGCGCTCGCGAGGCCCGGAGGGGCTGCCCGTTGAGCGACACGATGATATCGCCGGGCTGCAGGCCGGCCTTGGCCGCCTGAGCGCCTTCGTAGACCTGAGTGACGCGATGCCCGCCGGCTTTCTGAAGCTTGAGAGCGCGCGCCACCTCGGCCGTTACCACTTGCGTTTTGACGCCGAGCCAGGGCTTGGGGAGCTCGGTGTCAATGTCGGTGTCCTTGTCTTCGCTGGGCTTCACTTCGGTGACGATGATCTCGCCGCGCCTGCGGAACACTATGGCCAGCCCATCATCCTGTATCTCGCTCAGGGCAGGCCCAAGCGATGCAAGGTCGGCAACCTGTTGGCCGCCGACGGATACGATGATGTCTCCGGCCTGAATCGAAGGCTGCGCCGCTTCGAATGGATACCCGGGACGAACGCCCGTCACGCGCACGCCCTTCTGGATTGGGAGACGCTGCAGGAGCGCGCGGGCTGGCGTGATCTCTTCAATCGTCGCCCCGACGGTCCGGAACTCGTCCTCCTCGCCCTTGAGCGGCGGCATCACGGTCGGCGTCGCCGTGAGAGCCTCCAGCTTGCCCTGGCGCTTCACT
>JBBIQU010000193.1:0-4476 GCA_037442185.1 Chthonomonadales bacterium | reverse complement strand
CTTGGAGCGTAACGGCCTTGCCGGGCTCAAGGGCAGCGATCCTCTGGTACAGAACCGGCACCTCCTCGAAGTAGCGCACGTCCGATGGCTCGCCGTTGATGCTGACAACGATGTCGCCCGGCTTGACGCCCGCCTTGGCCGCGGCCGACTCGGGTTCGACGGCCGATACCAGCGCGCCTTGCGTCTGCTGCAGTTTGGTGACCGGAAGCACCGTTAGGCCGAGCCACGCCCGCCGCACCGAGCCACGTTCCAGCGCCTGTCGCAGGACCTCCCTGGCAATGTTGGACGGGATGGCGAAGCCGATACCGCCGCCGTACCGCAGTTCGTTGATGCCGACGACCTCGCCGGAGAGGTTGACCAGCGGCCCGCCCGAGTTCCCCGGAGCAATGGTGGCGTCGTGCTGGATCCACCGTGTGAACAAGCCGGTCGTCTCGCCTTCGTCGAGCTGCATCTCCTCAATGTCGTTTGCGGCCTCATTGACGAACACGCGCTTCGGATTGGACACGACCCCAAGCGTGAGAGATGAGGAGAGCATGAGGGGATTGCCCATGGCAAGGACGTAGTCGCCGATCTGCAGCGTGTCGGAGTCGCCCAGCGTGGCATGAGGCAATGGCCTGGCGGGGTCGGCGCGTTTGGAAGTGTCGAGTTTGAGCACGCTCAGGTCAGTCAGCGGATCGTGCGCAACAACGCTCGCGTCCATGGTCTCGCCGTCGGGCAAAGCGCACTCGATGCGCGTCGTGCGACCTGCAACGTGATAGTTGGTGAGAACATGCCCCTCGGGCGTGACGATCACGCCGCTGCCGCCGGAGGGCGACCGCTGAGCGCGTCCCTCGGCGAAATAGCGCGTGACGACCTTGATGTTGACCAGTGACGGATAGACGCGCTCGCGGGCTCTGGCAATGTCGGCGCGCAGGGCGTCGGGCGGCGCCTGGCCGATCGCAGATGCGGCCAGACATACGGCGAAGATAAGCGGCAGAGTCACGCGCATGTATGGCGCTACCTCCGGGCAAGGTTGGGCATATCATACCTCTAGGCGGGTCTGCTCGCCCTGTTCAGACGAAACCTCGCGGGGACAACGACAGCATACGGGGCGGTACACTCGGATGAGACGCAGTCAACGCCGGAAAGAGGGTCATCGTGTCGTCACACACGCTGATGGTTCAACTGGGTGTGGTTCTTGCCGCCGGCGTGCTGGGCGGAGCGATCGCTCGCCTCCTTCGGGCGCCGGTGATGGTGGGCTTCCTTATAGCGGGTCTGGCGATTGGCCCGCACACGCCAGGTCTTGTCGCGAACAAAGAGATCGTCTCGAATGTTGCCAACCTGGGCGTCGTACTGCTGATGTTCAGCGTTGGGCTCCAGTTCTCGTTTCGCGAACTCGCCGAAGTGCGCAAGGCGGCCGTATTGGGCGGCATCGGGCAGATCGTCGCCACCATTCTTCTGGGAATGGGTCTGGCGAGGCTCCTTGGCTGGGACGCGCGCGCGGGAGTGTTGCTGGGCTGCGCCATCGCTCTATCATCCACTGCCGTCATGGTGCGCGTCCTGGAGGAGCGGGGCGAGCTCGGCAGCGTCCACGGGCTGATCATGCTTGGCGTGCTGGTGGTGCAGGATCTTGCCGTGGTGGCCATGGCCGTGCTGCTTCCGATGCTGGGAACTGGCGCGCAGTCAGGAAGCGGGGCCGCTCTGACCATCGCGTTGGGCAAGGCCATCGCGTTCGTCGCGGCGACTCCGCTTCTGGCCTCGCGCATCGTGCCCAGAGTCCTCGCGCGCGTTGCGCAGCTTCGCTCACGCGAGCTGTTCGTCCTGGCCGTCGTGACCATGTGCGTCGGCGCGGCACTGGCAGCGGAATCGGCCGGTGTCGAGCTCGCGCTGGGAGCCTTTCTGGCGGGTCTGGTGGTGGCCGGCTCGGACTACGCCGACGAGGTGCTCAGTCAGGTCCGACCGCTGAGGGATGTATTCGCGTCGGTGTTCTTCGTGTCCGTCGGCATGCTGATGGACCCGCGCTTCGTTGTCGAGCACTGGCTCGCGGTAACCGCCATCGTCGCCGCCATCGTCATCGGCAAGGCGCTGATCGGCTCGGTTGCCATCTATCTCGCCGGCAGACATGCGCGCACATCGCTCAAGGTCGGCTTCGGTCTGGCGCAGATCGGGGAGTTCTCTTTCGTGTTGGCCGGCATAGGAACGGCGAGAGGGATCATTGGGCCGGATGTCTCAGGTTCCATTCTGGCCGCCGCGGCGCTGACCCTCCTCGCCACGCCGTTCGTTTCGCAGTTCGGAGACGGGGCCTACCGTTTGCTCAGCCGCTTCCGCGGACTTCGGGGCGCGCTCATACGAATGCCCGACTATGTGATCCACGATATGGCTGCAGGATGCGAAGGATCGCGCGCGCTGGTGCTCGGCTACGGAAGGATCGGCAGAAGCGTGTCCGATGGACTTCACCGACACGGCATACCGCACACCGTGGTGGATTACGACACAGTCGCAGTGCACATGGCTAGAGACCGAGGCATAGCGGTGATCTATGGCGATGCCGCTTCCGATGTTGTATTGCGGCGCGCACTGGCCGATTGCGTCGAGGTTGTCGTCGTCGCGCTGCCCGAGGCTCCAACGACCGAGGTCGCGGTCCGCACGATTCGGACGATGAGCCCTGACGTCGGCATCGCCGCCAGGGTCCACCGGGCCGAGGACTATGCGCACATCATTGAGGCCGGCGCAGATGCGGCGGTCTTCGCCGAGGACCTTGCCGGCAGCGCCATGCTCGAGGCCGCTATGGGGCGTCTTGGAGGCGGATCAGAAAGTGAGCCTTCCGGTCAACCACCAGACGTTTCTTCCTGACGCCCGACCCACGCCCGGCTCGATCATCAGATGGGGCGCGGCGTCAACCTCGACGCCGAGAACGGCGCTTCGAAGCTCGCCCTGTTCTTCGGCGGTGTCATGGCCGTAGTAGGCTCCAACGTACGGACGCCAGCCCCTGCCCGCATCGTACATGGTCTTGAGGAAACCGAATGAGAACCTGCCGTAAGGTCCCTCGGCAACCATGGCCTCGGCCGTCACAGTCAGGCTGCCCAGTTCGGCAAGAACATCCAGCCCGTAGCCCTTCGAATGGGAGGTGGAGTAGCTCCAACCGCGCCCGGCAGCGGCCGATATCCCAACCTCGACGCCGTCGGCTACTTCGCGCCCTACGCGCGCCAGAGCATTGGCAGCGTCGGTGTCCTCGTTGTGCGTTAGCGATAGGGCCACTGTGTTCTGCCCGAGGTCGGTCTCACACATTGCGCCCCATCGGGTCTCGTATTCCCATTCCTGCTGCGCGAAGGGCGTCCAGTGTTTACCGAGGGTAAGCGTCGCTGTCCCGATCGGGCGGCGCCACAGGCACTCGACCGGCTGCTTCGTGCTACGGTCGCTGCCGACGTAGTTGTCGCCGACACCCACCGACAGCCGCAGGTCATCTCCGCTGCCGCCGGCCCATTCTACATACACCACGGACGGCTCGAACGTCTGAACGGCGGCCCAATGCCGGTCGGTGATGCGCTTCGTCGGACCCGCGAGGTTCGCGATCCCGAAAAAGATGTCCGCGCCGGCTTTCCACCCGAGCTTGCGTTCGACCTGCTCGCTTTCGTCAGCGTGCAGGGGGGCAAGCAGCCCGAGCAGCACGATCGTTGAGAGTGCGTGAGCGCCCCGAAGCCGGATGCTCGCCAGGCCCGACTTGCGTTCCATTGCTTCCTCCTAAGCGTGTTTGGCCGTTGCCGGCGTCTGGGAGCCGGCTAAGGACGGCGTGTGGATGAACCGTTGCTCCCTTACGGCTTGCCGCGTGTCTTTGCGGCCACCATAATGCAGGGACCTCCGTAGACGATGCGCAATCCGGCCGCATGAGCCGCATTGATCGCAGCTTCGGATTCCGATCCCGGCTGCATCCACATGTAGCGGACGCCCATGCGCCCCGCAACGCGCGCAACCTCTTCGGTGGTTGCCGGCGGGACTACGGTCACCACGCAGTCGGGCGTTTCAGGGAGGGTCTCAAGCCTCGGGTAGACGACATCGTCACCGATGGTGTCGGTCGTGGGATTGATCGGATAGACAGTGTAGCCGTGTTCTTTGAGGGTGGCATACACCATATGGCCGTATTTGTGCGGGTTACGGGACGCGCCGACGACGCCGAATGATCTGCACTCGAGTATCTCATTGATGACTGACTGGAAAGGCGTGTAAGGCATGTGTCACTCCGGCAGGCCCAAGTCATTCCCACGCGCACGAACGAACCCGTGTCGCTCCCATCATCATAGGCGCGCGGGTGTATGCCTGTCAAGGGCGCATCCGGCCGCCGGTGGTGTCGCTCCTCAAGTCTGACGCGTCGCCGTTCAGCGTCACGCCAGACAGTCGGCGAGAATCTCGCGCGCGCGTTCGTTGTCGTCCGTCGAGATCAACACGCTAGCCCAACCGCCGTCGCGGCGGACAAGCCGCAGGCGTTGACGGTGCGCTGAC
>JBBIQU010000192.1:0-7692 GCA_037442185.1 Chthonomonadales bacterium | reverse complement strand
GATGGACACGTTCCGCGTCGCGAGAAGCGACGGCTACACGCTGCGTGTCACATGACCGGCACGTATGGATGTGGTGCGGTCCGGTGTCGTTGCCGTTGCGCTTGGGGGGTCGCGCGTCAATCGGCGGTTGGGCGGGGGAGGGCGCTGCCCGCTTCCGCAAGCTCGCGGGAGAGGGCTTCGACGCGGCGGCGTACCTCAGCAGCCGCCGAGCCGGAGAGGGGCACCGGACGGCATGCGATGATCCGGCACGGCAAGATCCGGGCGCTTCGAACTCCCCTGCGGTCGAGCGTCACTTCCAACATGGCGGTTGTGTCTGCCGGCTTGCGTCGCGTGTCGAAGATGAAGTTGCCCAGCGAGTAGGCGCCGAGCGTGGGAGATGATCCTGGCCGACCGATGCGCTCCAGGCCCTGAAGCACGTGCGGGTGATGCCCAATGATCAGATCGCATCCCGCAAGCGCTGCAGTGCGAGCAAGCGCGCGCTGCCGCTCAGTCGGCCTCGGCTCGTACTCAAGCCCCCAGTGGAATGACGCCACGACGACCTCCGCCTGTTGCCGAGCGCGCCGAATCGCGCGCCGGACAGCGGTATGCGAGGCCTGGGCAACTCCCGGCAGATCGTCGCGGGGATAGGTGGAGTCCTGCACGATGTCGCTGAACCCGACGAACGCGACCCGGATGCCGCCGCGAGACAGTACGACCGCGCTCTCGGCCGAACGCGCGTTCGGCCCCGCTCCGCACCAGTGAATGGACGACCGGCCTTCCTCGCGAAGGAACCGCATGGTATCTGTCAGACCGGAGCGTGAGCAATCCAGTGTATGGTTGTTGGCCAGCGACAGGACGTCGAATCCGGCATGGCTCAGCCCGCGAGCAGACTCGGGCGTGGCGCGGAAGCTGAACGGCTTGGGCACGCGAACGCCTGATGCGCTGATCGGGCACTCGAGATTGCCGAACGCAATGTCCGCCGATCGCAGGCGATCGGCCACGCGCTCAAACGGGTAGTCCGGGCCATGCTCGGCGATCTTGCGGCCCACGCCGCGATCCAACAGAATGTCGCCGACGGCGATGAGTCGTACCGTCGCCCGATATGCTCCTACCTCCGAGACGGTTAGCGCGACGGCAAGGGCCGCCATCGCCGCCAGGAACAGGGTCCGGGCTATGGCATCACTCCTGTCCGGGACTCGCGGCCGGCTTGATATACTCGCCGACGTTGCCGTCGAACACACGGGTCCCTGCGCCGCGTGTGGCCTGCATCAACACGGAGTGTAGTTGGATGCCAAGGACACGACTGTCGGTGCTGCGCGGCAGCACCTGCGCGGGCACCCAGCCTTTGCACCGAATGACCAGCGTCAGGGTGTCGGCGGGCTGCGGGGCAATGCGCGCCGTGATGGTTTGCGGTCCCGCCTTCGTGATCGGCGCGACCCTCTCCTTGCCGATGTAGATGCCCGCTTCCGACGAGATTGCGGCCTCAGGAACGGTGACGGTCAGTCGCAACGTGTAGCTGCGGCCCGATCGTATCGGGAGGGTCAATCTGGCATCGCCATTGGTCCAGCGATGCGGCTTCGGCCTGCCGTTCACGGTCATCTGCTCCCGCCCGTGAACGCCTTCGAGCATACGCGCATCGCCTTCGGCCCCGATCATGATCCGGTAATACAGCCGTGCTTCCGGAGTCCAGTCCACAGGGTCTTCTTCGTTGGCCAGCAACTGCGCACGCTTGCCCGCGAGGTTCTTGACGATGATGCCGTCGGAGGCCTGGTTGCCCATGATGATCGCCGAGCGGACTTTGCTGCCCACGCGCACGTGTGTTCCCATATTACCGAAGGTGCAGTTGGCGATGTTGGCCGCTCCGGCTTCGATGTCAAGGGCGGGCGCGCCAAGCCCCGTGTTGTTCCAGTGGACGAAGTGGCACGCGCTCGCGCTGAAGCTGCCGACCGGGCTCCGCATCCAGACACACCGATCAATAGGACCCCAGAACGAGCAGTTCACGAGACTGACCTTGCCGACAGCCTTCGGACCAATCTCGACGCACACGGAGTCGGTGCTGCCCCAGCGTCCTACGAACTCTCCGTTGGTGATGAGCAGGCCGGGGTCCTGCGCCTGCTCGACCAGCACGGCCCTGCGGCATGAATCGGCGCCCAGGCCGAGGAAGTTGCCGTTCGTGCTGCCCGCCTTCGATTCGCTGAACTTGTAGCCTACGCCGTAGCCGAAGCAGAACGTATTCAAGACGTAATGCCAGTCGGTCCGCGCGAGTTCGAATGCGACGCCTTTCGTGTTGATCCACAGGCAGTAGGGATCGTCGGGCTTGTAGTTCACGCCGAACGGCCAGAAGTGGATGTTCTCGATGTGCCCGATGTCGTAGCACTGGTCCACGTAGAGCCCACGCTTGATGGGATAGCCGGTGACGTTGCGCACAAGGTGCCGATGGGCCGCAATGAACACGATGCCCTCATAGGGATTGACGAGGCACGTATCCAGCACGGCGACGTTTTCGGTGCCTTCCGACTTGACGCACGGAGGATACGGCACGGGCGGAACGTCGGTCTGTTTCCATTCGGGGTAGAGCACGACAACGCCTGCCAGCGCAGAGCAGTTGCCTGCCAGTCTGATGAAGGGCGGCCCATCCATGCTGCCCCTGCCGGCGTAGGCGAGGAGAACCGTGCCGCCGATCTCCTCGGCAACAGGCCGTCGGATTGTCGGCGGCATGCGGTAGGTTCCCTGCAGAGTCACATTGGCCGGGACGATCAGGTTGCCCTTGATGGCGTATCGGCCGGCCGGAACGCTAACGATGCCGCCTCCGGCCTTGCCCGCGGCATCGAGGGTTTTCTGGAACGCCACGGTGCAATCGGTCTGCCCGTCTGCCACCGCGCCCGCCGCGATGACGCTCCACTCGGACACAGCCGGACTCGATGCAGGCGCAACCGACGCGGGTTCCTGAGCTAGCCCCGCGATCGCCGCGTTCAGCAGAACGGCAGCAATCGCTCCGATGATGGCTCGGTGTATGGACATTGGCGGCCTCCTGTTGCGTGCTTGCGTGGTATGCGCGTTCTTCGACACGCGAGCAGCGTGTACCTCCTGTCCTGCTCCGAACGCGGATGTTGACCCGACGCCGACAGACTGGCATAATTGCTCTGTCGTCCGTGAAGGAGTCCGCACTCGTTGCGGCCAATGGTTCAGTTGCATCATCGCACCTTTAACCTTGATGTACGGATCGAAACAGTGTCGTCTCAACGAAGGCGACGAAAGGGGGATATCCATGCGTCAAGTCCTGCGTCTCTATGAGCTGCGGTTTGCTTTGTGCGCGGTCTTTCTGTCGTCACCTCTGTTCATTGCCTCCAGGGCCTCGGCTGTCGAGTTCACGACCAATGCGTGGATCACCTCGAGCCAGTATGCCGGAGAGGCCATCATCGTCACCGGATGTACACTCACCATTGATTGATTGATTGCTCAGGAGGCGTCGGCTCGTATGCCAGCCTACTCGTCCGATCCAACGGCGTCGTCACCCATCCGGGGGGCAGCGAGAACGGCCTTTGGCTCCAGTTCACGGGCAACGTGGACATCGAGGCGGGCAGCCGTATTAGCGCCGATGGCATGGGCTATGGCTCACAGGCCGGTCCCGGCGGAGGCGCCAGCGGGGCCGGCGGAAGCCATGGCGGCACCGGCGGCTATGGCGGAGCCGCAGTCTACGATTCCATTACAGCCCCGTCGGAGCTCGGGAGTGGTGGCGGCAACACCGGTGCCGGCGGCGGCGGGAGCGGCGGAGCCATTCTCCTCGATGTCGGCGCCATCACCGGCACCGGTGTCCTCGCCGCGCGGGGCGGAAGCTGCTCCGGCGCAAGCTACACCTATGGCGGCGGTGGCGGCGGACGCATCTCCATCCTCTACACCGTCGACACGTACACGGGTCTCGTCCACGTCCATGGCGGGACCGGTCGCGACTCGGCGGAGGCCCGGAACGGCGGCCCAGGGACCCTTTACTACAAGGGCTCCTCGGAGAGCTTCGGGTGTCTGGTCTTCGACAACGGAACCGTCGTGGGCTGGACCCTGCACCCGGCCTTCAGCATGGCGGGCACGAACCTCGCCGTGCGTTCCGGCAAGGTGTCTTTCGATTGCGCATCTACTCCGGTAGTCGTCAACAATCTCCACATAGGCCCTGCCGGGGTGGTCTCCCATCCGCCGGAAAGTGCTCAAGGCCTGGACATACGCGCAGGTGGTGACGCCGTCATCGAGAGCGACTCCCAGCTCAACGCCGACGGCAAGGGTTACGGTTCGCAAGCAGGACCGGGTGGCGGGGCCAGCGGCGCCGGCGGCAGCCACGGCGGCACGGGCGGTTACGGCGGCGCGGCTGTCTATGACGACATCGTAACACCGGCGGCGCCCGGAAGCGGAGGCGGCAACACCCCCGCGGGCGTTGGCGGCGAGGGCGGAGGCCTCATCCACCTCGACGTGTCCGGCACACTGACACTCGATGGGACAGTTCGCGCCAACGGCCTGCACTACTCCAACCGATCGGGTGGTTCGGGCGGAGCGATCTACCTCGCAGCGAACTCACTCGCGGGTTCCGGCATCATCGTGGCTGACGGCGGCACGGGCGCCGGCGGCACATCGCACAACTGGGGCGCCGGCGGCGGCGGCCGGATCGCCGTCCATTACGCGATGAACACCTTCGCAGGCACGGTGTCCGCCAAAGGAGGGGTCGGCCGTAACAACAACGAGACCTTCAACAGCGGGGCTGGCACGATCTATACGAAGTCATCCGGAGACCCGATCGGCTCGCTCCTCTTCGACAACGCAGGGATCACCGGCTGGCCCGTCCATCCGGCACCCGATATAGCGAGCGCCGATATCACCGTCCGGAACGGGCTCGTGTCGTTCGACTGCGCATCCGGTCCGGTACATTCGCGCGATCGGATGGTGGGTCCCGGCGCAAGGGTGTCCCATCCCGCCGGAAACGTTCAGGGGCTCGACATTCGCGCCGGCCGCAACGTCGTCGTTGACGCAACGTCCAAGCTCTCCGCAACGGCCCGGGGATACGGATCGGAATCGGGTCCGGGCGGAGGCTCAAGCGGCGCCGGTGGGACCCATGGCGGCAGCGGCGGCCTCAACAGTCTGTCGGTCTCCGGCTCCATCACGGCGCCTTCGTACATCGGCAGTGGCGGCGGCAACAACTCGGCAGGCTCCGGCATGCCCGGCGGTGGATTGATCCACGTTGAGGCGGGCGGTACGATGACCGTAGACGGCGCAATCGAGGCTGACGGTATCGCCGGCCTGAACCTTGCAGGCGGATCGGGCGGCTCGATATTCATCACGGCGTCAACGGTAACCGGCGCAGGGACCATGTCGGCAAACGGGGGCAGCAACACCGGCACGAGTTACGACCATGGAGGCGGAGGCGGAGGCCGGATCGCGGTCCTGTACGACTCCTTCTCGTTCACCGGGACTGTGCAGGCCCGTGGCGGACTGGGCAAGAGCAGCCTCGAAGCATTCAACGGCGGCGCAGGGACCATCTACACCAGGGGCTCGGCAGATGGCACGGGACGCCTGTTGTTCGACAACGGCGGCATCGCGGGATGGACCGTCTAACCAGCGATGGAAATGCCAACGACGGATGTGACGATCTCCAACGCGCGCGTGTCCATGGACTGCTCGGTCCAGGCGGCGAGAATGAGCGATCTGACCGTCGGACCGGAAGCAACTCTGACACACCAGAGCGGCTACGAGTCAGGTCTCAACATCGAAGCCGCAGGCAACGTGTCCCTCCAAGCGACCGGCTCGATCAACGCAGATGGGCGCGGCTACGGCCCTCAGGCCGGTCCCGGCGGAGGCGCCAGCGGGGCAGGCGGGAGCCACGGCGGCACGGGAGGATACGGAGGTCCGCCTGTCAATGACGACATCGCTGCGCCGGTCCTCCTCGGGAGCGGGGGCGGCAACCCCACCGCGGGCGCCGGTGGGGCCGGCGGCGGACGCATCACGATCGAGTGCGCGGGAACGCTGACCGTTGACGGCAGCCTGTCCGCCAACGGCGTCGGCTATACGAACCGCGGGTGCGGGGCCGGCGGCACGCTCAAGCTCACGGCGGCGACCCTATCCGGTGCCGGTACGATAGCGGCAATGGGCGGTTCGTACACGTCTTCGACGCAAGGTCACGGAGGAGGAGGAGGCGGACGCATCGCACTCTACCTCGACTCCGATGCGTTCATGGGCACAATCGCTGCAGGGGGTGGAAATGGCAGGTCGGCGGCCGAGGCCAACAACGGCGGTCCCGGCACGATCTATCGCCGCATTCCGGCCAGATCCAGCGGAGATCCGATCGAGACCGTCCTGTTCGACAACGGCGCCGTGATCGGGTGGACCGTTCATCCGGCCTTCGACATGCCCGGCGCCTCGCTGATCACCCACAATGCGCGGGTGCGCTTCGATTGCTCGATGCAGCCCGTGCATGTTCGCTCACTCGACGCCCAGTCAGGCTCGATCCTCACCCAACTTCCGGGCGACGAAGTCGGCCTGGTCTTCCGCATCGAGGCCGACGCAAACGTAGCAAGCGGCGCGGCATTGGATGTCTCCGTCCAGGGCTATCCCGGGCAGACCGGACCAGGCCATGGCGTGGACCGGGCAGGCGGAAGCTACGGCGGACGCGGCGGACGCGGAGGCGCTGATCCCTACGGCCTCGCAGAGCTTCCGGCCTTCCTCGGGTCCGGCGGTGGCAATTCCGCAATCGGGCTCGGCGGAGCTGGAGGCGGCAGGCTGACTGTGCTGGCCGGTGGCTCCATACAGGTGAACGGGCACCTGCTCGCCGATGGCGAGGACGCGGTGAATGGCGGCGGCGGCGCGGGCGGCTCAATCCGAGTCGCGGGCACAGCCGTGACAGGAACCGGCATCATCGAGGCCAGAGGCGGCACATCCACGGGCGCGTCGTATCCCTCGGGCGGTGGCGGCGGCGGCAGAATCGGGCTCTACGTCCATCCTGGTCAGGCCTCCTTCCCCTCGGGTACGGTGGATGCCAGCGGCGGTTTGGGTGTGGGCGGCAACGGCGAACCCGGCACCATCTTCCGCGGAGATACCTACTCGCTGCCCGACCTCAGCTTCATCGCGGCCGCTTCGGAGTTCCATTGGAACCTGGACGGCAACGGCGAGGCCAACCTGACCGTGGTGAACTGGGGTCTGGCGGACGCGAGCTCGGTGCGGGTGGAGCTTTTCGATAGGAACCCCGGCAGCCCGGGCGCCGTGTCGCTCGGATACAAAACTGTCGGAACGCTTGATCGTCTCACAAGTGCGCTCGTAACCATACCGGTTGCGCCGCAGGACCTGAACGAGATCTGGGCTGTCGTGGATCCGGCTGGCGAGATCGGCGAAGGCAACGAGACCAACAACGTCCTCGTGTTTTCGGCGGTGCGCGCTCCGACCTCTCTCTACGTTCAGGACCGCACGGGCACCATCGGCGAAGTGACCCCGATTCGTGGCTGGCTCAAGCGTCTTTCGGATAATGCATGGCTGCCGGGCCGGACCGTCGCCTACAAGGTAGACGGCACGCCGATCGGCACTGCCGTCACCGATGCCAACGGCAAGGCCGAGATGCTGTGGACGATTTCCAACGGACCGGCCACTCGGACGATCAACGGCGCGTTCCATGGCGACGCCGACTACTTGCCGAGCTCCGGCAACGGCACGCTGACCGCACAGACCTGGGCGACGAAGATGTCG